>DASZPP010000187.1:0-8090 GCA_035549975.1 Opitutus sp.
CGCGACAACCGGCGACGAGATCATCGTGGCCGGGAAACGTTTCCACACCGGCACGCGCGTCATCACGTGGCAGGATCCCGGCGGCTACAACGGTTACGCCGGGCTGCCGCCGTTCGCGCTGCGCCATGGCGTGCTCAGCCCCGGGGACGAGGCGCGGGTCCGGCAGCACGGCTGGACCGTGCCCGAGCTGCAGAAGGCGGTGGACCAGTTTGTCCTGCACTACGACGTGTGCGGCGTGAGCAAGGTCTGCTTCAACGTCCTGCACCAACGCGCGCTCAGCGTCCACTTCCTCCTCGATGTCGACGGCACGATTTACCAGACGATCGACCTGCAGGAACGCGCGCTGCACGCGACCGTGGCCAACAGCCGGTCGATCGGCGTCGAGATCGCGAACATCGGGGCCTATCCGCCGGACGAGGCGGCGCCGCTGGACGAGTGGTATGCCCAGGCGGATCGTCTTGGCGCGGTGATCCGTGTTCCCGGGCGCATCGGGAATCCGGGGATCGCGACGCCGCACTTCGTCGGCCGGCCGGCGCGGCCGGATCCGGTGGTCGGCACCGTGCAGGGCGAGACGCGGGTGCAGTATGATTTCACGCCGCAGCAATACGCCGCGCTCGTCCGGCTGACCGCGGCGCTTTGCCGGATTTTTCCCCGGATCACCTGCGACTACCCGCACAACTGGCTCGGCCGCCCGATCACACACAAGCTGCCGGACCGCGAGCTCGCGAACTATCACGGCATTCTCGGCCATTATCATATCCAGGCGAACAAGGACGATCCGGGGCCCGCGTTTCAGTGGAGGAGGTTCATCGCCGGCGTTCGCGCGCTGCGATAGCGGGAGCGCGGACACGGTCTTGGCCGTAACGATGCAGTTGGCCCGAATACCGCTCGTGTTGCGCAAACCAGAAGGTGAAACGGTAGGCAGCCCGCTTGCGGGCGTTTTTCAGAGCGCGAGCAAGCTCGCGGCCTTCGGCCAACCGCGTGAGTCCGGCTTGGGCAGTGGGGGTGCGGCGCCTTTGCCGCGCCAGGCCGCGATGTCCACGAAACGCGGCGAGGGCGCCGCGTCCCCATCAGCTCAAATTCCGCCATTCAGAGCGGGAGGCGAAACTCCGTATTACGGACTTTCTCTCGGAGCCGGACCGGAGCTGGGCGGACTTTGCGTCGAGGGGGGCGTTCCGGTCTTCCTTCCGAAGGCCGGCTCGATTTTCACCATCGTCGTCGCGACGATCGCCGGGATCGTCGCGACGCACACCCAGATGAAAAAGTTCAGGTAGCCGAGTTTCTCCTCGAGCCAGCCGGCGCCCATTCCGGGCAGCATCATGCCCAGCGCCATGAAGCCGGTGCAGATCGCGTAGTGCGCCGTGCGATGCTCGCCGTCGGCGACCATCATCATGTAGAGGAGATAGGCCGTGAAGCCGAAGCCGTAGCCGAGCTGCTCCAGCGCGAGCGCCGTTGCGATCACCGCCGGGTTCGCCGGCTGCACGAGCGCGAGGCCGATGAACACCAGGTTCGGCACATACATCGCGAGCAGCATCGGCCAGAGCAGGCGCTTGAGCCCGTGGCGCGCGATCACCACGCCGCCGATGATTCCGCCGAGCGTGAGCGCGATCACGCCGATCGTGCCGTAGATGATGCCCACCTGCTCCGTGCTGAGCGCGAGCCCGCCGGCGGCGCGCGAGTCGAGCAGGAACGGCGGCACCAGTTTCAACAATTGCGCCTCGGCGAAGCGATACAGCAGCAGGAAACCGAGGATGACGCCGATGCCTTTTTTCCGGAAAAACGCGGCGAACACCTCCAGCCAGCCCGCGCCGCCGTTCGCCCCGGGCGCCCCGGCGTGGTCGGCGGCCAGTCGCGGCAGCGCCACGAGGTGAAACAGGCTCACGCCCGCGAAAAACGCCGCGGCGACGGCGAAGACCCAGCCCCAGGCCCGCGTGACACTGCCGCCGCTCACCTGGAGCGAGCCGGCGAGCCACACGAGCCCGCCCTGCGTCGCGATCGTGGCGAGCCGGTAAAACGTGCTGCGCACGCCGACAAACGCCGCCTGTTCATGCGGCGGCAGCGCGAGCAGGTAAAAGCCATCCGCGGCGATGTCGTGCGTCGCGGAGCTGAACGCGAGCAGCCAGAACACCGCGAGCGTGGCGCGAAAAAAATGCGGACCGGGCAGCACGAGGGCGATGGAGGCCAGCGCCACGCCAACCATGAATTGCAGGCCGACGATCCAGTGGCGCTTCGTCCCGTGCAGATCGACGAGCGGCGACCAGAGCGGCTTGATCACCCACGGCAGGTAGAGCCAGCTCGTGTACAGTGCGATGTCGGTGTTCGAGACCCGCAGGTTTTTGTAGAGGATGACCGACAGGGTCATCACGACGACATACGGAACGCCTTCGGCAAAATAGAGCGTGGGAACCCATCGCCAGGGATGCGGCGAATCGGGACGGGGGCTTTCCATGGCGGGCGTTTCCGGGAGGTTTGGCACGGCCGTCCGAATTCTCCCCGCCGAATCGGTGGATTTTATTTGGGCGGCTTCGCGCTGGCGGATGGCGGAAGGAGCTTCCGGCATCGTTGGTTCGCGCGGCGGGTTGACTAGTTCGCCACCGGGATCGAGGCGCGCAGCGCATCGGCCCACTTGATGAGCGCGTCGGATTCGTCGGCCGTGAGCACGGCGTCGCGATGCAGCAGCGTGTAGGACGCCAGCGGCATCTGGTGTTTCTGCAACATGCGATCGATGCCCTTCAGCTTTCGCACCGCGCGACCGGGCGCGTAGGCGCCGAATTCGGAAAAGTTCAACTCGTGCTTTCCCTCCTTCACGTGGTCCGCGAGCCACCAGCCGACGGGCTGCACCTCGGCATACCACGGATAGCGCGTGTGGTCCGAGTGACAGTCGTAGCAGGCCTTCGCGAGAATCGCCGTCACTTCCGGCGAGGTCGGATGCAGCACGGTGATGTCGTTGGGCCCGGGGCCGGTCAGCGTGATGTTCTTGGCCGGGCGGACGAACTGGATCGTGACCAGCACGAACACGCAGCCGACGGCGATTCTTTTGGCGAGCAGGGTCTTCATCAAAGATGGTGGTGCGCGGGCGACGTCGCCGGGCAACCGCCGCGCGGCATCGCGTCGCGAAATCGGGCGGTTTTTTTTCCGGCCATGATTCAGGAGGCAAACGCGTCGCGGACCAGCGCCGCGATCGCGGGCGGCAGGTCGAGTCCGCGGGCGAGCTCCTGCGCACGCGGGCTCATCTTCCGCCAGGTCTTGCGGAGGATGTCCCCGAACTTCTCCCGCGGATAGTCGGCATGCTGCGCCGCGAACGCGCCGATCTCGGTTTCCAGGAACACGAGGCACGCGGCGTCCTCGAGCGCCTGGGTGCCGGGATTCGTCTTCAGTCCAGCCTTCGAGACCCACGTCGCCACCTCCTCCGCCGACGCCGCGGGCAGGCCCGCCTCGAGCAGCAGCGCGCGCGCGCGGGCGGCCTGCTTCGTATAAAGCGAACGCCGCCACGCGAGATAACCCGCGCGCCCATCCGGAAAGCTCGCCCGCGGCACCGACCAGCGCTCGAGGTGCTGGCAACGTGCGGCGAGCCGCAGCAGCCCGGTCGGCTCCGCCGCCGCGCGCGTCACCCACGCCTCCATGCGATCCGCGTAAACCAGCTCCGCCGGCCGGCCGTCGCCGGCGCGGCGCGGATCGGCGGCGTGGGCTTGGTCGATCAAGGCGCGCGCCTGGGCGAAAGCTTCCATGCGCCCGAGTCGAACCCGGCGCGGCGCGCACGGCAAGCCGCGGATGAGTCGCCGTTCAGGCGCGCACGGTGTTGAAGAAACGATCCGTCTTCCGCTGGTCCGCCGCGAAATGCGCGCCCTGCACGATCTTGCCGTTCTCGATTTTCCAGAGCACGCACCATTGCAGCTCGACCCGGTACTTGTCGGTCCACGCGCGCTCGCAATCGATCACGTAGCGGTCGGTCGCCTCCGCGACGAGCTGCTCGAACCGGAAACCGAGCCGCCTCAGCTCGCCGAAAAACGCGGCGATTTCGTTCAAGCCGTTTTTCGTGCCGCTGAACCGGTGCCGGCCGGGGAAAATCCATTTCGCGTTTTCCGCGAGCGTCGCGCGCAGCCCGTCGCGATCGCCGTGGCTGGACGCTTCGAAAAACTTCCGAATCACGCCGAGGTTGGGATGCGTTGCCGTCGATCCGAGCATGCCCCGGAAAGACCGGCGCCGCGCCGCGCGGTTCGCCTCCGCCGGAAAATCATCCACGGATCATCGTTTCGCCGCCCTCGCGCGGAATGCGGTTCTCCCCGAACGGCGCCTCGGGTTTCAGCCGATGGCGCGGCGCCGGCTCAGCCGCCGATGTAGCTCATCTCGATCTTGTCGCGCGCTTCGCCGGCGGCGAGCACCTCCGCGCGTTCGTCGCTGTAGCGATCGAGCCGGCCGCCCCAGATCCGCGCGAGGAAGCGTTGCAACTCCGGCTCGTCCGCCCCGGCGCGCAGGCAGCCGAGCACATCCCAGCCGAGCGCGGCGAAGAGGCAGGTGTAGAGTTTTCCGTCGGCCGAGAGGCGCGCGCGATGACAGTCGCGGCAGAACGGTTCCGTCACCGAGCTGATCAGGCCGATCTCGCCGCGTCCGTCGCGATAGCGGTAGCGCGCCGCCACCTCGCCGCGGTAAGCCGGGCCCACCGGCTCGAGCGGCCAGCGCGCGTCGATCCGCGCGACGATCTCGCGCGCGGGCACGACGCGGTCGGCCGACCAGTGGTTCGTGTTGCCCACGTCCATGAACTCGATGAACCGCAGCGTGTGCCCGCGGGCGCGGAAATGGTCGCACAACGCCGGCAGCTCGCCGTCGTTCACGCCGCGCTGGACCACGCAGTTGACCTTCACGGGCAGGCCGAGCGCGGCGGCCGCGTCGATGCCGCGCAGGACGCGGGCGATCTTGAAGCCGAGGCCGTTCATCCGGCCGGCGGTGGCGTCGTCGAGCGAGTCGACGGAGACGTTGACGCGGTCGAGCCCGGCGGTGCGCAGCGCGGGCGCGTATTTCTCGAGGAGCCAGCCGTTGGTCGTGAGCGCCACATCGGGCACGCCGAGATCGTGCTTCAACGCGCGCACGAGCGCCGGCACGTCGTCGCGCAGCAGCGGCTCGCCCCCGGTCAGCCGGACCTTCTCGACGCCGAGCGCGCGGAAGGCCCGCACGATCCGCACGATCTCCGCCAGCGACATCAGCTGCGGGTCGCGCAGGAACGCATGCGACGCGCCGAACACCTCCTTCGGCATGCAATAGGGGCAGCGGAAATTGCACCGGTCGGTGACGGAAATGCGCAGGTCGCGCAGCGGGCGTTGGAATTGATCGGCGGCGGGCATCCGTCGCGCAACTGACAATCGACTCCACCAAAAAGGCAAAGCCGAGTTTCCGCCCGGCCGCCCGGCACCGCGCATCGCTCCGCTCCCTTTCCGCTCCAGGCACCGAAAGGCCGGGAGCAATCAATTTTAACGTATCACGTGAAAATGTCCGGAGTGCACGGGTGACGGCCCGCTGGGGCTATTTCACGTAACAAGTTAAAATGGCACTTTGGTCAGCCTGGATTCTTCGCTTCGCTCGGAATGACAAACCTGCTTTGTTGGCGTGGCTCCATGCTGACCCCGTCCGAAGCCGAGAAGCTCATCCTGGCGAACGTCGCGCCGTTCCTCCGCGAGGACTGCCCGCTCGCCGAGGCGCAGGGTCGCGTGCTGCGGGCGGACATCGTCGCGGATCGCGACCTGCCGCCGTTCGACCGGGTGACGATGGACGGTTACGCGCTGCGCTCGGCCGCACTGGCCGCGGGCGCGAACGTTTTCCGGGTCGAAGGCACGCAAGCCGCCGGCATGCGGCCGCTGAAATTGAGCGACGCGGATGACGCCTGCATCGAGATCATGACCGGCGCGGTGCTCGCGGACGGGGCGGATTGCGTTGTGCCGCTCGAGGACGCGTCCCGCGACGGCGGGCGCATCACGGTGGGCCGCGGGGCGGCGATCGCGCCGGGCTCGTCCGTGCACCGCCGCGGCAGCGATCGGCGCGCCGGTGAAGTCATCCTGCGCGCCGGCGTGCGGCTGGGCGGCCGCGAGATCGGCGTGGCGGCGGCGGTCGGCGCGAGCACGGTCACGGTTTCCGCGCGACCGAAGATCGCGGTGGTCGCGACCGGGGACGAATTGGTCGAAGTCGACGCGCCGGTCGCCGCGCATCAGGTGCGGCGGAGCAACGACCACGCCCTGCGGGCGGCGCTGCTGGCCGCCGGTTATCCGCGCATCGAGCGGTTTCACCTGCGCGATGTGCGGCACGAGATCGAGCACCGGCTCTGGCACATCATCGCAGAATACGATGTCGTGCTGATCGCGGGCGGGGTCTCGAAGGGCAAATTCGATTTTCTTCCCGCGGTGCTCGACGAGCAGGGCGTGAAAAAAATTTTCCAGGGCGTGGCACAACGGCCGGGCAAGCCGTTCTGGTTCGGCCTCACGCCGCGCCGCACGCCGGTGTTCGCGCTGCCAGGCAACCCGGTTTCGGCCTACACGTGCCTGCATCGGTATGTGCTGCCCGCACTGGCGCAGGCCAGCGGCGCCGCGCCGGCGGAGCCTCGGGTCGTGGCGCTGGCCGCGGATTTCACGTTTCGCGCGCCGCTCGCCTGCCTGCTGCCGGTCACGCTCTCCAGCGGCGCGCGCGGCGAGCTGCTGGCGATGCCGGCGGAGCCGAACACCTCCGGCGATCTCGCGGGCCTCGTCGGCACCGATGGATTTGTCGAGCTGCCGGCGGAAGAGACGAATTTCCCCCGGGGCACCGCCGCGCGGTTCCGGCCCTGGATGTAGGGCGTCGCGCCGAAGGCTGGGCGACAGGACTTGCGCGCCCCGGCGGGAATATCGTCATTGAAAGGCCGGCCGGTTTGCGCGAAAGATGCCACCATGTTATCCCATCTCGATGAAAAAGGCCGGCCCGCGATGGTGAACGTGGGGGACAAGCCGATCACGAAACGCACGGCGCACGCCGTGGCCGTCGTCGCGCTTCCGACCGAGCTCGCCGCGCTGCTCAAGGACGGCGAGATCACCACCAAAAAAGGCCCGATCTTCCACGCGGCGGTGCTGGCCGGCGTGATGGGCGCGAAACGCACGAGCGAGCTGATCCCGCTCTGCCATCCGCTGCCGCTCGACGATTGCCAGATCGAGATCAAGGCCGACGTCGGCCATCGCAACGTCGAGATCAACTGCCGCGTGGAAACCACCGCGAAAACCGGCGTGGAAATGGAGGCGCTGACCGGCGCCACCGTCGCCGCGCTCACGCTCTACGACATGGGCAAGTCGGTCTCGCACGGGATCGTCATTCGCGAGGTGCGGCTGCTCGAGAAGACCGGCGGCAAGAGCGACTACCATGTGACGCTCGACTGAGCCGCGACCGGAACGCCCCGCGCATGCCGAACCTCACCGTCCGCTATTTCGCGATCCTGCGCGAGCAGCGCGGCCTCGCGCGCGAGCAACTCGCGACCGCCGCGGCGACGCCGCAGGCGCTCTACGAGGAGCTGCGCGCGCGCCACGGCTTCACGCTGCCGGCCGATCGCGTGCGCGCCGCCGTCAACGGCGAATTCGCCGCCGCCGCGGCGGCGTTGCACGACGGCGACGAAGTCGTCTTCATCCCGCCGGTCGCCGGGGGGTGAATCATGTTCACATTATCGCCAACGCCAATCGATCCGGTCGCGCGGCAGCGGACGCTGGCGGATTCGCGCGCGGGCGCGTGCGTGACGTTCGAGGGCTGGGTGCGCAACCACAACGACGGCCGCGCGGTGCAGGCACTCGACTACGAGGCGTTCGGCGAGCTCGCCGAGCGCGAGGGCGCGCGGATCGTCGCCGAGGCGCGGGCGAAGTTCGCCGTGCTCGCCGTCGCCTGCGTGCATCGTGTCGGCGCGCTGCGGATCGGCGACCTCGCGGTCTGGGTCGGCGCGGTGGCGGCGCATCGCGCGGCGGCGTTCGACGCCTGCCGTTATGTCATCGACGAGGCCAAGGCGCGCGTGCCGGTCTGGAAGAAGGAGCACTACGCCGATGGCGCCAGCGAATGGATCAACTGTGCGACGCGCCCCACGGCATCCTGAAGCG
>DASZPP010000188.1:0-2071 GCA_035549975.1 Opitutus sp.
CTCTTCGGGGTGCTTTTCGCCGTCGCGGCGGCTTCGGCCTTGATTTGCGACACGTCGTCGGTCGTGAGGTAACCCTTTTTGACCAGGGTATCCAGGAGCGCGTTGTTATCCTGGGCGAGCGCGGAAACCGCGCCGAGCAGCGCGCTGCCGAGCAGCGCGGGCCATTTGATGCTGAGTTTGAGCATGATGTGTGCGTTCGATGTTAGGGTTGAAGGAACGCACCCAAGATGCCGGGCGATTGTTACGAATGCGTGGCGGCCGGGTGACAACTCGGCAAAACGCTTCACGAGTTTTTCATCGACGCGCCCATCCGCCACCCGCCGGCCCGACGGGGCCCCATGCCGGGAAGCCGCCGCCGCGTTGGTTTCCGCTCGCGTTGCCGCGCCGGATTTTCAGCGTCGTGCCGGTGGACCGCGTGTCTGAGCTTACCGAGGAATTTGCCGCGCTTGGCTCGCGCATGTTCCGCGTTCGATTTCCGTTCGTCGACGAGCTGCGCCGTTACCGCTGGCCCAAGTTCCGCGCCGATCTCCTCGCGGGTGCCACCCTCACCCTCGTGTCGATCCCGCAGGCCATCGGGTTTTCGCTCATCCTCGACCTGCCGCCGCAGCCCGTCATCATTTCCGTGATCATCGGCGGCTTCGTCGGGGCGCTGTTTTTCTCGTCCCACCACCATGTGTTCGGGCCGACCAGCTCGATCAGCCTCATCGTGGCGGCGACGATCGCCCAGCACGCCGACGCCGGCATGGAGCGCCTGCAACTCGCGATCTATCTCGCCGCCCTGATCGGCGCGCTCCAGTTGCTCGCCGGCCTGCTCAATTTCGGCGAGATCACCAAATTCATCTCCCGCTCCGTCGTCGTCGGCTACAGCACCGGCATCGGCGTGCTGCTGATCGCGAGCCAGCTCCACAACCTGCTCGGCTACGACGTCGGGTCGGGACAAAACTTCCTCACGAACGTCTCGCAGGCGGTCGTTCACCTCGGCACCCTCCAGTTCGAGCCGTGGGCGCTCGCCCTCGGCGTGCTCACGCTGCTGATTTTCATGGCGGTCCGCCGCTTCCGGCCGACGTGGCCCGAAGCGCTCATCGGCCTGGCCGCGCTCGGGCTCGCCGCGAAGGCGTTCACGCTCGTGATGCCCGCGCCGCCGTTTCGCATGGTGCAGGACGAGGGCGCGCTGACCGCCATCGTGCCGGTCTTCGCCGGGTTCCACTTCGGCGCGCAAAAGCTCCACCTCCTCCCCGAGCTCGCCGGCACCGCGGTCGCCATCGCGATCCTCGGGATGCTCGAGGCCGCCTCGATCACGAAATCGCTCGCCGCCAAGAGCGGCCAGAAAATCGAGCCCAACCAGGAACTCATCGGCATGGGCGCGGCCAACATCGCCTGCGCGCTGTTCGGCGCCGTGCCCGGCTCGTCGTCGTTCGCCCGCTCCGCCGTCAATTTCCAGAGCGGCGCCGTGTCCCAGCTTTCGTCCATGCTCAGCAGCGCGGTCGTCCTGCTCGTGCTCCTGTTCGTCACGCCGGTCTTCAATTTCATTCCTGTCGCCGCGCTCGCTGCCCACCTGATTCGCGTCGGCATCAAGATGGTCAACCGCCATCAGATCCGCATCGCCTGCCGCTCGACCCGCGCCGACGCCGTCGTCTTTGTCCTGACGCTCGGCTCCTGCCTGCTCCTCCAGCTCGACACCGCGATCTATGTCGGCATCGGGGTCGCGCTCGCGCTCTTTCTCCAGAAAACAAGCACGCCCACGCTCGTCGAATACGCCATCAACGCCACCGGCGATCTCGCCGAGCTCAGCGACCCGAAGCAGCGCCCGCATCCGCAGATTTCGATCATCCACGTCGAGGGCGAACTGTTCTTCGGCGCCGCCGACCTGTTCCAGGAGCACGTCCGCGGCGTCGCCGAAAACCAGGACATCCGCGTCTTCATCCTGCGGATGAAAAATGCGCGCCACCTCGACGCGTCCACCGTGATGGCGCTCGAAAATCTGCACGACTACCTCCGCCAGACCGGCCGGCACCTGCTCGTCAGCGGGAGCAACCGCGACGTCACCCAAGTGCTCGAACGCAGCGGCCTG
>DASZPP010000189.1:0-16597 GCA_035549975.1 Opitutus sp.
GAGCTTACAGGATTTGGCGGGCGTGGCACGTTACGAACAGGCGCCGGCGGCATCCAGCCAATTGAAACGGGAGGAATCGGAATGGGTGGGCCGGCCGCGCGGCGTGCGGTCCCGGCGGGAAGCGGCCTGAGAATTCTGGCAAATCGGGCTGGCGCAGGACCGGGAGGTCGCCCACGGTGCGCGGGGAATTTTCAAACCTATGAATGAAAAAATCGGATTTGTCGGTGTGGGCCGGATGGGCGGCAACATGGCGCGGCGGCTGAAGGACTGCGGTTATGCGGTGACGGTGGTGTTCGATGTGAACGCCGCGGCGGCCGCGGAGCTGGCGAAGGAAATCGGCGCGAGGCACGCCACGAAGCTGGCGGACGTGACCGCATCGGCGGACGTGATTTTCACGGTCGTGACGGACGACGCGGCGCAGCTGGGCGTGTTCGCCGAGAGCGGCGATTCGCTGCTCGCCGGGGCGAAGGGCAGGATTTTTGTGAATTGTGCGACGATCACGCCGAAGACGCATGTCGAAGTGGAGCGGCGGGCGAAAGCCGCGGGTGCAGCGGCGCTCGAGGGCTGCATGGCGTCGTCGATTCCGCAGGCACGCAACGGCACGCTGTATCTGATGTGCGGCGGCGAGAAGGTGGCGTTCGAGCGCGTGCAACCGATCCTGGAGAAGTTGAGCAGCGCGCTGCGCTACGTCGGCGAGGCGGGCCGCGCGGCGCAGGTGAAGGCGCTGGTGAACATGGTCATGAACATCAACACGGCGGGGCTGGCGGAAGGACTCGGGCTCGGCGCGGCCCTGGGGCTCGATCTCGACATGTTGCGCGAGGTGTTCGCGCAGACCGGGGCGAACTCGCAGGTGCTCAAAACGGACGGCGAGGACATGCAGAACCGGGCGCACGACTGCTTTTTTTCGGCGGCGCACGCGGCGAAGGACTCGACGATCGCAGCGACGCTTGGGCGCGAGACGGGGTTGAAGCTGCCGCTCGCCGAGGCGACCAAGGCGCAGTATGACCGGATGGTGGCGCTCGGACTCGGCGGGTTGGACAAGAGCGGCGTGGCGGAGCTGACGTTCAAGGGCCGGCACGGGTAAATCCAAATTCCGCAGTTCAATCCGGCCACGGATTACACGGATACGGAAGCTTCTAGTCAGTTGCCACGTCGTCGATCTTCCTGGTCATGGCCTCGGAACCCCCGTTGCTGGCGAAGATGGGGCGGGCGCTTGCGAGCTGATCGGCGTGCCCGAGCAGGAGGAGCCGGTCGCCCACCCGAAGCTCCTCGTCGGGGCCGGGATTGATCTGCCGCTGGCCCGCCCGCTCGATCGCAACGATGCTTGCGCCTGTTTTCGTGCGCAGCGCCAGCTCGCGAATCAATTGGCCGGCTGCGGCGGAGTCCTCGGCGACCGTGACGATCCGCAAGTCGGCCTCCGCGAGAAGCCGAGTTTCGACTGGTGGCGGCGTCGGTGGCGACGGCTTCTCGGCGAAGGTCTCGAGCAGCGCCGCCTGAGCCGAGGAGTAGACGCGATTGAAGGATCGCGAAAGCAGCCAGCCGAGGAAGCCGACGAGCGCCAGCAACGCGACCAGGACATTCCACGACGGCAGCAGCGTCGCACTGAGGATGAGCACGAAGATGCCAAGCGCCGTCATGCCGACGATCGGCACGATCGCCGCGAGCAGCGACCGGATCGCGGTAGTATGCGGCCCCGCCAGCCGCTCGGAAACCCGGGTTTCAGCCAGCAGCAGTCCGAACGCGTGCAGCTTCCTCGTCGTTGCGACGAGGAATGGCAGCGCGCAAACCGCGGCGGCCAGCCACACGGCGGTTTTGAGCCACCGGTCGTTCGCGAGCAGCGTCGCGAGCGGCCTCGGCGGATGCGCGCCGGCATACGCGCCGCCCACGAAGATCGCGGCGATCAGGACCGCGTTGAGGGCCATCTGGGCGCCCCACTTCCAGAGCAGCCGCCGGGCGAAACTGTCCGCGGAGTCGGCCCCGATGCGGCCCACCCACTCGGTGTAGAGCGCGAGGATCCTTGCGACGGGTTGGGGCAGGGTCCGCTCGAAGGCGTTGGCCGCGGGATCGGCCATCCGGATCAGGTAGGGCGTCAGCAACGTCGTCAGCGCCGAGACCGCCACGGCCACCGGATAGAGAAAACCGCTGATCACCTTCAGCGTGACTCCCAGCGAGGCGATGATGAAGGAAAACTCCCCGATCTGGGCCAGGCTCATGCCGACGTGCAGGGACGTCCGGGTGTCGTTGCCGCCGAGAAATGCGCCGAGGGAGCAGGTCAGGACCTTGCCCGCCACCACGGCCAGCGTGACGACGAGGATCGGCTGCCAGTAAGCGACGAGCATCCGGGGGTCGATCAACAAGCCGATGGCGACGAAAAAGATCGCGCTGAACATGTCGCGCACCGGCTCGATGAGCGCCTCGATCCGGTGAATCTCCCGCGCCTCGGCGATCACCGCGCCGATCAGGAAGGCGCCCAGCGCGACGCTGTAGCCGAATTTCACGGCGAGCAGCGAGACGCCGAAACACAGCCCGAGCACCGTGACGACCAGCATCTCGTTGCTCTTGAAGCGTGCCACGTAGCCGAGCAGCCGCGGGACGATGAGCAGCCCGGCGACCAGCACCACCGCGAGAAACAGCGCCAGCCGGCCCAGCGTGAGGCCGACCTCGCCCACGCTGAGCGATCCGGTCGCCGCGATGCCCGATAGCAGCGCGATCATCGCGATGCCGAGGATGTCTTCGAGAATCAGGATGCCGAAGACGAGCTGGGCGAACCCTTCCTTCCTCCGCCCGAAATCGCCAAGGACCTTGATGATGACGGTGGTCGACGACATCGAGAGCATCGCGCCGAGGAAAATGCTGTCCATCGAACCCCAGCCGAAAAGCCGCCCGACCTCGAACCCCAGCCAGAAGAGAAGGACGATCTCCATCACCGCGGCGAGGAGGGCGGGCGCGCCGACCGAGCGCAGTTTGCGGAGGCTGAACTCCAGGCCGAGGGAGAACATCAAAAGAATCACGCCCAATTCCGAAAGCGTGTTCACCGTGCTTTCGTTGTGAATCAACGGATAGGGCGGCGTATGCGGCCCGACAATCATGCCGGCGATGATGTAGCCGAGCACGACCGGCTGCTTGAGGAGGCGGAAGACGATCGTCGTCACCCCCGCGACAATCATCACGATCGCGAGGTCCTGTAGAAAGGTGGCGACATGCATGGCAGCGAGGGATTCCGTTCAGAAACGATGAACTAACAACGCCCGGGATGCGCCAAGTCGAGGCAATCGAACGCCGGGGAAACCCTGCGATCTGCCCGCGAGGCGGATGCTCGCGCAGCCCTTGCGCCCCACGTCGGGGACTCCAGCGGCGGCCTCGAGGGGAGGGAACGTTATTTAGGTTTTGTGGACGTGCGCCGTCTTGTCTTCACGCACTCCAGCGGGTGTGGCGTCGATGAGGACGGGCGAGTGATAACTCGCGGGCTTGTCGCCGACGACCGTGCCGCCGGTGAGCATCGATTGCATGCCGGGGGCGAAAAACGTGTAGGGGAAACGTGGAGGTGTGGTGCTCGCGATGTCGAGACGGGCGCGGAGTTCGGCGGGAAGCTCGAAATCGAGGGCGCCGAGGTTGTCCTCGAGCTGCGTGAGCTTGGTGGCGCCGATGATGACGGTGGCGATGCCGGGCCGGTTCGCGACCCAGTTGAGCGCGACCTGCGCCATGCTGCGGCCGAGGTCCTTCGCAACTTTCTCGAGTTCGGCGACGATGGCGAAGTTGCGCTCGGTGAATTTGGCGAAGCCGGGATTGCCGGCGTGGGCGAGCGTGTCGAGGCGGCCGCTGCCTTTGGCGTCGGTGCCGCCTTGGGAGGGTTTGTATTTGCCGCTGAGCAGGCCGCTGCCGAGGGGACTCCACACCATCGTGCCCATGCCGAGTGCGAGGCCGAGCGGGATGAACTCGTCCTCGATGCCGCGCTCGACGAGCGAGTACTCGAGCTGGAGCGCGGAAAGTTTTTCATAGCCGCGCCACTCGGCGATCGTCTGCGCGCGGGCGGCATACCAGGCGGGGACGTCGCTGAGGCCGACGTGGCGGACTTTGCCGCTGCGCACGAGGTCGTCGAACGTGCGCATGACCTCCTCCGCGGGCGTGAGCCGGTCCCAGGTGTGGAGCAGGTAGAGATCGATGTAGTCGGTGCCGAGGCGCTTGAGCGAGCCCTCGACCGCGGCGAGGATGTGCTTGCGGCCGTTGCCGCCGGCATTCGGATCGCCGGGCGAGCCGTTGTAGGAAAATTTCGAGGCGATGACGACCTTGTCGCGCACGCCCGCGTCACGCACGAACTGGCCGAGCCAGCGCTCGCTGGCGCCATTGGTGTAGAGGTCGGCGGTGTCGAACACGTTTCCGCCGGAAGCAAGATAGCGATCGAAGAGGGCGCGGGCGGTGGACTGGTCGGCGCCCCAGCCCCAGTCCGTGCCGAACGTCATGGTGCCGAGAGCAAGGCGGGAAACGCGAAGGCCGGTGTGGCCGAGGGTGTAGTAGGCGGGTTTCATGGGAGGGCGAAGAATTCGGGCACCATATGCGAAAAACGCCGGGCGCAACGGGAACGCGTGGAGTTTTCCGAGTCGCAGCAGGTGAAACGAAAAAGGCCGTCCCGCACGAACGGGACGGCCTGGGAAATGACGAGTGCGCGGCGAGGCTTATTCCTCCGGGATCCGCATCGCGTAGAACGAGCGATACACGAAGACCAGCGCGATCAGGAAGAAGGTCGCGCCGATCACGATCTTTTCGCGCGGGTGCTGGTTCATCGTCACCGCGATCTCGACGGCGAGCAGGCCGAAGAGCGTGGTGAACTTGATCACCGGGTTCATCGCGACGGAGGAGGTATCCTTGAACGGATCGCCGACGGTGTCGCCGACGACGGTCGCGGCGTGGAGGTCGGTGCCCTTCTGGCGGAGCTCGACCTCGACGATCTTCTTGGCGTTGTCCCACGCGCCGCCGGCGTTGGCCATGAAGATGGCCTGGAAGAGGCCGAAGAACGCGATGCCGATCAGGTAGCCGATGAAGAAGTAAGCGTTGAAGAACGGCAGGGCGAGGGCGAAGCAGAAGACGACGATGAAGATGTTCCACATGCCCTTCTGCGCATAGACGGTGCAGATGCGGACGACCTCCTTCGAGTCCTTCTCGGAGGCGGTCTTGGCGTCGAGCTTCATGTGCTCCTTGATGTAGACCACCGCGCGATAGGCGCCGGTGACGACCGCCTGGCAGGAGGCGCCGGTGAACCAGTAGATCACCGCGCCGCCCATGATGAGGCCGAGGATGATCTGCGGCTGGACGATCGAGAGCTTCTCGATGACGCCGCCGAAGAGATTCTCGAGAAGGATGATGATGCCGAACACCATCGTGGTGGCGCCGACGACGGCGGTGCCGATGAGGACGGGCTTGGCGGTGGCCTTGAAGGTGTTGCCGGCGCCGTCGCCCTTCTCGAGCTGGTATTTCGCGTTCTCGAAATCGGGCTTGAACTTGAAGTCGCGCTCGATTTCCGCGGCGATGCCGGGGCGTCCTTCGATCTGGGAGAGCTCGTAGACGGACTGGGCGTTGTCGGTGACGGGGCCGTAGCTATCGACGGCGATCGTGACGGGGCCCATGCCGAGGAAGCCGAAGGCGACGAGGCCGAAGGCGAAGATCGGCGCGGCGAAGAGGAATTTATCCGGCATGATCGAGAGCAGGCCGGGATTCTGCGAGAAGTGATACGACGTGAACATCAGCAGCATGATCACGAGACCCATCCAGAACGCGGAGAAGTTGCCCGCAACGAAACCGGAAAGGATGTTGAGCGAGGCGCCGCCGTGCTTGGAGCAGTTGGTGACTTCCTTCACGTGGCGGGAATTCGTGCTGACGAAAACCTTGGTGAACTCGGGGATGAGCGCGCCGGCCACGGTGCCGCAGCTGATGATGACCGAGAGCACCCACCAGAGGTCGGGATTGATGCCGGGTTGGTGCGCGAGCAGGAAATAGGAAGCGGCGAATGTGATCACGATCGAGACCGCGGAGGTGAGCCAGACGAGGTGCGTGAGCGGCGCCTCGAAGTCGAAATCCTTCAGGCTGCCGTATTTTGCGGCGCTGAACGCCTGATTGAGAAAATAGGAAACGAGCGATGTGACGATCATCAGCGCGCGCATCGCGAACAGCCAGATGATGAGCGTGGCGGCGGTGGCGGGGTTCGCGGCCAGCGCGAGCGCGATGAAGGCGATCAGCGCGACGCCGGTCACGCCGTAGGTTTCGAAACCGTCGGCCGTCGGCCCGACGGAGTCGCCGGCGTTGTCACCGGTGCAGTCGGCGATGACGCCGGGGTTCTTCGGGTCGTCCTCGGGGAGCTTGAAGACGATCTTCATGAGGTCCGAGCCGATGTCGGCGATCTTGGTGAAGATGCCGCCGCAGATGCGGAGCACGGAGGCGCCGAGGGACTCGCCGATGGCGAAGCCGATGAAGCACGGCCCGACGAGATCGCGCGGCAGGAACACCAAAATGCAGATCATGAAGAACAGCTCCACGCACACGAGCAGCAGGCCGACGCTCATGCCGGAGCGCAGCGGGATGCCGAGGGTGGCGAACGGGTTGCCCTTCAGCGCGGAGAACGCGGCGCGGGAATTCGAGACGGTGTTGATGCGGATGCCGAACCAGGCGACGCCATAGGAACCGAGGATGCCGAGGATCGAGGCGAGCAGGATGACGAGGACGTGGCTGACGGTGTTGCCCTCGAGCACCTTGAAGTAATAGAAAATGCAGGCGGCGATCAGGACCCAGAGGATCGCGAGAAATTTGCCCTGGGTGAACAGGTAGGTTTTGCACGTTTCCCAGATGGTGTTGGAAACGTTGCCCATCGAGGCGTGCACCGGGAGGGCTTTGGTCTGGGTGTATTGGATCAGGCCGAAGATCGCGCCGACGAAGCAAAGCACGATGCCCAGATACATCAGGCTCAGTCCGCTCATGCCGCCGAGGCCGTCGAAGCGGACCTGCGTGAGGTCGGGGATATGGATGTCGGCCTCGCTGGCGCGGGCCGTGGTCGTTAGGATCGCCGCGAAAGCTCCGGCGAGGAGGTGAGGACTTTTTCTCAGGTTCATACAGGAGTTTGGGGTGGAACGGACCAGGGAAAGAGCGTGGGGTTGCAGGTTGTGCCGAGGGCAGGTGCCTGCCGCGAGCCAATTTTGGCTAAAACCGCGGATAAAAGCCGCCGGATTCCCGTCGTCCGCGCGGACTTATGGCCGCATCGACCCGCGTTTGCAGCCAGCTGGAACGAAGCGAGTTAGGCGACGTGCGTCCGGTGGCCGTCGCCGGCGGGATCGCCGAACGTCTCGGTCACGGAGCGGCAAAGCCCGATGAACGTTTCCTCGCCCAGCGGCAAACGCCGCCCGCGCAGGTGGGCGATGCCCCAGGTTCGCCGCAGCCGCCGACGTCCCAGCGGAAAGTCCACGAGCGCGCCGTTGTCCATTTCCGCGCGCGCGATCCACGGCGCCAGCACGCCGACGCCCACGCCGATCTTCACGAGCTCCTTGATCGCATCCATGCTGCCGAGCTCGATGTGGTGACCGAACGCGATGTGTTCGTCGCGAAAGTATTCGCTGATCAGCCGGAACGTGTAGCTCGCCTTGTTGTACAGCACGAGCGTCTCCGCCGCGAGGGAGTCGCGGACGACGCGGCCCGCCCGGACCCAGGCATGCATGGGCGAGGTGAGGAAACGCAGCTCGTCCTCGAACAGCGGCACGAACTCGAACTCCCCGCCCGCCTCCGGCTCGAGCATGATCGCGAGGTCGATCTGATTGTGCTGCAGCAGCTCGACCTGCTGCGCGTGATCGCCCGCTTCGATCGTGATCACGCATTTCGGAAAGCTCTGTTTAAACTCCCGCAACACGGTCGGCAGAATATACTGGCAGGCCGTCGTGCTCGCGCCGACGCGCAGCCGTCCGTGGCCCCAGCGTGAAAGCGCGTCGAGGCCGGCCCGGGCGGTTTCCATCTCGCGCAGGATTTTTTCCGCGTGCCGCAGGAACTGCTCGCCGGCCTGCGTGAGCAGCACGCGCCGGCCCGCGCGGTCGACGAGCCGGCTGCCGACCTCGGTTTCGAGCGCCTTGATCGCATGGCTCACCGCGCTCTGCGTGAGGAACATCTCCTTCGCGGCGCGCGTAAAGCTCTGGCACCGCGCGACCGCGGTGAAGGCGTGCAACTGCCGGCTGTCGAGCGGCCGGTTCATGGATGAATGCCTTTCATTGGACGCATGAAATCTTTGCTGAGCACTAATCACGCCAGCGCCGCGGGCTGGCACGTCGACGGCTGAAACCGGCGCCGACCTTCATGCAAAAAGCCGTTCGTGAATCTCCCGCGTCGCGTCCGCTGCAGCAGCACAGCGGCCGGTCCCCGTGCCTGCCGGATTCGAGCGCGGAACGCCGACAGGCCGGGACGCCTGCCGCGACCCGCGCCGCCGCCGCGCGACCGCTGCGCCTCGGATTTCTGGCGCTGACCGATGCCGCGCCGTTGATCGTCGCGCAGGAGCGGGGATTTTTTTCGCGCCACGGTCTCGCGGTCATCCTCGAGCGCGAAGTCGGCTGGGCGACGATCCGCGAGAAAATCATCTACGGCGAACTCGACGCCGCGCCCGCGCCCGCGCCGCTGTTGTGGTGCACGGAACTCGGCGTCGGTTGCGCGCCGTGCCCGGTGCTCACGGCGCTGGTGCTGAACCTCCACGGCAACGCGATCACGCTCTCGTCGCGCTTGTGGGAGGCGGGTGTGCGCGACGCGGCGACGCTGCGGGCGGAGGCGCGAAGGCGCCGTGGCGAAAACCGGCTCACCTTCGGCGTCGTGTTCGAATACTCGTCGCATCGCCTGCTGCTGCGGCAGTGGCTGCTCGCGGCGGGCCTCCGGCCGGGGATCGACGTGCGCATCGCCGTCGTGCCGCCGGCGCAGACGTTTCGGAATCTCGCGGCGGGCACGCTCGACGGGTATTGCGTCGGCGAGCCGTGGAACTCCCTCGCGGTGCAGGCGGGCGCGGGTTGGTGCCCGGCCTGGAGCGCGAGCCTTTCGCCGGGCCATGTGGAAAAAGTGCTGATGGTCCGCGCCGACTTCGCGGAGCGCCGCGCCGGCACGCACGCGGTGCTGGTGCGCGCGCTCGCGGAGGCGTGCGCGTGGTGCGACGAGCCGCGCCACCGCGTCGAAATCGCCGAGCTGCTCGCGCCGCGCCGCTGGCTCAATCGTCCGGTGCATTCGCTGCTTCCCGCCCTGAGCGGGCGGTTCGACGCGGGGCATGGACGCATCGAGAGCGTGCCGGACTTCCATGTCTTTTCGCGCGGCGGTGCGAACGTGCCGACGCTCGCCCGCGCCGAGACACTGCAGGCGGAATTGCGCGCGGCGGAATTGGTGCCGGGTTCGGCGGTGCCCGCGGGCCTGCCGGCGAAGCTCTTTCGCGAGGATCTTTATCACGCTGCGTTCGCGGCCGCCGGCGCTCGCGATGCGCGGTGACGGATTTGTTCCGCCCCTTCCGCGCCGGCAGCAGCGGCCGACCCCTGCGCCGGATGAAATTCAACCACTAGCGCGATCCATGAAAGGCATTCATCGACTCGATGAAATCTTTGCACCCGGCGTGGCTGGCGCGGCTCCGCGCGTGGCACACGGCGCGCTGAGTGGAGCGCCGGACATCGCGATCACCACCACATCAAGCTTCCCGACCATGGACTATATCAAACCACCCGACGTCGTGAAAACGATGCTCGCCACCGGCGAGATGAAGGCCGGCCTCTCCGTCAAAGATCTCCTCCTGCGGGGTTTTCTCGCCGGCGCACTGCTCGGCTTCGCGACGAGCCTCGCGATCACCGCGACGATGCAAACGAGCCAGCCGATCGTTGGCGCGCTGATTTTCCCGGCCGGTTTCGTGATGATCGTCCTGCTCGGCCTCGAGCTCGTGACCGGCAGCTTCGCGCTCGTGCCGCTCGCCGCGCTCGACGGCCGGCGCTCCTGGCCGCAGGTCGCCGCCAATCTCGGCTGGGTTTTTCTCGGCAACCTGATCGGCAGCCTCGTTTACGGCGCATTGCTCTACGTCGTGCTCACGAACATGGGCACGGTCGCGCCGGGCGGGATCGCGCCGAAGATCGTCGCGATCGCCGAGGCGAAGACGACCGCGTATGCGGCGCACGGGCTGGCCGGCATGGCGACCGTTTTCGTGAAGGCGATCCTCTGCAACTGGATGGTCTGCCTCGGCGTGGTGATGGCGATGACGTCGCACTCCACGATCGGGAAAATCGTGGCGATGTGGCTGCCGGTGCTGACGTTCTTCGCACAGGGTTTCGAGCACTCGGTCGTGAACATGTTCGTGATCCCGACCGGCCTGATGCTCGGCGCGAAAGTCGGCGCGGCCGACTGGTGGATCTGGAACCAGATTCCCGTCACGCTCGGCAACCTCGCGGGCGGCCTGCTGTTCACCGGACTCTTCCTCTACTGGACCTACGCGCCGGCGAAGAAGGCCGCACCGTCGTCGGCCACCGCGACCGAGCCGGCGGGAGAACCGCTGCGGGCCTGACCACCGCTTGTCATGTCGACCGCCGCCGCCCCGACCGCCGGTTTCACGCCGGAACAAAAACAGTATCTCGAGGGATTCCTCGCCGCGCTCGCGGCGCAGGCGCCGTTTGTCGGCCAGACCGCGGACGGGCGAATCACCGCCGCGCCCGGGCCGGCTGCGAACCTGGCTGCGCCGCCCGGCGACACGGTCTTCGGCACGCCGCTCGGCGAGCTGTCGAAACCCGAGCGCTGGAAATACGAGGAGAACCCGCTCGACATCTGGGAAAAGCTCGTCGCGCACGCCGACGCGGGAAAATTCCCCGACGAGGCCGACACATTCCGCTTCAAGTTTCACGGGCTGTTCCACGTCGCGCCCGCCCAGGACAGCTTCATGCTCCGCCTGCGGGTTCCCGCGGGCGAGCTGACCTCGGCGCAACTGCACGGACTCGCCGACATGGCGGCGGAGTGGGGCGGCGGCTATGCGCACGTGACGACGCGCGCGAACCTGCAGATCCGGGAGTTCCGGCCGCGCGACATCGTGCGGGTGCTGATCCGGCTGCAGGACCTCGGGTTGACGTCGCGCGGCGCGGGCGCGGACAACGTGCGCAACATCACGGCGTCGCCGAACAGCGGCTTCGATCCGGACGAGCTGATCGACGTGCGGCCCTTCGCGAAGGGGCTGCACCACTATTTGCTGAATCAGCGCGACCTGTTTGGGCTGCCGCGGAAGTTCAACGTTGCGTTCGACAACGGCGGCTCGTTGTCGGCGGCGGCGGACACGAACGACATCGGGTTCATGGCGGTGCGGGTGGCGGAGAGATCGCTTTCAACCTTCAACCTTCAACTTTCAACTCCGCCCGAGCCCGGGGTTTATTTTCGCGTCCAGCTCGGCGGCATCACCGGCCACGGCGATTTCGGCCGCGACGCCGGCTTGTTGCTGAAGCCCTCGGAGGTCGTCGCGACCGCCGCCGCGATGATTCGCGTTTTCAACGAAAACGGCGATCGCACCAACCGCAAAAAGGCGCGCCTCAAATACCTGCTCGAGAAGTGGACGGTCGAAAAGTTTCTCGAGGCAACGCAGCGCAAGCTCGCGTTTCCGCTCGGGCGCGCGCCGCTCGCGGCGTGCGAACCGCGCCGGCCGCTGCTCAAGCACGGCTGGCTTGGCGTGTATCGCCAGGCCCAGCGCGGGCTCAACTCGATCGGCATCGGCGCGCCCGTCGGGCGGCTCGGCGCGAAGCAGATGCATGCGCTCGCCGACCTCGCGACGAGCTACGGCCGAGGCGAGCTGCGGCTCACGGTCTGGCAGACGCTGCTGCTGCCGCACGTGCCCGACGCGTTTGTCGAGACGGCCAAGCGCTCGATCCAGCGGCTCGGCTTTTTCACCGAAGCCTCCGCCGCCGCCGGCGGAATCGTCGCCTGCACGGGCAACACCGGCTGCAAATATGCCGCGACCAACACCAAGGCCCACGCGCTTGCGCTTGCGAAGGCGCTTGGCAGACGCCGCGGCGCGACCGACCAGCCGGTCAACCTCCATTTCACCGGCTGCCCGCACTCGTGCGCGCAGCACTACTGCGGGGACATCGGCTTCCTCGGCGCCAAGCTCGCGGACGGCACCGAGGGCTACCACGTCGTCCTCGGCGGCGGCATGGGCGACGAGCAGGGGATCGCGCGCGAAATTTTCCGCGGTGTGCGGGCCGGCGAAGTGCCCGCGCTCGTCGATAAAATTCTCCGCGTCCACGAGGCGGAGAAAACGCCCGGCGAAACGTTTGTCGCGTGGGCGCGCCGCCACTCCGTCAACGAACTTCAAGTCCTTCTCTCGTGAGTTTCATGCCGACCGTCCCCGTCATTCCCGACACCGCCCCCTTCACGCTCGAGCAGCGCGCGTGGCTCAACGGCTACCTCGCCGGCCTGTTCTCGGGCGGTCCGGTCCAGGATCTCCCCCAACGCTCGGCCCTCAACTCTCACTCGGCGCCGACGGCGCTGACGCCGCTCACGATCTTGTTCGGCTCGCAAACCGGCACCGCGGAGAGCCTGGCGAAACGAGCGGCGAAGGAGGCGGGCAGGCGCGGCTTCGCGGCGACGGTGATCGACGTGGCCGGCTTCACGCCGGCGCAACTGGCGCAGGAAAAGGCGGTTTTGCTCATCACGAGCACCTACGGCGAAGGCGAACCGCCGGATAATGCGAAGGCGCTGCACGCCGCGCTGGGCGAGGCGGCAAGTAGCGCAGGCGTTCCGCCTGCAACGAACGACGGGCAGGCGGGGACGCCGATGCTACTTTCGAACCTTCGCTTCAGCGTCTGCGCGCTCGGCGACACGAACTACGTGCAATTCTGCCAGTGCGGAAAGGACTTCGACACGCGACTCGAGAAACTCGGCGCGACGCGCGTCGCACCGCGCGCGGATTGCGATCTGGATTACGAGGAGAAATTCGAAGCATGGCTCGGCGGGGCGCTGGCGGCGCTGGGCGAGACGGGGCGCGTTGCCGCCGACGCGCCGGTCGGGGCGGAGGCGTCGGCCGTCGCCGGGGATTCGGCACCGCGGGTTAAGGATAACCCGCCCTGCCTCGAGACCGGCTACTCGCGGAAGAATCCGTTTCCCGCGCTGGTGCTGGCATCGCGCAACCTGAACGGCATCGGCTCGGCGAAAAGCGTCCACCATATCGAGCTCGACCTCGGCGATTCGGGACTGAGTTACGAGGTGGGCGACGCACTCGGGGTTTTCGCGCAGAACAATCCCGAGCTCGTCGGTGACGTGCTTGCCGCGCTCGGGTGCGACGGCGAGGAGGCGGTGCCGGCGCCGGATGGGAGCACGCTGTCGCTGCGGCGCGCGCTGACGGAGCATTATGATCTCGGCAAGCCGGCGGCGGAGTTGCTCGCAGCGATGTTTGCTTCGGCGACGGTGGGGCGGGCCTCAGACCCGCCCTACTCCGAACCGCATCACGTGCTCGACTGTCTGCTCGGGCGGCCGGACCTGAAGCTTTCGGCGCCGGATTTCGTGCGGGCGCTGCGAAAACTCCAGCCGCGGCTCTATTCGATTTCGTCGTCGCCGAAGGCGCATGCGGGGCGGGTGCACCTGACCGTCGGCACGGTGCGCTACGAGCATGCCGGCCGCCGGCGCGAAGGCGTGTGCTCGACCTTCCTCGCGGACCGGGTGGCGGCGGGTGAGACGCGCGCGGGGATTTTCGTGCACACGAACAAGGCGTTTCGCCTCCCGGCGAACAGCGACACGCCGATGATCATGGCGGGGCCGGGAACCGGCATCGCGCCGTTTCGGGCGTTTCTGCACGAGCGCCGGGCGACGGGCGCGAAGGGGAAAAACTGGCTGTTCTTCGGCGACCAGCGCGCGGCGACGGACTTTCTTTATCGCGACGAGATCGAGGAGCTGCGGCGCGAGGGCCTGCTCACGCGGCTCGACACGGCGTTCTCGCGCGACCAGGCGGAAAAAATCTACGTGCAGCACCGGATGCTCGAGCACGCGGCCGAGCTGTTCGCGTGGCTCGAGGCCGGGGCGCATTTTTATGTCTGCGGCGACGCGAGCCGGATGGCGAAGGACGTGGACGCCGCGCTGCATCGCGTCGTCGAACTCGGCGGGAAAAAATCCCCCGAGTCCGCCGCCGCCTACATCGCGGCCCTCCGAGCCGCCAGGCGCTACGCCCGCGACGTGTATTGAATTTTTCCCGCCCATGAAAATCTCCCAACTCAAGGACTCCGGCCACTGGCCCACGCTGTTCGCGTCGTTCCTTTATTTCGACATGAGCTTCATGGTGTGGACGCTGCTCGGCGCGCTCGGGGCGCTGATCGCGCCCAGCCTCGGGCTCGATGCGCAGCAGAAATTCCTGATGGTGTCCCTGCCGACGCTCGCGGGGGCGATCCTGCGCATCGCGCTGAGCCTGCTCGTGGATCGCCTCGGCACGAAGGCGACCGGCATCCTCGCGCAGCTCGTCGTCATGGCCGGGCTCGCGGTCGCGTGGCGCGCGGGGCTTTCGTCGCTCGGCCAGGCGCTGGCGCTCGGCCTCGTGCTCGGCGTCGCGGGCGCGAGCTTCGCGGTCGCGCTGCCGCAGGCCGGCCGCTGGTATCCGCCGCAACTGCAGGGCGTGGTGCTCGGCCTCGCCGGCGCGGGCAACATCGGCGTCGTGATCGACCATCTCGTCGCGCCGCGCATCGCGGCGGCGTTCGGCTGGCAGGCGGTGTTCGGCGCGGCGCTCGTGCCGCTCGCCGTCGCGTTTGTCCTTTATGTCGCGCTCTCGAAGGAGCCGCCGGGGCGGGTGCAGCGGAAGCAACTGTCCGATTATTTCAAGTTGCTGCGGCAGCGCGACGCGCACTGGTTCTGTTTTTTCTACACGGTCAGCTTCGGCGGTTTCGTGGGGCTCGCGACGGCGTTCGCGATTTATTTCCGGGACGAGTTCGGGCTCACGCCGGTGCAGGCGGGCGAGTTCGCGGCATTCTGCACGCTCGTCGGCGCGATCGGCCGGCCGGTGGGCGGCGGCCTCGCGGACCGGATCGGCGGCACGCGCGCGCTGGGCATTTTCTTTTCGGTCGCGGGCGGGGCGATGATCCTCGCGGCGCTCGCGCCGGAACTGTGGTTCTGCGGCGCGGCGTTCTTCGTGGCGTCGGGCGCGTTCGGCATGGGGAACGGCGCGGTATTCCAGCTCCTGCCGCAGCGCTTTTCGAGGGACATCGGCGTGATGACCGGGCTCGTCGGCTGCGGCGGCGGCATCGGCGGTTTTGTGCTCGGGATGCTCTTCGGCTATTCCAAGGCCAGCACCGGCAGCTACGTCATGGGCATCCTGCTCTTCGCCGCGCTCTGCGGCGTGGCGCTGGCCGGCCTCAAACTCGTGACGGCGCGCTGGCGCATGACCTGGGGCGCGCTCGCCGCGGCGCGGATTTGAAACTCAGCCCTGCCGCCCGCGGATGAGTTCCACCCTGCGCTGATGGTCGCATCGCAAGAAAATTTTCCGCTGCTCGCCGAATTGCTCGCCGAGCAGCAGCGGCTCGACACGCCGGTGGCGCGTTTCTCGACGGCGCACGACGCCGGCACGGCGAACGGGCTCGCAGCCCTGCGTGCGCAACTGATTCCGCTCTCCGCGCCGGCGGCGGGCGAGCACTACGCGTTCGAGGTCGACCTGGATGCCTGCACGGGCTGCAAGGCCTGCGTGACCGCGTGCCATTCCCTCAACGGCCTCGATGAAACGGAGACGTGGCGTGATGTCGGCCTGATCGTCGGCGGGCATCCGCGCCATCCGGTCCAGCAGACCGTCACGAGCGCCTGCCATCATTGCGCCGATCCCGCCTGCCTCAACGGCTGCCCGGTGCTCGCCTACGAGAAGGATCCAGCCACCGGGATCGTGCGGCACCTCGACGACCAGTGCATCGGCTGCCAGTATTGCATCCTGAAGTGCCCCTACGACGCGCCGAAATACAACGCGCGGCTCGGCATCGTCCGGAAATGCGACCTGTGCCACGGGCGGCTGGCGGCGGGGGAAGCGCCGGCGTGCGCGCAAGCGTGCCCGACGCACGCGATCCGGATCGTGACGGTGCCGCTCGCGGCGCGGGCGGACACGTCGGGCTTCCTCCGCGCGGCGCCGGATCCGGCCGGCACGCGGCCGACCACGCGCTATCGCTCGCGCCGGGCCGGGCTGCAACACCTGCGCGCGGCGGATGCGAATGCGCTGCGGCCCCAGCCGGCGCACTGGCCGCTCGTGATCATGCTCACGCTGCTGTCGCTCGCCGTCGGCTGCGAGTGGAGCGCGGTGGCGGGACGGGTTTTCGCCGGCGGCGGGTTTGTGCGCGCGGCGCTCTGGCTGGGGTGGGCGGCGGGCGTGTCGGGGTTGGGCGCGAGCGTGGCGCACCTCGGCCGGCCGGAACGCGCGTGGCGGATTTTTCTCGGCTGGCGGCGACGCTGGCTCAGTCGCGAGGCGGTGGCTTTCGCCGCGTGGCTGGCGGTGGCGAGCGCGGCGCTGGCCGAACCGCGGCTGGCCGCGGCGGCGGCGGTGCTCGGCAGCGCGGGGTTGTTCTGTTCGGTCATGATCTACGTCGACACCCGGCGGGTGTTCTGGCGCTGGGGGCGGACGGCGCCGCGGTTT
>DASZPP010000190.1:0-7503 GCA_035549975.1 Opitutus sp.
ACCGGCCGGCATGGCAGGCGGGGCCGCCTGCGCCACTCCGGAAAGGAATTCGACGATCTTCCGGTCGAGCAGCGCGCGGAACAACTGCCAGGCGCGGCGCCGGTGCGCGTTTTTCCGATGCGGCGTTTCGTGGGAGTCGGCGATGAGCCGGCGCAGCGCGCGGCAGCCGTCGGCGTCGCGGCTGAGGACGAGCAGGAGCAGGCCGTGCGTGACCTCGAAGCGCGAGACGAGGCTTTCCGGCGGCGCGGCCTGCAGGCGGGCGAACGTGTTGGCGTCCCAGCCGATCGCGCCCTCGGGCGGGCGGCGCTTCACGAGCTTCCTCTGCTTTTTTGAATCGCCGGCGGCTTTTTCCTCGGCGCGCTTGTTCTCGATGATCCACTCCGGCGCCTGCGCGATGACGTAGCCCCGGTCGTCAAAACCCTTGCGGCCGGCGCGGCCGGCGATCTGGCGGAAGTCGCGCACGCCGAGGATCGCGGCCTTCGTGCCGTCGTATTTCCAAAGCTGCGTGAAGAGGACGGTGCGGATCGGGACGTTGATGCCGACGCCGAGCGTGTCGGTGCCGCAGATAAGCTTGAGCAGGCCCTTCTGTGCGAGCTTTTCGACGACGATGCGATATTTCGGCAGCAGGCCGGCGTGGTGGACGCCGATGCCGTGGCGAAGCCAGCGCTTCACATCCTTGCCGTGGGGGCTGTTGAACTTCACGCCCTCGAGCTCGTGCTGGATCGCGGCCTTTTCCTCCTTCGAGGCGACGGCGAGGCTCATGAGGTTTTGCGCGGCCTCCGCGACGGCGCGCTGGGTGAAATAAACGAGGTAGGCCGGGACGCGGCCGGTCTGCAGCAATTCGGCGACGAGGTCGGCGAGCGGCGTTTCCGAATATTCGAAGGCGAGCGGCACGGGCCGGCGGTCGCTGCGCACGGTGACGGCGGCGGCGCCGGTGAGGCGCGCCAGCTCCTTTTCGAAAAACTCCGTGGGGCCGAGCGTGGCCGACATCAGCAGGAAGCGCGCGTGCGGCAGCGTGAGCAGCGGCACCTGCCACGCGGTGCCGCGCGCGGGATCGGAGTAGAAATGGAACTCGTCCATCACGACGGCGTGGAGATCGCTGCGGTCGCCGCGATGGAGCGCGAGGTTGGCCAGGATTTCGGCGGTGCAGCAGAGCACGGGGGCGCGCGGGTTGACGCTGGCGTCGCCGGTCATGAGGCCGACGTTTTCCGCGCCGAAGTCGCGGCAGAGCGAAAGGAATTTTTCGTTCACGAGCGCCTTGATCGGGCAGGTGTAAACGGCGCGGCGCCCGGCGCAGAGCGCGCGAAACAGAAACGCGCCGGCGACGAGCGATTTGCCCGAACCCGTGGGCGTGGCGAGGATGACGTGGCGGCCGGCGAACAGCTCCAGGATCGCCTCCTCCTGCTCGGGGTAGAGCTCGAGCCCGCGCTCCGCCATCGCCGCGAGAAAACGGTCGAGCACCGCGCCGGAATCGGGTGCGCCGGGCAGGGGCGCGAGGGGCGCGGCGGGAACGGGTGGCATCGGGCGATTTGTGACGGAGGACGCCGGGGCGTGGCGATGATGGATTTGCCGCGAGGGCAAATCCGCCGCCGTTCAAGCCGGCGCCGGCGGCGTCCGGCCACCCGGCTGGCAACCCGAAGGCGACTGGCGGCGGGTGATCGAGTCGTTTGTGGCGGAACGCCGCCGGGCTGGACAAAGCGCGACGAGGGCGTCGCGCCTCCATCGCCGCGGCCGTTGCGGTTGCCGGCGACGGTGACCGGATGGCGGGGCAGGCGCGGGGGCGCTTCCGGGGACCATGGAGGTGGCGGGCTGATTGGCCGAGCGGATATTTCGGCAACTTCCGCGGCTTTCAAGGACGGCTGATAGCCTCGCGCTCCGGGGAACGGTTCAGTCGAAAAGTTTGCCGGCCCGCGGCTGAAATTTTGCTTTCGCGGGCAACTGACTATGCTGTCGGCCGCCTTTCGGCGCCATGATGCCGGCAATTTCGCCAAAAGCATCTTGCGCGACCGGAGCCTAGTCTCAACTCTGCGGAGGATTTTCCCTTAAACCACACCCGTTCCCATGGTTTCTTCCAACACCGAGCTGGGCTACAACAGCAAGATCGAGGGCGAAGTTGTCGTCTCGCGCGCCGACGCGGTGGTGAACTGGATCCGGACGAACTCGATCTGGCCGATGCCCATGGGTCTGGCCTGCTGCGCGATCGAGCTGATGGCGGTGGGCAACGGGCGGTTCGACATCGCGCGCTTCGGCGCCGAGGTGATGCGTTTCTCCCCGCGGCAGTCGGATTGCATGATCGTCGCCGGCACCGTCACCTACAAGATGGCGCCGCAGCTCCGCCGCATCTACGACCAGATGATGGCGCCGAAATGGGTGATCGCGATGGGCGCGTGCGCCAGTTCGGGCGGCATGTATCGCAGCTACGCCACGCTGCAGGGCGTCGACCGCATCGTGCCTGTCGACGTCTATATCAGCGGTTGCCCGCCGCGTCCGGAGGCGATCCTCGACGCGATCATCAAGCTCCAGGCCAAGATCCGCAAGGAGCCCGCCGCCTCGAACCTCTTCAAGGAGTCCGCCTAACCTCAACCCGCTTCCCGCCCAACCGCGATCCTGTCGCCCGATTTTCCGCCGCTGCACCACGCATGACCGCTCCCGCCGACGCCGTTAACGCCCTTCGCGGAAAATTCCCGCAGGTGACCGACCGCCCGAGCAGCGATCACCCGGCGGTCAACGTGCCGGTCGGCGACGTCGTGGCGGTGTTGAAGGCGCTGCGCGACGAGCACGGATTCGATTTCCTCAGCGACCTGACGGCGATCGACTGGGCGGAGGAGGCTTCGCCGCGGTTCACGGTTGTTTATCACCTGCACTCGACGACGGCGCACGGCTGGATTCGCGTCGCCGCGAACTGTGAAAACGACGCCGAGCCGGCCATCCCGAGCATCGTCGGTCTCTGGCCCGGCGCCAACTGGCACGAGCGCGAGTGCTACGACATGTTCGGCATCAAGTTCACCGGCCATCCCGATTTGCGCCGCATCCTGATGTGGGACGGCTATCCGGGCTGGCCGCTGCGGAAGGAATTTCCGCTCGCAGGCGTCGAGACGGCGCTGCCTGATGTCGAAATCGCGGACGAAACCCACACGCCCGTGATCGCCGCGCCGATGATGGGCGGGCCGTTCGTCACCTCGCCCGGCGAAATCAACCTGACCGAGGCCGAGCCGCGCGCGAAGGACGAGAGCTGGAGCGAGCGCGAGGAGAAACCGGGAAGCTGAGGGCTGACCGCTGAAAGCTGAACGCTGATATGGCCACCGAATTTTCCGTTCCCGATTCCGCCGCGAAGGTTTCCGCCGGCGCCGCGAGTGCGCCCGCCGAGGCGGAGTTTGCCGGCGAAAAAATGTCGCTGTCGATGGGGCCGTCGCATCCGTCGACCCACGGCGTGCTCCGCATCCAGATGGAGCTCGACGGCGAAATCGTGACGAAGGCCGATCCGATCGTCGGCTACCTGCACCGCGGCGACGAGAAGATCGCGGAGAACATGACCTACAACCAGTTCGTCCCCTACACGGACCGGTTGGACTACCTCGCGCCGCTCGCCAATAACATGGCTTACGCGATCGCCGTCGAGAACCTCGCGGGCCTCAAGGTTCCGCCGCGTTGCGAGGCGATCCGCGTGATCACCGCGGAGATGGCGCGCATCTCGTCGCACCTGATGGGCCTCGGCGCGTTCGGCCTCGATGTCGGCGCGTGGACGGTGCTCGTGCTTTCGCTCAACCAGCGCGAAGGACTTTACAAGCTGTTCGAGGAGCTGACCGGCGCGCGGTTCACGACGAGTTACACGCGCATCGGCGGCGTCACGCGCGACGTGCCGCCCGGCTGGCTCGAGCGGGTGGGGAAGTTCTGCGACGATTTTCTGCCGGCGCTGGAGGAGATTCTCGCGCTGCTCACCCGCAACAAGATCTTCCTCGACCGCACGGTCGACGTGGGCGTCATCTCGAAGGAAGATGCGATCGCCTACGGCCTCACCGGCCCGAACCTGCGCGGTTGCGGCGTGGGCCTCGACCTCCGCAAGGACCGGCCTTACTCGGGCTATGAGCGCTACGAGTTCGACGTGCCCGTCGGCACGAAGGGCGACTGTTACGACCGTTATCTCATTCGCGGCGAGGAAATGCGGCAGTCCGTCCGGATCATCCGGCAAATCATCAAGGATTTTCCCGGCGGCGACTGGTATGCGAAGGACGCGAAAAAAATCTTCGGCCCGCCGAAGTCCAAGGTGCTCTCCTCGATGGAGGAGCTGATCCAGAATTTCATGCTCGTCACCGAGGGCCCGCAGATGCCGCCGGGCGAGGTTTATTTCGAGGCGGAAAACCCGAAGGGCATCCTCGGCTTCTACGTCGTCAGCAAGGGCGGCGGCGTGCCGTGGCGCCTGAAGATCCGCTCCCCGTCGTTCTGCAATCTCTCGATCGTCCCGAAAATTTGCACGGGCATCCTGATCTCCGACGTCGTCGCGATCCTCGGCTCGCTCGACTTCGTCATGGGCGAGTGCGACCGGTGAAAACAGCAGCGAGCATCCAGTAGCGAGTAGCGAGCATGACAAACACCCAAACAACTTTCAGCCGGCGACGGCGTGCTACTCATTACTCGCTACCCGCTACTCGCTACTCCTGACGCCAGCGATGAATCTCAAACCCGAAACCCTCCAACGCATCGACGAGGCGATCACGCACTACGCGGAAAAGCGCAGCGCGCTCCTGCCGCTGCTGCACCTGATCCAGGAGGACATCGGTTACCTGCCCAAGGAAACGTTCGAATGGGTCGCCGCGAAGCTCGAGATCCAGCCGATCAACGTCTACGATGTCGTGACGTTCTACCCGATGTTCCGCCAGAAGCCGATCGGCCGGCGCCACATCAAGGTCTGCCGCACGCTGTCGTGTGCGCTCATGGGCGGCTACAAGACGTGCGCGGCGTTCGAGAAGGAGTTCAACACCCACGCCGGCGAGGTCTCGCCCGACGGCGAGGTGACGGTTGATTTCGTCGAGTGCCTCGCGAGCTGCGGCACCGCGCCCGTCGTCCTGATCGACGACGACCTGCACGAAAAAGTCGACGTGGCGAAAGCGAAGCAGCTCAGCGACCAGATCAAAGCCGAAGCCGCAAAGCGCCGCTGATTCCGAAACTCGTCACTCCTCACTCGCCACTCATCACTTCCGCATGCCCGCACCCGCCCAACGCCGCATCATCTTCGAGCACATCGACGAGCCCGGCTACACCAACGACCTCGCCTGCTACCTGAAGCACGGCGGTTACGAGGTGTTGAAGAAAGCGGTCACGTTGCAGCCGCCGGCGCTCATCGACGAAGTTAAAAAATCCGGTCTGCGCGGACGCGGCGGCGCGGGTTTCCCCTGCGGCGTGAAATGGGGCCTCGTCGACCGCAAGAGCGGCAAGCCGATTTACCTGATCGTCAACGCCGACGAGTCCGAGCCGGGCACGTTCAAGGACCGCTACATCATCCACCAGGACCCGCACCAGTTGATCGAGGGCACGATGATCTCGTGCTTCGCGAACAACGTGAAGCAGGCCTACATTTACATCCGCGGCGAGATGCCTCACGGCGCGCGGATCCTCGAGCGTGCGATCCAGGAGGCGCGCGACCGCGGCTTCGTCGGGAAAAACATCCTCGGCACCGACTATTCTTGCGACGTCTTCGTTCACCGCGGCGCGGGCGCCTACATCTGCGGCGAGGAGACCGGCCTGATCGAGTCGCTCGAGGGCAAGCGCGCCAACCCGCGCATCAAGCCGCCTTACTTTCCCGCGGTGCTCGGGCTCTACCAGTGCCCGACGATCGTCAACAACGTCGAGACGCTCTGCCACGTGAAATACATTGTGCAGCACGGGAGCGCGGAATTCGCGAAGATCGGCACGCCCGGCAACACCGGCACGCGCATCTTCTGCGTGAGCGGCCACGTGCAGCGGCCCGGGTACTACGAATTCGAGTGCGGCAAGATCACGATGGGCGAACTGCTCAACGAGGTCTGCGGCGGCCCGCTGCCCGGCCGCACGTTCAAGGCCGTCATCCCGGGCGGCTCGTCGGCGAAGATCCTGCGGTTCGGCGAGCGCTTCAAGGGCAAGCGCAAGGTCGGCGCGGACATGGTCGACTACGACTGGGCCGTCGAGGACGTGCCGATGGACTTCGATTCGCTCGCGGCGATCGGCACGATGGGCGGCTCGGGCGGCGTGATCGTGATGGACGACTCCGTCAACATGGTCGAGGCGCTCGCCAACATCAACGCGTTCTACTCCCACGAGAGCTGCGGCCAGTGCACGCCCTGCCGCGAAGGCTCGCTCTGGATGAAGCGCATCACCACGCGCATGGTCCACGGCAACGCCCGCGCGGAGGACGGCGCGCTGCTGAAGAGCGTCGCCGATCAGATCCCCGGCCGCACGATCTGCGCGTTCGGTGAAGCCTGCTCCTGGCCGACGCAGAGCTTCCTCGCGAAGTTCGGCGACGAATTCAAAAACTATCCAGAAACGAAAAAGCAGCGGCGACCGGAGGCGCTGGACCTCGTATGATGATCGCTGACAAAGGAGCCGGGAGTCAGGAGCCGGGAGTCAGGAGCACGCGAGTTCCGGCCAGGACTTTCGAGGATTTGATAGTGTGGCAAAAAGCGCACGCGTGGGTGCTCGCTGCTTATCGCTTTTCAGAAGGTTTTCCGCAGAAGGAGACCTATGGCCGGACTTCGCAGCTCCGTCGTGCGGCGGTTTCAATTCCCGCGAACATTGCAGAGGGTTTCAAAAAGACCGGGGTTGCCGACAAGCGCCGCTTCATGAACACCGCGCAGGGCTCACTCGAAGAGTGTCGTTATTATTTAATCCTCGCGCGTGACCTTCGCTACGGCGAAACCCCCGACCTGTTCGCCCAGCTCGAAGAAGTCAGCCGCCCCCTGACCGCTTACACTCGCGCGATCGAGACTCCTGGCTCCTGACTCCTTCCATCCCGACTCCTTCAATGATCGCCTCGCCCAAACCCGACCTCGTCACCGTCAACATCGACGGCAGGGAAGTCGCCGTGCCGAAAGGCACGAACGTCATCGAGGCCGCGCGGCTGGTCGGAGTCGACGTGCCGCATTACTGCTACCACCCGCGGCTGAGCGTCGTCGGCAACTGCCGGATGTGTCTCATCGAGATGGGCCTGCCCGCCGTCGATCCCGCGACCAAGGCGCCGATCATCGATCCCGCGACCGGCAAGCAGAAGATCAACTGGATCCCGCGCCCGCAGATCGGCTGCGGCACCAACGCCACGCCCGGCCTCCACATCCGCACGACGTCGCCGCTCGTGAAGGACTGCCGCGAGGGCGTGATGGAATTCCTCCTCATCAATCACCCGCTCGACTGCCCGATCTGCGACCAGGCCGGCGAGTGCAAGCTCCAGGAGCAGGCCACCGGCTACGGCCGCGGCTACTCGCGCTACATCGAGCCGAAAAACGTGAAGCCGAAGCGCACGCAGCTCGGCCCGCG
>DASZPP010000191.1:0-14884 GCA_035549975.1 Opitutus sp.
TCGCCCGGACGATCCACGCGCACCCCACGATGTCCGAAGCCGTCAAGGAAGCCGCCCTCGCCGTCAGCAAGAGCGCGCTTCACGCCCTTTGATTTCCGTCCTTCGCCCGGACTTCCGGCCGGACCTCAAATCGTGCCCGCAAACCCCGTTGCCTGAAATCGGACGCAGCGTGACGATCACCGCACGGGAACATCATTTCGAATTTTAGAGCAGTTTGAGAAAAAGCGTGGCCGCAAGCGCGAGCGAGTGGACGAATTCTCCACTCGCTCACGCTCGCGGCTACCAACGGAAGTGCGGCGACAGATTTATTTAAACCGCTCTAAAGCACGACCTCCGTGTCGTTCTCCCCGCGCGAATCTCGATTGGTCGTGGCGGCCGGTTTTCGGTTTGTAGCGGCGGTCTATGACCGCCGTGCGCGCTTCGGCCGAACCGCCGTTCTCGTCACCGTTTGTTCTGCTCGACCGACACGACCCGCCCCTCGCGAAACACCACGCGCTCCCGCGAGCGTTCCCGCCGTCCCGGGACATTCATGTAATACGGGTAAAACGGCCCGCCCCAACCGCGATGCCACCAGCCGCGGTAGAGCAACACGCCATCGTCCGCCTCGTATTCGACGTAACTCCAGATCTCGCTCTTGCCGCTCTGGTCGATCCGCTCCCGCACGTGATCGGGGTCGCCGAGCGCCAGCCGCACCATGTCCATGTCAAAGCCCACGCCGACCCGCCCCTCGCGGATCATCTGCTGCTGTTCGGGAGGCAACCGGCTGAAAAGCGCCGGCTCTTTCGCGATGCGAGTCTCCGGCGTGCTGCACCCCGCCATGAACGCCAGAACACCCAGCAAAGCCAGGATGGAGACCAAGGTTTTCATGATTTGAGTGGGGACGAACAACCCGTCTGAAAAGTTACCATCCGCTCGGGTTCCGCAACCCGGAAGCGCTTGCCGCCCGGCCCGCCCCCGCCTGTTTATGGTAACGATTCGTTCATGAAGACCCTTCTCCTCTGGGACATCGACGGCACCCTCATCCTTTCCGGCGGCGCCGGCGAACGCGCGCTGGTCGCCTCCCTCCGCGATGAATTCGGCATCACCGGCACGCTCGACGGCGTCGAGGTCGCCGGCCGCACCGATTACCTGATCGCCCGTCGTGTGCTCGAGAAATTTTCGCTGCCCGTCACGCCGGAAAACATCACGCGCTATCTCGAGGGCTATCTCCGCGCCCTGCCCGTCGAGCTGCCCAACCCTCGCGCCCGCCTCTGCCCCGGCGTGTCCGAGCTGCTCACTGCCTGCACGCGCCGGGGCGACATCGCGCAAGGCCTCCTCACCGGCAACCTCCGCCGCGGCGCCGAGATCAAGCTCCGCCACCACGGCCTCTGGACGCATTTCGCCTTCGGCGCGTTCGCCGACGACGGCGAGAACCGCAACGACCTCGGCCCGCATGCCGTCCGCCGCGCCGCCGCGCATCACGCCGTCGATTTTGCCGCCGAGCGCGTCTGGGTCATCGGCGACACGCCGCACGACGTCGCCTGCGGCCGCGCGATCGGCGCCCGCACGATCGCCGTCGCCACCGGCGGCTACACCGTCGACCAGCTCCGCGCCTGCTCCCCCACCGCCGTCCTGCCCGATCTCTCCCACACCACCGCTGTCCTCGCTCTCTTCGCTTAAGGCGATTTAAAAAACCGTGGCCGAAATCCGCCACAGGGTAGCGGCGGTCGTCCCGACCGCCATCGTTGGAAAATGGCCGTCGAGACGACGGCCGCTACCATCAATGCAACGGCTACAGTTTTAATAAAACCGCCGTAGTCCGGATATTTTCCACTGCGGCCTCTGCCGCGACCGGCGGCAAAGCGACGCATGCCTTTTCGGAGTGCGCCCGTCCTCTGCCGCTTTCGATCCAAGTGCCGGAGGACTGCCGCCCGCGAAAACGCTTGTCATATAATGTATGACAAATGCGGCACCGGCTCCGCTCGAGCGGCTGGACGGGTTGTCAAAAAATGAAGACCCACGTCGACGCACCGCCTAAACCAGCTCGCACCGTTCGCGACGCCTCCCCGGCCGAACACCCGCGCGCGCCCCGGGATCCCGCGCTTACTTCGTCGATTCGATCGCGCTGACTTTCCCTCCTTCAAAAATCACCCGCAGCACTTCCTCGTCGCGATATCCTTCGCCCACGCCCACTCCGCCGGCATACGCGCCGCCCCGCGTCGCCATCCCCATCCCGACTCCCAGCGAAAACCGCGGACCGCTGTTGTAGTAAACCCAAACTTCCGCCTGACCCTCCTTCGTCGATCGCGTCCGCACCTGTCCCGGGTCCCCGAGCGCCACGCGCACCATCTCGGGCGTAAATCCGAGCGTGATCCTCCCCGCCCGCACGTTCCGCTGCACCTCGGCCGGCCAGGAGTCGAACGCCGCGCGGTGACTCTGCATCCGCGAGTCGACCGTCGAGCAGCCCGCCGCCGCCACGGCCAAGCCGAGCACCGCCAGCATCGCTGAAAAATGAGTGTTCATTCGTTTCCGTTAGTGGTTTCCCTTTTTCCGACGTTCCTTTTTCTTGCTGCATGAACAAGTCCTTTTCCATCGCCATCGGCTCCGATCACGCCGGCTTCGCCTACAAGGAAGCCATCAAAACCGCCCTCCTCGCCGACGGCCACACGGTCCGCGACCTCGGCACCTATTCCGACGCGCCCTGCGACTACCCCGATTTCATCCGGCCCGTCGCCGAGGCGGTCGCGCGCGGCGAGTTCGAGCGCGGCATCGTGCTCGGCGGCTCCGGCAACGGCGAGGCCATCGTCGCCAACCGCGTCCGCGGCGTCCGCTGCGGCCTCTGCTGGAGCGAGCAGGTCGCCATCTGGAGCCGCTCGCACAACGACGCCAACGTCCTCTCCATCGGCCAGCGCACCATCACCGAAGCCGAGGCGCTCAAGATCGTCCGCATCTGGCTCACGACCGGCTTCGACGGCGGCCGCCACGCCGCCCGCATCGCCAAGATCGACCGGTAGGCCGGTCTCCGACCGGCTCATCGCGAGAGAGGCTTCACGCCTCGATCGGCCAATCGCCCGCTGGCGGATCGGTTCGCTGTCGCAGCTTTACGGGCGCCGGGATTCCCGAAGCCCGGCGGTCACGGGCCGCCGCGACAACTTCGAACCGCTCCCGACCAACCGCCCGTCCCGCTTGCCTCTCCGCCGTCCGCGGCAATGCTTTCCCATGCCGCTGACCTTCCAGCACGTTTTCGAACCCGGCGAACTGCCGACCGCGCCCCCGCTCCTTCTGCTGCACGGCACCGGCGGCAACGAACACGACCTGCTTCCGCTCGCGCGAACCCTCTCGCCCGGCTCGGCGCTCCTTAGTCCCCGCGGCAAAGTCAGCGAGCGCGGCGCCGCGCGTTTCTTCGCGCGCCTCGCCGAGGGCGTGTTCGATCCAGCCGAAATTCGGCAACGCACGCACGAGCTCGCCGATTTCATCGCCGAATCCGCGAACGCCTATCATTTCGACCCGCTCCGCCTGATCGCCCTCGGCGTTTCCAACGGCGCCAACATCGCCGCCACGCTCCTGCAGCTCCGCCCCGTTGTCCTCGGCGGCGCCGCGCTCATGCGCCCGATGGTCGTCCTCGACCACCCCGCCGCCGGGGGCACGCTCACCGGCAAACGCGTTTTCATCGCCAGCGGCACCCAGGACCCGCTCGTCCCCAACGACCATCCGCACCGCCTCGCCGCGCATTTCCGCTCCGGCGGCGCCGAGGTCACGCTTCACACCTCGCCCGCCGCCCACAACCTCGTCCGCGACGACATCATCGCCGCCCAAGCCTGGTTCACCGGAAAATAGCCGAACGCCTCCGTCCGCCCGCGCGAAATCCGCTCACCGGAAACTCCGCGACACGGAGTTTTTCTGACGGTCTCCCCCAGCGCGTTTTGGTTTTCGGCCGTCTTCGCAATTTGCCCTTTCGTCTCTTTGGTGGCTAACGCTTCACGCCGGAACCCGCCATGCGCCTCACTTATTTTGGACACTCCGCCTTTCTCCTCGAACTCGCCGGCCACCGGCTCGTGTTCGATCCGTGGCTGCGGCAAAATCCCCACGGCACCGTCGATCCCGCCGCGGTGCCCTGCGATCTCGTGTTCGTCTCGCACGCCCACGACGATCATCTCGGCGACGCGCTCGAACTCGCCCGGCTCCACCGCGCCACGATTGTCGCGCCCTACGAACTCGCCGAGCATCTCGCCGCCCAGGGCGCGAAAACGATCGACCTCATGCCCGGCGGCGGCACCGAACTTTCCTGGGGCCGCATCGACATGACGCCCGCGATCCACAGCTCCGCGCTCGAGCTCGGCGGCGGGAAAACCCAATCGATGGGCGTCGCGAGCGGCTACCTCGTGCGCGCCGGCGGTCGCACGCTCTACCATGCCGGCGACACCGCCCTCTTCGGCGACATGCGCCTCATCGGCCGTCACGGCCTCGATGTCGCGCTCATCCCGATCGGCGATCACTACACGATGGGGCCGGCCGACGCGATCGAGGCGCTGCATTTTCTCCGCCCGCGCCTGGCCATTCCCACGCATTTCAACTCGAACGATAAAATCCGCGTCGACGCCATCGCCTTCGCCGCCGAAGCCGCCCGCGCCGGCCACCCGGTGCGCGTCATGCGCCCCGGCGAATCCCTCGAGATCTAGCGGCTGTTATTACTTTCGCCAGTCGGCTTCAGGGAGCGTGGTGCTCGCGAAAAGTGCATGACAGCCTCTGGCCCGGATATTTCATGGGGACGCGGCGCCCTCGCCGCGTTTCACTCGCAGACCGCGCTGCGTGCAACGCTCGCCGTGCGTAGCGTCCGCTCCGCCGCCCGCCCCTGGCGCATCACCGACGACGCGGAGATCGCCGCCCAATCGCATTTATGACGGAATCACGGATTGCAGTGGTTGCAATCAACTGGCGCTCTCCCAACATCCGATGAGCGCATCGCCCGACACGCCGCCAGCCCCAGCCGATCCAGCGGACCAATCGGCGGAAAGTTCGTCGCCCGCATCGCCCGAGTCGCGCGTCGCCGCGCTTCGCGCTTCCCTGGACCACGTCGCAAGCGCGATGGAAATGGCCGAGAGGGCCGTGGCCGGGGCCGTCGATCGCATGGCCGGCGATCATCCCAACCAGGACTCCTCCGGCTGACTTTTCCCGCAACGCAACCACTCCGGCACCACCATGGCCTTCCCCACCGCAGTTAACGACCAGATCACGGACTCCGTCACCCAGTCGAACGTCAAGGTCCTCGGCGACGCTCCCGCGATCGCCCTCGGCGGCCTCTATCAAGCCGCCGCCCACTCGCTCGGCATCGCGATGCAAAACGCCACCGCCGCCCAGCAGCAAGCGGTCACGCTCGCGCAAGCGGCGACGGCCCGCTCCGTCGCCCTCCTCGTCGGCTCGCCGGCCGATGCCGCGAAGCGCTGATCCGCCCACTTTCCACGTCAACCCTCGCCCTTCACTCCCATGGCCTTTCCCACCGCCGTCAACAGCCAGATCACCGACGCCGTTACCCAGACCAACGTCAAGGTCCTCGGCGACGCCCCCGCACAGGCGCTCGGCTCGCTCTATCAATCCGCGGCCTCCGCCCTCGCCCTCTCGCTGCAGAACTCCGTCGCCGCCCAGCAGCAGGCCCAGGTCCTCGCCCAATCCGTCACCGCCCGCTGCGTCGCTGCGCTCGTTGGTCCCCCCGATGGCTCCGCCACGTGAGATGAGCGACACCGATTCGCTCAACGCCCAGATTGCCGACGCCGTTCGCCAGCTCAACGCCGCGGTGCCGTCGGCCGCGCCGGCCTTCGGCGCCGCCGCGGCGTTCCAGGTCTTCGCCCACGCGATCGCGCTGCGTTTTCAGAATTCGGTCGCCCAGCAGCAGCACGACCACATTCTCCGCCACGCGCTGACGACCGCCGCCGCCCGCGCACTCCTCGACGGCCGCCAAAAGGAGGCCGAGGCGATCATCAAGCTCGCCGACAGCCGCCTGCCCGCGCCCGACCTGCGCACCGAGATTTCCCAGCTCAAGTCCGCCCTCCACGAGCTCCACGAGGAGCTGATGAAGTTCGTTCCGCCGCCGATGCCGGGCGCCGCGAAACGCGCCGCATCCCGCCCGGCGAAAAAGCCCGCGACGAAGAAATAGGCCGGCCGGCAGGCCGGCGTTCAATTCGAGGGTTCGGGCCGATCACGCGCGCCCCGCCTCCGCCGCCGAGTCACCTGCGTTGGCTTCCTGCGACGGCATCACGGCCTCGCTGAAAATCCCCGGGAGCGAGCGAAAGATTTCTCGTCCGGTTTCCGTTTTCGCGGCAGCCAAGGGGAAACGCGATCCCATGGACGACCACGAACTCCTCCGCCGTTACGTCGAAGATCACGCCGAGGAGGCGTTCACCGAACTCGTCCGCCGCCATCTTGGGCTGGTCTATTCGACCGCGCTGCGCCGCGTCGGCGGGGATGCGCATCTCGCGGAAGACGTCGCCCAGCAAGTCTTCTCCGATCTCGCCCGCAAGGCCGCGGTGCTCCGCAGCCGGGCGACGCTCACCGGCTGGCTCCACGTCAGCACGCATGTCGCGTCGGCCGCCGTCGTCCGCGGCGAACAACGCCGCAAAACGCGCGAAACCGCCGCCCACATCATGCAAACCCTCCTCCACGATCCCGGCGCCACGCCCGATCCGCGCGATCTGCGGGCGGTCCTCGACGAAGCCATCGTCGGCCTGCGCGACGACGAACGGGAGGCGATCGCCCTGCGTTTCTTCGAGCAGCGCAGCTTCGCCGAAATCGGCGCCACGCTGCGCCTCAACGAGGACGCCGCCCGCAAGCGCGTCGATCGCGCGCTCGAAAAACTTCGCCTGCTGCTCGAGCGCCGTGGCGTCGCCTCGACCACCGCGTTGCTCTCGAGCGCGCTCGGAGATCTCGCCTCGGTGATCGCGCCCCCCGGCCTCGCAACAAAGATCGTGGGGAGCGTCCTCGGTCATGCAGCCGCGGCCACCGCCAGCGCCGGGCTCGCGACCATGCTCGCGCCCGCGGCCGCGATCGTCGGCCTTGCCCTCGGCGGATGGGCCGTGCTCCACCAGCATCGCACGAACGAGGCCCTCGCCACCGAAGTCGCCCGGCTCGGCGCCGAGGAGCGCGCGATCGACCAATTGCGCGCCGGCAACCGCCGGCTCGCCCAGAGCCTCCACGAAGCCGACGACCTCCGCCGCGCCGCCGCGGACCTGCCGGCGTTGCGGGAGAAATCGCGACCGGCCGTCGCCGACTCCGCGCAATACGCTCCGGTCCGCGCGACCGTCACCCTGCAGCCGGCCGGCACGCTCAGCTGGGGAAAGGAGCCGGTGACGCTGCGCGAGTTCATCGAGCGGCTTCGCGACCTGGAGCGCACCGCGCCGGACGGCAATGCCAAGGTCGGCATTCGCGGCCTCGGCGAATTTTCCGCCCTCGCCTATGTGATCGGCGAGACGCGCAAGTCGGGGGTGAAGCACGTCGTCGTCGAAAGCAACGCGGTCATCGATCCGAAACTCGGCCACGGGCTGTGGTTCGGTCGCCGATGAAAACCGCGTCGTTTCTGCTGGTCCTGGTCGCGCTCACCTTCGTGTGGGCGCGCGAAAGGAGGTCGGCCGCGCAGCTTGAAATACAAATCGCCGCGCGCCGCGGTCAGTCGCACGAGCTGGCCCGGCTTCAGGCCGAACGGCAACGATTGCTGCGCTTGCAACCGGGCGCCGGCGAACTGGAGAAACTGCGCCAAGCCGCGACCGAGGCCGCGCGACTGCAGGCGGCGGCTGGAGAAAAAAACGGACCGGACGCGCAATCCGCGGTGCTGTCCTTGGGCGAGTGGTCACGCGCGGGCGATTGGAAAAACCGCGGCAACGCCTCGCCGCACGCCGCGATCGAATCCGCGTTGTGGGCCGCCGCCGGCGGCGACGTCGCCGCGTTCAAAAAATTCTTCGTGCTCTCGGCCGCCGCGCGGGAAAAGGCCTCCACCTTGCTCGCGCCATTGCCGCCGGAGGCCCGCGCCCGGTTTGCGAGCGCCGATGACCTCGTGGCGGAATTCACGATCAAGAGCATCCCGGTCAGCGAGGCGCAGCTCGTCTGGTTCAGCCAGACCGGTGACGACGACGCGAGCGCCTGCGTGTTCCTCCAACAACCGCCGGCGGACACCGCCCCGCCGGAACAGCGCGCCGCTGCGCTCGCGAGCGGGCGTGCCGCACATCCGGAATTCGCGCCGCCCCAGGCACCCGAAACCGGCACGAGTGCGGAGACCTACCTTTCCCTCCACCGCGAAGCGGACGGCTGGCGCATTGTCGTGCCCGTCGATGCCGTGACCCAGATCGCCGGGGACCTCGGTGTCACCCCGGCACCTTAGCTGAAATCGCGCCGCTGAGGCGGAGCCGACGTCCCCGTCGCACTCGTTTCGGAATAGCGGCCAGTCCGATAAGGAAATCGGTCGGCGTCTGCTCCGCTTGCCCAGTTCGAAGGCCGCGTTCGATCGCAAGATGCCGGCTTGGGTCGCAGTTCCCCGTGCGATCCTTCTTCATCGCCCGGTTAATCTCTCGCTTGCCCGCGCCGCGGCGCGTCTTCAGCGTCGGGCAAAATTCATGGTGTTTCCAACCGCTCCAGCGATCCTCGCCGAGCGCGATCTCCGCGCCGCCGAGCTCGACCCGCCCAATCCCGCGGCGCTCCTCCGCCTCTATGCGTGGATGCATCTCTCGCGCACCGCCGACAACCGCATCCTCGACCTCTTTCGGCAGGGCCTGATCAAGGGCACCGTCACCGGCGGCCAGGGCAACGAGGCCGTCGCCGTCTCGCTCGCGCTCCTCGCCGACAAGGCCGGCGACGTCGCCAGCTTCACCCACCGCGACCTCGGCAGCCACCTGATCTGGAGCCAGCACCTCTGCACCCACCTCAACCAATACTTCGCGAACGCGCTCAGTCCCACGAAGGCGCGCGAGGGCAACGTCCATCGCGGCGATCCGAAAAACCGCTCGCTTCCGATGATCAGCCACCTCGGTGCGATGCTCGGCCCCGTCCTCGGCTCGACCGATTCGTGGCGCCGCCTCGGCCGCCCGGCGGTCGGCTTCGCGTTTTTCGGCGACGGCTCGTCGAGCACCGGCGACGTCCACGAAGCGCTCAATCTCGCGTCGCTCCTGTCGATTCCCGTCCTGTTCATCATCGAGAACAATTGCTACGCCTACTCGACGCCGATGGCGGAGCAGTTTTGTGACGGCACGGAGCTCTGGCGCCGCGCCGCCGGCTACGGCATCGAAGGCGTCGCCCTCGACACGACCGCCGACGTCGCCGCCACCGCGCGCGCCTTCGCCGCCGCGATCGAAAAAGTCCGCACCACCTCGCGCCCGATGCTGATCGAGGCGCACACGCTCCGGCTCCGCGGCCACGCGGCCTACGACACCTGCAACTATTTGAAACCCGGCGAGGGCGATGCGTTCCTCGCGCGCGATCCGCTGCCCAAATTCCGCGCCCAGCTGGCCGCCGCCGGCCACGCCGCGCAACTCGATGCGCTCGACGCCGAACTCGATGCCTTCGTCGAAACCTGCATCAAGGCCAGCCTCGCCGTCGCGCGTCCCGACCCCAGCCCCGCGATCATGCGCGACGACCTGTTCGCGCCGCCCTCGCCCCCGCTGCCGTGGAAACCCGAGCCGGCCGCCGCCGAGAATCTCACGCTCGCGCAGGCGCTGAACCGCGCCCATCGCAAGATTCTCGCCGAGCGCTCCGAGGCCATCGTGCTCGGCCAGGACATCGGCGTCTACGGCGGCGCGTTCAAGGTCACCGAAGACCTCCTCGCCGAATTCGGCCGCGCCCGCGTCTTCAACACCCCGCTCGCCGAGAGCGGCTGCACCGGCTACGCGATCGGCCTCGCCGTCGCAAACCACCGGCCGATCGAGGAATTTCAATTCGCCGACTTCGCCTCCGAGGCGTTCACCCAGATCACGCTCAACGCCGCGACCATGCACTTCCGCTCCGGCGCCGCGTGTCCGCTCGTGTGGCGTTTCCCGTGCGGCGGCAACATCACGCTCGGCTCGTTTCACTCGCAGGAACTCGAATCCGTTTATCTCGCCATGCCCGGCATCAAGGGCCTCTACCCGAGCACGCCGCAGGATGCCTTCGACGCGTTGCTCGCCGCCTACGAGGACAACAACCCCGTGATCCTCTTCGAGCACAAGGCGCTCTACCGCCGCGGCAAGCATCCCGTCATCTGGAACCCCAACTACCGCGACGTGTGGAAACCGAAGCAGCTCCGCACCGGCGAATTTGCCACCTTCGTCAGCTACGGTGAAATGGTCCATCTCGCCGCCGAGGTCTGCGATTACCTCGCCGCCGAATACGAGCACTCGCTCGATCTCTTCGACCTGCGCTGCCTCGCGCCGCTCCAGCTCGACGCCATCCACGCCTCGCTCGCGCGCACCGGCCGCCTGATCGTCCTGCACGAGGGCCGCCGCACCCACGGCTTCGGCGCCGAGCTTGTCGCACGCCTCACCGAGCAGAACTTCTCCGCCCTCAAGGCGCCGCCGCTCCGCCTCGCGTCGCTCGACCTGCCGGTCCCGTTCGCGCCCGAGCTCGAGCAATCGTTCCGCCCGACCCTCGACAGGGTCATCGAACAGATCACCGCGTGGATGGGCTGAGCGAATTGCCGATTGGCGATTGCCGACCGCCCACTATTCGCCCCAATTTCCGCCTCATTCATGGCTCGAAAAAAATCGTCAATCGCCAATCGGAAATCGGCAATCCCCCGGCGCGACTGGCGAGCGATCCGCCTCTTCGCGATGGATGTCGACGGCATTCTCACCGACGGCACCGTCGTCATCCATTCCGACGGCGCCGAGTCCAAATCCTTCTCGATCCTCGACGGCCACGGCCTGAAACGCCTGGAGACGGCCGGCATCCAGGTCGCGTGGATCAGCGGTCGCGCCTCCGGCGCCACCACCGCCCGCGCCCGCGAACTGAAAATTCCCCACGTCGTCCAGGGCCGCAACGACAAGCTCACCGCGCTGCGCGATCTCGCCGCCCGGCTCAAGCTCACCGCCGCCGAGATCGTTTACATGGGCGACGATGAAATCGACGTCTCCGCGATCGCCTGGGCCGGCATCGGCGTCAGCGTTCCGACCGCCATGCCCTCGGCCCTCGCCGCCGCCCGCCACATCACCAGGCGCGCCGCCGGCCACGGCGCCGTCCGCGAAGTCTGCGAGCTCCTCCTCGCCGCCCGCTGAGCCACCCGCTTCAGATGGCCCGCATCCGTCAGTCATTCGGCATTCGACATTTGGCATTCGGCATTGCCGCGACGGCCGCCGTCGCGGCCACCGCCCAAGTCACCGCCCCCGCGCACAACTGGGTCCTTCCGCTTTTCAGTCCCGAGGGCTACCGCTCGATGATCGCCCGCGGCTCCGAAGCACGCGCGCTGGACCAGCACCAGTTCGAAGTCACCGATCTCAACCTCACGCTTTTCACCGGCGACGCCACCGCCCGGGTCGACACGGTCATCCTCAGTCCCGCGGCCACGTTCCTGCCCGACCAGAAGGAAGCTCACGGCGAAAATTCGGTGCGCGTCATCCGCGACGACGTCGAGGCCTTCGGCACCCGCTGGACTTACTGGCACGACCAGAAAAAGATTTCGCTCGATGGCAACGTGCGGGTAACCTTCCAGGCCGAGCTCAAGGATCTGCTGAAATGATTGCGCATCGGCCATCGCTTGTTGCTCATTTGCCGTTTCCCGCCGCGCGTTCCCAATCGCCCGATAAGCGTTAGCCAACAACCAATGGCCCATCTCCGCCTCATCGCCACCGCCTTCCTTCTGGCCGCCGTCCCCGTCGCCCGCGCCGCCCTCGCGCCGCAGCCCACCACGCTTACGTGCGACCACATGGACATGTGGAGCGAAGCCGATGAGACCAAGGCCATCTGCACCGGCCACGTCTCCGTCACCGGCACCGACCTCAGCATCCTCTGCGACAAGCTCGAGCTCACCGCCACCCGTCTCGGCGGCAAGGCCGCCGCCGCCCTCCCCACGCTCGAAAAATTCCGCTACCTCCTCGCCACCGGACACGTTTCGATCACGCAAGGCACCCGCCGCGCGACCTGCGGCCGTGCCGAGGTCCTGCCGCGCGAGGAAAAAGTCGTCCTCACCGAGGAACCCGTCGTGATCGACACCGCCAACGGCTTTGTCAGCGCCGGCGAAAAGATCACCATGCTCCGCGGCCAGGAGCGCGTCGAGGTCGACAAACCCCGCCTCACCGGCCCGCCGATCCGCGACCTCGGCTTCGATCGCACCAAGGACGCGCCGGCCGACCAGTCCTCGTCGCCCAACATCTCCGTCCCGCCGCCGCCGAAATGAACTTCCTGGAAGGCACGTCCCGGTTTCCTGACTCCGACCGGCCAGGCGTAGCGGCAGGCCTCCGCGCCCGCCGATTCCTGCCGCCTTCGCCCGGCAGGCGGAGACGCCTGCCGCCACGTGCGACGTCCGGCTTTTCCGCCCTCGCTTCGGCGCGCCGCTTCACCCCGCATCCGCGTTTCACCCGCCTCACCCGTGAGCACGCCTGAACCGCAACCGGATCCGTCGCGGCAGAACCCGCCTGCGTCTCCGCCCGTCGCCGTCGCCGCGCCAGCCGCGCCCGGGCCGTCCGAAATCCGCACCGAGGGCCTCGTCAAGGCCTACGGCGACCGCCGCGTCGTCGACGGCGTCAGCGTGCGCTTCTGCGGCGGCGAGGTCGTCGGCCTGCTCGGTCCCAACGGCGCCGGCAAGACCACGACGTTCTACATGATCGTCGGCCTGGTCTCCGCGACCGCCGGCCGCGTCTGCCTCGACGGCGCCGATCTCACCCGCCTGCGCATGCACCAGCGCGCGCGCCACGGCATCGGCTACCTTCCGCAGGAACCGTCCGTCTTCCGCAAGCTCACCGTCGAGCAAAACATCTTCGCGATCGTCGAGGCCATCGGCGTCCCCCGCCGCGAACGCGCCGCGCGCGTCGCCACCCACCTCGCCGAGCTCGGCCTTACCGAGCTCGCGAAACAAAAGGCCTACACGCTGTCCGGCGGCGAGCGCCGCCGCCTCGAAATCGCCCGCGCCCTCGTCACGCGCCCGAAGTTCCTCCTCATGGATGAACCCTTCGCCGCGATCGACCCGATCTCCGTGGCCGACGTCCAGCGCATCATCCGCCAGCTCCGCGCCCGCGGCATCGGCATCGTCATCACCGACCACAACGTCCGCGAGACCCTCCGCGTCGTCGACCGCGCCTACCTCATTCACAAGGGCAAGCTCCTCGCCGAGGGCACCGGCGAGTTCCTCATCCACGACGAGCAGGCCCGCAAATTCTACCTCGGCGAGGATTTCGACCTGTAGGAAGTAGCGGGTAGTGAGTAGCGAGTAGCGAGCATTCGATCCCCCCACGGAGCCGGTTTTCTACTCGCTACTCGCTACCCGCTACTCACTACTTTTCCAGCAGCATGCACAAAGCCATCCACGGCATCACCGTCGCCCACTTCTTCGACACCTATCGCGAGAAGCTGAAGATGGAGCTGGTCACCGGCGAGGCCGGCCTGCACCGCCTCATCCGCGAGGGCAGCATCAACCGTCCGTCGCTGGCGCTCACGGGCTTCTTCAAATATTTCGCGAACAAACGCATTCAGGTCCTCGGCGCGGCCGAGATGACGTTCCTCAAGACGCTCACGCCCGCGCAGCAGGTGAACAATTTCCGCGGCATGGTGAAGCACCAGATCCCGTGCATCGTGCTCACGCGCAATTTCCACCCCACGCCCGCGATGCTCGCCGTCGCCAACGAGCTGAAGCTCCCGCTCATCCGCACGCCGATGATCACGATGAATTTCGTCAACCTCGCGACGCTGTGCATCGACAACGAGTTCGCCCCTGGCTGCACCGAGCACGCGACCACCCTCGATATCAAGGGCGTCGGCGTGATGCTCCGCGGCTCCAGCGGCGTCGGCAAAAGCGAGTGCGCCCTCGCCCTCATCGAGCGCGGCCACTCGCTCGTCGCCGACGACCTCACCGTCATCAAGCTCCTCGACGAGCGCGAGCTCATCGCCTCGTCCCGCCCGCTCAACCGCGGCTACATGGAGTGCCGCGGCCTCGGCATCATCAACATCGCCGAGATGTTTGGCATCAAGTCCATCCGCCGCGACAAGCGCATCGACCTCGTCGTCTCGCTCCAGGAATGGTCGCCCACCGTCGTCGAGGAACGCACCGGCCTCGAGGAAAACTACTACGAAATCCTCGGCCAGAAGATCCCGCACATCGAGCTGTTCGTCCGGCCCGGCCGCGACATGGCGCGCCTCGTCGAGGTCGCCGCGCTCACCGAGGCGCTGAAGAAAATGGGCCACGACTCCGCCAAGGATTTCAACGACCGCCTGATCGCCTTCATGACGAGCGAGGCCCGCGACTTCGGCCCGACCACGATCAAGCCCCTCGTCCGCGAGGAAGGCGTCTAGCCCGCCGCCGCGGCGACGCGCCGCTGCTTGGAGTGCGGCGGTCCTCGGCCGCTTTGGCCCGAAAACGCCAGAAGACTGGCGCATGCCAAAATCCCTACGCGCCGCCACGAAGCCGAAAACCAGTTTTCACGCCTTCGTGTCGCGTCACCCGTCCGCACCCCGCCATTCCCCCGACGCCGCTCGCCCCCACCTTTGTCATATAATGTATGACAATTGATCGCTCCTGGCTTCCGTCGTGACGCCACCTTTGTAGGGCGGGGTCTCCCGACCCCGCCGTCCTTCACGAGTCGTTCAGCGCCGCCGCCGCGCGACCGTTTCGATTGCCGCCGCCGCCAATTTCATGGTGGCCCTCCCCGCATCCGCTCCTAGCCTGCCCCCATGTCTTCCGTCTCCGCCCGCGTCGATGGTCGCCGCGCCGACCAGTTGCGACCGATCACGTTCGAAGCCAACATCG
>DASZPP010000192.1:0-5211 GCA_035549975.1 Opitutus sp.
CGCCCGCGCTGCTCCTCTTTTCGTGCGATCGTTGCCGCCGCCTCGAGGTGCGTCGCCGCCTCGCGCAGTCGAAGGCGATCCGCGCTGGAGATCAGTTCGGCGCGGTCCTCGCGATTCAGGATCGGTCCGGCAATCGCCAGCGCCAGGGCGAAGTGCACCTGATGCGACTGGGGCAATTGCACCAGCGCTTCGCGCGCGGTTTTCTCGGCGTCGCCAACCCGGCCCGCGTGCAGCTGGAACCCTGATAGCGCGCAAAGGTAGTGCTCGCCCGCCCGCGGGGCTGCTTCCAACAGCGCCAACGCTTCGGCAGGAGCGCCGCGTTGCGACACTGCTTCCGCCAGCAGCTCAAGAACGTCGTTTTCGTTCGGGAACTCCTCGTGCAACCGGCGGAGCGCGACCTCGGCGGCCTCGAGCTTCTTGTCGAGGAGGTCGGCCACGGCCGCGTTCACGCGCAGCCGAACGTTGACCGGAGACAACCCTTGCGCCTCGCGGAAAAGGCGAATCGCATCGGTTTCGCGCCCTTGGCGATGGTAGCAATGGCCGACGTTCGCGAGCGCCCGCGCGCGCAGGTTGACCGCCTCTTCTGAACTGACGGTCGCGAGTTCGCTCGCGACCGTTTCAAACAAGGCTGCCGCCGCGGTGAGTTTGCCTTCATCCAACAGGATCTTCGCGCGGTCAAACGTGGACTTGTTCGCCCTGAGTTGGGCGCTCACCTCGAATGCGACCGACGCCTGCACGGACGGCGTGCTTGCTAGCTGCTGCTCCATCCGGGCCAGACGCTCCTCGATCGCCTGCACGCCGCGCGCAACCGGCTCGATCGCGTCCGACACCAGTGGTGGCACCGGCAAGCCGACGGGCAACGAGCCGGCCGGCGGCTGAAACGTCGTCTTGGCGCCGCGGCGCTCCAGTTCGTCGGCGACTTTCTGCGGCATCGACTCGAGGGCTTCACTCTGCAGTCGGTTGCGAAGCGTGGCATACGGCTCCGCGGCCTTGCCCAGCAATTCCTGGAACCGAGACTTCGCCCGCTCGGTAACCTGCTCGGCGAGTTTCTCGCGATCGGACCATATAACGCCGGCCCGGCGTAGCCCGTCCTTCAGCTGCTGCTCGTAGGCGTCAAATAGCGAGCACTGTCCTCGGAGGAGCGCTTGCGTGTCCTCGTTAGCCAAGGCCGATTCGAGATTGGATCCCTCGGTCCGAGAAAATTGCGCGTCTCCGATTTCGGCGAGCCTCGGCGACAGCACCGATTCCAGCGACTGCAGGTAAGCCTCGTTGGCGACGCAAAGTATGAGGGTGGTTCGCTGGTCGCGATTGCCGGCCGCCGTCGGATTTTTGGCAAGTTCGGCGAGAGCCGTTGAAATTGCGCCGACCGTTTTCGCCGAAAGCGAAACGGCGGCGGCCACGGTGAGCGTCGCGCCTGAGGGGTCGCCGAAGCCAAACGCCAGTGCCACCGACGCCATCTTGTCGATCGCGTCGGCCACATTCTTGGTGCCCGTAAAGGTCGCTTCGGCGTAGCGCTTCGATTTCGGGAATAGGACCATTCGCGCCACTCAACCGTCAGCTTTTTCGGACGCAATACTCAGCTGCCCGGCAGAGCGAGCACCGGGCACCACCGCGAGTTTAGCATCTCCTTGGTTCGTGCTAAATGGACTTGCGCCCCACCAGCCTTCGCTCGCTTTGCGCGCTATGGATCGACAGGCCAGCAGAACGACCTTCCGCATCGGGCTGGGCTGCATTCCCGAGAGCGAAGGCTGCCGTGCCGGAGCGTAAGCGCAGGCGGACCTCGGCGATCGATCTGCTCGACTCCGGTCGTTGTAGTCACTGGCTGGTCCAGCCCATGTACCGCTATGTATACATCCTGCAGTCTGTCTGACGGTGATGCGTTCTACGTCGGGCAAACCAAAGACCTTGCGGCGAGTCTGGCCGCGCACAACTCAGGCAGGGTCACTCATACATCGAAACGACGCCCTTGGCGCGTAAAGACGGCGATCGCGTTCACCGACGAGGGGCATGCGCTGGCGTTCGAAAGATATCTCAAGACCGCCTCTGGCCGCGCGTTCGCCAAAAAACGATTGTGGCATGGAAATGATCCGACGCAGCCCCCTTGTGCTCGCGATTAGCACCCTGTTTCGCGCCCCAGCCCTCGATTCACAATGCCTTGCTGATCCGCTCCGCCGCCGCTCACGCCGGGCTCACCAGCCGGGTGAACACGATTTTTCCCCCGCCGCTCGGCAGCACGCTCACGATCTCCGTGCTCACCCGCTGGCCGATCAGCGGCCGGCCACCGTTCACCACCACCATCGATCCGTCCTCAAGGTAGCCGACGGCCTGCCCGTCGTCCTTGCCCGGTTTCACGAGATCCACCTCGATCGCCTCGCCCATCACCAACTCCGGCCGCAGCGACTTCGCCAGCAGGTTCAGGTTGAGCCACGGCACGCCGTGAAACTCTGCCATCTTCGCGAGGTTGTAGTCGGTGGTCATCAGCTTCGCCCGCATCGATTGCGCGAGAAACACCAGCTTCGCGTCCACGTCAGTGCGTTTCGTCACCTCGCTTTCCGGAATCCGGATGTCGAGGTACTTGATCCGCCGCAACTCGTTCAACACCTCGATGCCGCGCCGCCCGCGCGCCTGCTTGTGCGGATCGCTCGAGTCCGCCACCGCCTGCAGCTCCGTCAGCACGAACTGCGGGATGACGAGCGCCGCATTCAGAAAGCCCGCCTCGCACACCCGCGCGATCCGGCCGTCGATCAGCACGCTCGTGTCCACCACGACCAGCGGCACATCGACCTCGTGCGGCACGAAGCGCACATACGGGATCACGACGTTGAACTCGTCCTTCCCGCGCAACGCGATCACGGTCGCCAGGTAGGTGCAGACGAGGAACAGCACCAGCCGGAACAGGTAGACCGTCTGCGGATCACCCTCCGCGAACAGCGGCGAGGTGCCGATCAGGTAGGCGATCAGGCTTCCCACCGCCAGGCCGAAGGTGATCGCCGACAAGCCTCGCAGCGAAAATCCCTTCAACATCATGTCCACGAGGATCACGAGTGCGCCGATCAACAATCCGATCGCCACGGCCAGCGGCCGGTATTCATCCCACTCCCGGATCGAATAACACACCAGCCAGCCTCCCGCCCCGCAGAGCACGAAGAACACCACGCGGATCGCCACCAGGGTCCGGTTCACCGCGTTCCCCCCATTTCCACCATCACGAAAAGCACCGCCGGCAGCAGCACCCCCACCACCGCGCAAATCACCAGGATGCGCAGCGCCCGGCGGGCTTTGGCCTTTTCAGCATCGGGCTCGTCCATTTCAGTCTGCGCAGCGCACCAAACCACCCTCCCCATGACAACCCAATACTGGCTGGTTAAATCCGAGCCCACCACCTACGGCTGGTCCGATCTCGTCCGCGAACGCCGCACCGACTGGACCGGCGTCCGCAATTTCGCCGCCCGCATTCACCTGCGCGGCATGCGGCCCGGCGACAGCGTCCTCTTCTACGAAAGCGGCGAGCACAAGGCCGTCGTCGGTGTCGCGGAGGTCACGAAGCCCGCCTTTCCCGACCCGACCGCCGAAGAACCCGGCTGGGTCGCCGTCGAGCTGAAATCCGTCGCCCCGCTCGCCCACCCGGTCACGCTCGCCCAGATCAAGGCCGAGCCCGCCCTCGCCAAAATCGAGCTCATCCGCCAGTCCCGACTTTCCGTGATGCCGCTGCCGGCCGAGGCTTTCAAACGCATCGTCAAACTCGGCGGCGGAACGCGGTAGAATTCCCGCCCCTTCGGAACCCCCATCCCGATCCGCCGACATCACAGCGCGCCGGAAGCCGCCGCGCCAGCGACTCGTCCGCATCGCTCCTACTCCAACGGATATTCGACCACGAAACGAAAGCTCACGTCGCGCGCCCGCGTCTCGCGATCCAATCTTTGCATCGTCCGCGGATCGCTTTCATTTGCCGCCGCGACCGGTGCGGCCGGGTTTTCGTCATCGTCCGTCGCCAGCCACTCCTTGCGCGCCGAACCGGTCGGCGCAATCGCCTCGCTCGCGCGCGCGGCGCGATACTCCGCCGCCGTGGGCAGCCGTGAGCGCACGCCCAGCACCCACGAGAGCCGGCGGCAAAACTCCCGCGCGTCGTTCCAATTCACAGAATCGACGCCCCGCGCATCGCCACCCCGGCCCGCGTTCGCACTCATCACGCGCGCGTAGAGTTCGCGCGGCACCGCGGCCCCGAGCATCAGGACGTCTTTGAAGCCCGCGACCGGCACGAGCCCGTCGTAGACGGAATCCTGCAACGCGCCCAGCTCCGCGCCGCGCACCCGCAGATATGCGAGCTTGATCTTCAACGCCCCGTCGAAGCCGCGCGCCTGCGGAAAATCCTTTTCGACCGACTCCAGCAGCGCCGCCGCTTCGCCCACGTCGCGTCCCGCCGCGAACGTCTCCCGCTTGAACAAGTGCGCCGCCGCCGCCGCATCCAGCGCCTGCGCCCTCGCAAGCGCACCCGCCGCGAGCAGGGTCTGCCGCGTCACCTCGAGTTCCTCGACCCGCTGCGGCGAGGCGAACCGGCTCGCGGCAAACTTCGCATTCAGCCGGATCTGCGCATCGCGGGCGGCCGCGTAAAGGGCGGCGGCATCCTGCACGCGACCTGCCTTCGCCGCTGCGTCCGCCCGCTGTTCGTCTTCGCCAACCTCCGCCGCGGCGAACGCCGGCGCAAAGGCGGCGATCTCCGCGTCGATCTGCCTCAGCCCGGTTTCATTCGCGAACTGCGTCCGGCCATGGTCGCGGGCCAGTTCGGCGCGCCGCGTCCGCGCCTTCGCATACGCCGACGCCGCGTCGGACCATCGCCGGTCCGCCACGGCCGCCCGCGCGTCGCCCAGCGCCGCTTCGAGTTCACGGGCCACCGGCTCCGCCTCGGCGTTTCTCACCGCCTGCGCGAGCGCCATTTCCCGCGCATAATTCTTGAAGCGATCGGTCGCGCGACTGTCGTCCACCTCGCGTTGCAGTCGCATCGCCTCACGGATTTTTTCCCGCGCCACGTCCGCGCGGCCCGATTGCCTCGCCGCCGCGGCCGCCGCTTCGAGCGCGTCAACCTGGCGAACGGCCGCCTGGGCGCGTTCGTCGTCGCGGGCCACGCCCAGCCGTTCCAGCCCGGAGGCCCGATCCGGCGACGGTGCGAGTTGCAGCAAACGCCTCTGTTGCTCGAGCGCGCGATCGAGCAAC
>DASZPP010000193.1:0-29993 GCA_035549975.1 Opitutus sp.
CTCTTGCCCTGCGCGACCCAGTAAAGCACCTCGGCCTCGCGCGGCGTGAGGCCGAGCCGGACCAGGGCGGCGGGGCCGGGCGGATCGCCGCGCTCGACGAGGATCAGCAGCGCGAGGTCGGCGCGGCCGGACTCCGTGAAGCGGCGCACGTCGAAGCGCTCGTGCAGCGCGGTCTCCAGCGGAAGCGAATCGGACGCGCGGTCCGGGAAATATTTATGCAGGAGATCCTCGGCCAGGCGGGTGCTGAAAACGATCCGCCCGCCGGCGTCGGCCATCACGACGGCACGGTCGAGCGAGGCGCGGAGCTGGTTCTCGGCCTCGATGCGCAGCGCCAGTTCGTCGGCGAGCGACTGGCGCAGCCGGTGGATCTGCAGGTGCGCGGCCACGCGGGCGAGGACTTCGGGCGGGTAAACGGGTTTGGTGATGTAGTCGAGGGCGCCGGCCTCGAAGGCACGGAGTTTTTGCGCCGGCTCGTCCACCGCGGTCATGAACAGGATCGGGAGGTGCGCGCACTCGGCGCGCTGCCTGATACGCGCGCAGGTGCCGACGCCGTCCAGGCCGGGCATCACGAGGTCGAGAAGGATCAGGTCGGGCGTGGTGTGCTCGAGGAGCGCGAGCGCGCTGCGGCCGTTTTCGGCGACGAGGACTTCGTGCTGGGCCTCGGTAAGCGCGTCGATCAGCAGCGACAGGTTGGCCGGCGTGTCGTCGACCACGAGGATGCGGCTGGAGGCGACGCTCATGCGTGAAAGCGGCGACGCCCGAGGCCATTTTCACGTCTTACGTGAAAATGGGATTTGGCGTCGGCGGAAATACTCGAAGTGGTTTTCACGTAGTACGTGAAAATTGGGTGAAGGGCGGGCGGGGTCACGGGCGAGGGATTTGGGCGAGTTGCTGCTCGAGCAATTCGCGGATGAGCTCCATTCGATAGGTTTTCGCGATGGCGTCGAGCGCGTCGGCCAGCGGGTCGCCCGCCACTTCGGAAAGCCGCCGGCGCAGGGCGGCGACCTCGCCGCGGCGGGCGATCGCCAGCAGTTCGGCCAGCGTGCCGGTGGCGAGACGGGTTTGGATGGCGGCGAATGGCGGGGGCGAGCCGCGGCCGTCGGCGGCGCGCTCGCTTCCGCCGATCCATTCGAGCTGCAACGCGAGTCCGAGGCGGGCGAGCAGGTCGTCCTCGCGAAACGGTTTCGGCAGGAAGTCGTCGCAGCCCGCTTCCATGGCCTTCTCGCGGTTGAACGACAGCACGGAAGCGGACATCGCGATGAGCTTCATGCGATCGCCGCCGGCGCGTTCGCGAAGGCGGCGGGCAAGCTCGAGGCCGTCGATGCCCGGCATGCGCAGGTCGAGGAAAACGGCATCGGGCTGGAGTTGCGGCACGAGGGCGAGCGCCTCGGCGCCGCTGACGCTTTCGGTGATTTCGAAGCCGAGCGGTTCGAGCAGCTCGCGGAGAACGTGGCGGTTCGTCGCGATGTCGTCGACGACGAGGAGGCGGCGACGCCGGCCGTGATAACCGGTGACGATGCTCGCGGTGCTGCGGCGGGCTTCGGCGTCGGTCGCGAGGACGGGCAGGCGAACGGAGAAGAAGAAGCGGCTGCCGGCGCCCGGGCGGCTTTCGACTTCGAGCCTGCCGTCCATCAACCCGACCAGCCGCTGGCAGATCGTGAGGCCGAGGCCGGTGCCGGGTTCCGGCGGACGGCCGTCGACCGCCTGCTGGAACGGCGTGAACAGGCGCGCGAGGTCCGCGTCGCTGATGCCGACGCCGGTGTCCCTCACGGAAAACTCGATCGTCTCGGGAGCGACGGCGCGCACGTCGAAGCGGACCGAACCGACGCGGGTGAACTTGGCGGCGTTGCCGAGCAGGTTGTCGATCACCTGGCGGAGTTTCAACGGATCGCCGATCACGAGATCGGGCAGGTCGGGCGCGGGATCGAACACGAACTCGAGCTGCTTCTGCTCGAAACGCGGGCTCGCGGCGGCGGCGATGTCGCGCAGGAGCTGCGGCAGGTGGAACGGCGCGGTGGCCAGCTCCATCTTGCCCGCCTCGATTTTCGAGAAATCGAGCACCTCGTTGATCATGCGCAGGAGGTGTTCGCCGCTGGTCCGGACAATGTGCAGCCGCTCACGATTGCGCGACGAGAGCTCGTGATCCTTCATGAGGATCTGCGCGTAGCCGATCACGCCGTTGAGCGGCGTCCGCAGTTCGTGGCTCATGTTGGCGAGGAAAACGCTCTTGGCGCGATTGGCTTCGTCGGCGGACTCCTTTGCCTGGCGGAGCTGCTCGGTGCGTTCGGCGACGACGCGCTCGAGGCGGACGCGTTCGCGTTCCGCGCGGCCGATCCGCCAGCGGACGAAACCGCCGACGGCGCCGAGCCCGAGCAGCGCGTAGACGGTGTAGGCCCAATGGCTGCGCTGCCACGGCGGACGGATGGAAAACGCGAACGACGCGACCGGCCCCGGCGTGCCGCGCAAATCGACGCTGCGCACCTCGAAACGAAACGGCCCGCCCTCGAGGTTCGTGAAAGTAGCGTCGGCCTTCGCGGAAGGCGCGGTCCATTCGTCGTTGAAGCCGACGAGGCGCGTCTGGAAACGCTCGAACCGCGGGTCCGCGAATGCGCGAGAGACGAAGGAAATCACGAGCGGTTCGTGCGAGAAGCGCAGCGCGAGTTTTGCGGGGCCATTCGCCGGGAAAATCATGTCGCGGCCTTCCGCCGAAACACGGCGGATCAGCGGCGCGGCAGCCGCGGCGAGCGTGCGTTCGCGGCCGAGGTCGAGGCGCACGAGCGAGAATTCGCTTTTGGCCCAGAGGACGCCGTGGCCCGACTCGCCGGGTTCCCAAAAAATCCGGTGTGCGCCGGACGGCGCGAACAACTCGGCGATGTCGCGCGGAGCCGGGTCGGCGTGAATCGTGCCGTCGGCCTCGCGGCGCAGGCGGAGCAGCGGATAAGGGATTTCCTTCGTGAGCAGGATCGCGTTGGTCCATACCTCGTCCGGCGCGCCGGCGACGAGCGGGTTGAGGACATGCGGCCGGGACTCGAAGGCGGAGAGCTCACGAAACGCGACGAAGCGGCCGGCCTCGTCGTCGAAACGGTAGATGCCGGCGGCGGTGTCGAAGAGAACGCCGAAGGAAGTATTCGTGAGATAGATCGCACCGTGTTTTTCGGGCAGACCATCGGCGACGGTGAAACGGCGCACTTCGGCGTGGCGCCAGTCGGCATCGCCGTTGGGGCGAACGGCGCGAAAGACGCCCTTGCTCACGGTGCCGATCCACAGCGAACCGTCGGCGCTGGAAACGACGCCGCAGTTTTCCGCCTCGGTGCCGGGGATCAGGCCTTCGTCGTGCCACGCGCCGTCGGCGGAAAATACGCCGGTGCTCACGCCGGCGGCGAGGCCGAGAAAAAGGCGCGAAGGCTGCGCGGCGGAAACGGCGACCTCGCCGACGCCGTCGGGAAACGCCTGGAGGATCTCGAGGCCGTTTTTGCCGAGGCGCTGGAGCCCGCGGCCGCCGCCGAGGAGCAGGCCGGCGGGATGGTTCGTGAGCGAGGTGAGGCTCGATTGGACGTCGACGCGCGAATCGCGGACAAAGTGGGCCGGCACGCCCGGAGCCGCGGACGGCTCGAGATGATAAAGGCCGTCGCTGCTGAGATAGTAGAGGATACCGTCGTGGCGAACCATGTCCTGGCAGCGGGCGTCGGTGATGCCGCTGTGCAGATGATCGAAGATCGTGGCGGGTGAGCGCCAGTCGACGCGCGCGGGACCCTGGCGCGTGCTGACCCAGAGATTTTCCGAACGGTCCTCGAACAGCGCGACGATGGACGGATGCGGCAGGCCGGAGTCCTTCGTGAGGTGGCGATCGAGCCGGCCATCGGGGCTGAGGATCACGACGCCGTCGCGCAGCGTGCCGATCGCGAGCGAGCCGTCGCGGAGGCGCAGGCCGCACTGGATCGCAGCGCGATCGAGGAGGTCGGCGGCGGCATTGGGCCACGCGCGGAGCGCCGTGCCGGGCTGAAGCGTGAAAAGGCCCTGGCCTTCGAGGCCGACGAGGAGCGACCGGCCGTCGGCGCCGGCGACGATGAAGGACGCGCCGGTCCGCGTGAATTCGGGCGCGCGGGAGAGGACCTTGAAATCATCGCCGTCGAATTCGTAGAGCACGTCGCCCTGGCGATGGAGGAGGAGCCGGTCGGCGACGACGAAGAGACGGTTTCGGGAATCGCCGGCGAGCGGCCAGACGCGGAAGCGGTCGTTTTGCCAGCGCAGGATGTTTTTGTCGGTGGCGAAGAAAACGCCGCCGCGCCACACGCGGATGTCGCGGACGAAGCCGAACGGCTTGGCGTCGGGGGGAAGCTGGTCGAGAAGCGAACGGAATTTCGGCTCGCCGCTGTCGGGCGGCGCGAGCACGCCGAGCGCGTCCTCGTCGCCGACGTAGATTTCACCGGCAGGACCGGGTGCCATTGCGCGCGTGAACGGGAGCGGGATTTTCAGGACGCGCCAGTCGCGGCCGTCGAATTCCATCACGGCGAGCTGGTTTCCAAAATAGAGGAGGCCGGCGTCGCTTTGAAAGGGGGACCAAAATTGGGCGTAGGCCTTGTGTTCCAGGTGCCCGTAAGCGCGCACGAGCGGCAGGCCGAGCTCGCTGGGCGAAGAGGCGCGCGACGAGGGCGTCGCGCCTCCATCGGCGGCGCGCAGTTGCGCAAAAAGAAAAAATACGACCAGCGACGCGCGGACCAGCGTGCGGGTGGGGAGCATGCCCCGAGAGAAGCCCGCGCGACGGAAGGGTCAATGCGCGGCTGATCGCGGCGAATCCGCAAACTTACGTAGCCGCGCGGATGGCGACGTCGATGAACGATTGCAGCGCGGGGTCGGGCGGCGTGCGGCGCCAGCCGAGGACGAGGCGGCTCTCCGAGGTGGGGCCGGCCAGCGGGCGGAAGACGACCTCGGGCGGAAGGTGCTGCGCCTCGGAGGGCGTCATGAACGTCGCCCCGAGACCGGCGCGGACGAGGCCGATGGCGTTGGCGCGCGGCCAGACTTCCTCGGCGATGCGCGGGGTGACACCGGCTTCGCGAAAGGCCGTGAGGATGCGGTCGTAGAAACCGGGATTGTGCGCGCGGGGAAAGACGACGAACGGCGTCGCGGCGAGATCGCGCAGGCGGAGGATTTTCTTTTTGGCGAGGACGTGGGCGGACGGCAGCAGGACGCCGTTGCGCTCGCGGAGAAGCAGGCGCGTGTCGAGGCCCGGGGTGTCCGCGTCGGGATGAAAGAAGCCGCAGGCGATCGCGCCGGACTCGAGCGCGGCGAGCTGGCTCGCGGTGGGCGACTCGTTGAGCTCGATGCGGACGCCGGGGAATTTTTTCGCGAACTCGCGCAGGATGCCGGGCAGGACCGTGGCCATCGCGAGGCCGGTGAAGGCGACGCGGATGTGGCCGACCTGGCCGGAGGACAGCGCGCGGACCTCCGCGGGGATCGCGGCGAGCGCGCGCAGGAGCGGCTCGATGCGCTCGAGGAGGAGCTGGCCGGCGGGGGTGATCTCGACGCCGCGGCGGGTGCGATTGAGGAGGTCGGCGTCGAGCGCGGTCTCGAGCTGGGCGATGGCGCGGCTGAGCGCGGGCTGGGCGACGGCGAGCGCCTCGGCGGCCTTGCGGAAGTGCAGGCGGCGGGCGACCTCGCGGAAATAGACGAGGTGGCGGAGATCGAACGGGAACTGATACTCGCGCGGCATCACAGGAAGCCAAAAGAGTATTTCCGGTTATGGCAACGTTCTGGTAGGTTTGAGCCGGTGAGAGGTGATGGGCGATCGGTTATGGGTTGTGTTGCCCGAACCGATGGCCCATGACCCATCACCCTTTGACCTCCTTTCCCATGCCCAAATCCCTTTTTCAAAAAGTCTGGGACGCGCACAGCGTCGGCAAGCTGGCCAACGGCCAGACGCAGCTGCTCATCGGCACGCACCTCATCCACGAGGTCACGAGCCCGCAGGCGTTCGGCATGCTGCGCGACCTCGGGCTGAAGGTCGCGTTTCCCGGGCGAACCTTCGCAACGGTCGACCACATCGTGCCGACGGACCAGGTCGTCGAGCCGTATCACGATCCGCTCGCGCAGGCGATGATGGACGAACTGCGGAAGAATTGCGCGCAGTTCGGGATCACGTTTTTCGACCGCGCGACGGGGAAGCAGGGCATCGTGCACATCGTCGGGCCGGAGCAGGGCATCACCCAGCCGGGCACGACGATCGCGTGCGGCGACTCGCACACGAGCACGCACGGGGCGTTCGGCGCGATCGCGTTCGGCATCGGCACGAGCCAGGTACGTGACGTGCTGGCGACGCAGACGATGGCGCTGGCGCCGCTGAAGGTCCGCCGGATCGAGGTGAACGGGAGGCTGCGCCCGGGCGTGTATGCGAAGGACGTCATCCTCCACATCATCCGCACGCTCGGCGTGAACGGCGGCACGGGTTTTGCGTACGAATACGCGGGTCAGGTGTTCGACCGGTTCTCGATGGAGGAGCGGATGACGGTGTGCAACATGTCGATCGAGGGTGGTGCGCGCGTCGGCTACGTGAATCCGGATGAGACGACCTTCGCCTACCTGAAGGGTCGGCCCTACGCGCCGAAAGCCGCGGCGTGGGATGAAGCGGTTGCGCGCTGGCGCGCGCTGGCGAGCGAGCCGGGTTGTCATTACGACGACGTGGTGAAGATCGACGCCGCCGACATCGCGCCGACGGTGACGTGGGGCATCAATCCGGGGCAGGGCATCTCGATCAACGAGACCGTGCCGGATCCAACCAAGGCGAAAGCGGCGGACGAGAAGGCGGGCATCGAGGAGGCGCTCGCTTACATGAAGCTGACACCCGGCGCGCCGATCAAGGGCACGAAGATCAACGTGGCGTTTCTCGGCTCGTGCACGAACGGCCGGCTGAGCGATTTCCAGGAGGTCGCGAAGTTCCTGAAGGGGAAGCGCGTCGCAGCCGGCGTGAAAGCGATCGCGGTGCCCGGCTCACAGATCGTCGCACTGCAATGCGAGAAGCTCGGGCTCGACAAGGTTTTTGCCGAGGCGGGCTTCGAGTGGCGCGCGGCGGGCTGCTCGATGTGCCTCGCGATGAATCCAGACAAGCTAGTCGGCGACCAGCTCTGCGCGAGCTCGTCGAACCGCAACTTCAAGGGCCGGCAGGGTTCGCCCACCGGGCGGACGATCCTGATGAGCCCGCTGATGGTCGCGGCGGCGGCGGTCACGGGGGCAGTCGCGGATGCGCGCGAGGTGTTTCAGGTTTCACAATCCAATTAACCACGGATTTCACGGATGAACACGGATTGGATCCGTGCCAATCCGTGTGATCCGTGGTCAAAAATCATCTTCCTAAAATGGCTCTTGAAAAAATCACCCAGGTTGCCGGGCGCGGAGTTTATGTCGCCGGCAACGATATCGACACCGACCGGATCATCCCGGCGCGGTTCATGAAGTGCGTCACGTTCGACGGACTCGGCGAGTTCCTGTTCTACGACGTGCGCAAGAATGCGGACGGCACGGACAAGCCGCATCCGCTGAACGAGGCGCGGTTCAAGGGCGCGACGATCCTGCTGTCAGGATCGAATTTCGGCTGCGGCTCGTCGCGCGAGCACGCACCGCAGGCGCTGCAGAAATACGGGTTCAAGGCGGTAATCGCGGAGAACTTCGCCGAAATCTTCTTCGGCAACTCGACCACGATCGGGCTCGTGTGCGTGAATGCGGCGCGCGAGGACATCGCGAAGATCGCCGTCGCCGTGGAGAAGGATCCCGCGACGCAGGTTACGATCGATCTGGCCAAGCTCGAGGTGCGCTTCGCAGGGCAGAGCGTGAAGATCACGCAGCGCGAGTCGGCGCGCGACGCGCTCGTCAACGGCCGCTGGGATCCGATCGGCGAGCTGCTTGACGGGTTGCCGGCGGTGAAGGCAACCGCGGGGAAGCTGGCGTATTTTGCGAACGCGTGAGTGGTAGCGCGGAGCTTCAGCCCGCGCCGACGAAAACCATGTGGTGGTCAAAGCGCGGGCTGAAGCACCGCGCTACTGTTGATGCTCCGGTCCTTGCTTAGCGGACCGAAAGCACGGCGTAGGTGCGCTTACCTTTGCGGAGGAGGAGATATTTGCCGAAACGGAGATCGACGGCAGTCACGGCGCGCGACGATTCGGCGGCGCGGACGTTGTTGAGGTAGATGCCGCCACCCTCCACGTCCTTGCGGGCCTGGCCTTTTGAACTGGAGAGGCCGGCATGGACGAGCAGTTCGAGGAGTGGAGTTCCGGCGGATTCGAGCTTCGATTTTTCGAGGTCCTTGGTCGGCACTTCGCCCACCACGTCCTGAAAGACGTCTTCACTCACACCGTCGAGCGAGCCGCCGAAGAGGATCTCGCTCGCCTTGACCGCGCTGGCGAGCGCATCGGCGCCATGGACGAGCGTGGTCAGCTCGCGGGCGAGCGCTTTTTGCGCGGCGCGGGCGCCGGGGTTAACGGCGAGCTCGGATTCGAGCGGCTCGATCTCCTCGCGTGGGAGAAAGGTCAGCACGCGGAGCAGCTTGCCGACCTCGGCGTCCTCGGCATTCACGAAGAACTGGTAGAAGCGGTAGGGCGAGGTGCGCTTCGGGTCGAGCCAGACGGCGCCGGCGGCGGTTTTGCCGTATTTGGTGCCGTCGGACTTCGTGAGAAGCGGGAAGACAAGACCCCACGCGGGCACGCCGAGCTTTTTGCGGATGAGATCGGTGCCCGCGGTGATGTTGCCCCACTGGTCGGTGGCGCCGACCTGCAGCTCGCAGTGATGCGACTCCCGCAGGTGGAGAAAATCATGCGCCTGGAGGAGCATGTAGCTGAACTCGGTGTAGCTGATGCCGGTGTCGCTCTCGAGGCGCGCGCGAACGCTTTCCTTCGCGAGCATGGAGCTCACGGAAAAATGTTTTCCGATGTCGCGGAGGAACTCGAGGAAGCTGATCGGCGCGGTCCACGAGGCGTTGTCGACGAGACGCGCGGGATTCTTTGGTGCGTTGAAGTCGAGGAAACGGGAAAGCTGTTCCTTGATCGAAGCGATGTTGTGGGCGACCTGCTCGGGAGTCTGAAGGTTGCGCTCGGCGGATTTGCCGGACGGATCTCCGACCATGCCGGTGGCGCCGCCGGCGAGCGCGATCGGATGGTGGCCGGCGAGTTGGAAGCGGCGAAGGGCGAAGAGCGGAACGAGGTTCCCGACGTGGAGCGAGTCGGCGGTTGGGTCGAAGCCGCAATAGAGCGCGACCGGGCCCTGCGCGAGGCGCTCGGTGAGGGCGGCGAGATCGGTGCAGTCCGCGTAGAGGCCGCGCCATTGCAGGTCTTCGAGGATCGTCATCGGAGGGGCGAGTTAACGGGCGGCGGCGGCGATGGGGCAAAACAAAAGTCGGGCGCTGAACGAAACTGGCGTTCGTTCGAAACGTCCTGCTAGCCTCCTGCCACATGCCTTCCCCCGCCAACCCCGCCGGGCTCCTCGGCGCGGCCCGCCCGTCGCACGCGCGCTATTGGGTCATCGTTTTCGCGGTGGCGCTCGCGGTCATCCAATACATCGACCGCGTCTGCATTTCGCAGGCGATGCCGACGATCGCGAAGGAAATGAGCCTGGGCGCGGCGGAGCAGGGGGCGATTTTTTCGGCGTTCACGCTGGCGTATGCGCTGTTCGAGATTCCGACGGGCTGGCTGGGCGACAAGATCGGCGCGCGCCGCGTGCTGTTGCGGGTCGTGGGTTGGTGGTCGTTTTTCACGGCGGCGACGGGCTGGGCGTGGAGTTACGGTTCGATGCTCGTGACGCGATTCCTGTTCGGCGCGGGCGAGGCGGGATGTTTTCCCAACCTGACGAAGGCGCTCAGCGCGTGGCTGCCGAGCCGCGACCGGACGCGCGCCCAGGCGCTGATGTGGATGGGCGCGCGCTGGGGCGGGGCGTCGGCGCCGCTGCTGGTCGTGGCAGTGATGGCGTTCGTGAGCTGGCGGGTGGCGTTCGGCCTGTTTGCGCTGCTCGGGGTGGTGTGGGCGGTGGCGTTTGCGCGATGGTTCCGGGACAATCCGGGCGATCATCCCGCGGTCAATGCGGCCGAGCTGGACCTGGTGAAGGAAAACCGGCAGCTCATCAGCGGCCATGGCGACGTGCCCTGGCGCGAGCTGGCGACGCGGCCGACGATGTGGCTGCTGTGGGGCCAGTATTTTTTCCTGAGCTACGGCTGGTATTTTTTCGTGACCTGGCTGCCGACGTATTTGCGCGACGAGCGGGGGCTCGAGATCAAATCGAACGCGGTGATGAGCTGGCTGGCGCATCTGCTCGAGGGTTCGCTCAGCCCCGAGCTGAGCCTCGCGATCCTGGCGGCGGCGCTGGCGGGCACGCCGCTGCTGTTCGGCGGCTTTGGCTCGCTGCTCGCGGGCGTGATCTCGAGCCGGCTCATCGCGCGGGGCGGAAGCGTGGTGTGGGTGCGGCGCGGCTTCGGGTTCGTCGGGCTGGCGGGCGCGGCCTCGCTGTTGATGCTGTCGTTCTCCATTCACGATCCGTTGATCGCGATGCTCTCGATGGGCATGGCGGGATTTTTCAACGACCTGACTCTGCCGGGCAGTTGGGCGACGTGCATGGATGTCGGCGGCAAGTATGCCGGCACCGTTTCCGGCAGCATGAACATGATGGGCAATTTCGGCGGGATGGCCGGGCCGCTGGTGGTCGGCTGGGTGCTCACGCTGACCGGGCGCGACTGGCACGCGGTCTTCGTGATCACGAGCATCATCTACTCGCTGGGCGCGTTCTGCTGGCTGTTCATCGATCCGGTGACGCCGCTGGAGCCGGAGGAGCGGGCGTGAACTTATCGCCGGGCCGCTTCCGCCAGAAACCCGACTTCTTTTGGGAAAAACGGTTTGCGCGCGGCGGCGGCGGCTTCTAGCTGTTTCGTCTTTTCGCGCGGTCACGACGGCGGCGCGAGCCCACCAGCAACCACAAACCACTCCACTCCCATGCCTCTGTCCGTTGGTTCGAAAGCCCCCGATTTCACCCTCAAGAGCAAAGCCGCCGACGGCCTGAAGGACGTCAAGCTCAGCGCCAACTTCGGCCAGCGCCAGACGGTGCTGCTGTTTTTTCCCGCGGCGTTCACGGGCGTTTGCACGCAGGAGATGTGCGACCAGACCGCCGGCCTCGGCGAGTATGAGAAGCTCGGCGCGGCGGTGATCGCGATCAGCGTCGACACGCCGTTCGCGCAGGAAGCGTGGGCGAAGGCGAACAACATCAAGCTGACGCTCGCGAGCGACCTGAACAAGGAGGTCACGAAGGCGTATGGCGTGCTGTTCCCGATGCTCGCGGGCGTGGGCGACACGGCGGCCCGGGCCGCGTTCGTGATCGGCAAGGACGGCGTGGTCAAATACGCCGAGCAGACGCCGACGCCGAAAGACCTGCCGAATTTCGCGGCGGTGAAGGCGGCGCTGGCGGGGTGAGGTGTAGCGGCGGTCTGTGACCGTCGCGCTGGTTACGGCGGTCACAGGCCGCCGCTACAATTTCAGAATCCATGAGTTCTCTTCCGAATCCGTTCAACACGCGGCAGACGTTTTCCGCCAACGGCGCGTCGCACTCGTTCTATTCGATCCCGGCGCTCGAGGCGCAGGGCTTCGCCGTCAGGAAGCTGCCGGTCTCGATCCGGCTCGTGCTCGAGTCGCTGCTGCGCAATGCCGACGGCAAGCGCGTGAGCGAGCATGCGATCCGGCAGCTCGCGAGCTGGAGCGCAAAGGCGGAGCGGACGGAGGAAGTCCCCTTCGTGGTCGCGCGGATCGTGCTGCAGGATTTCACCGGCGTGCCGCTGCTCGTCGACCTCGCGGCGATGCGCGCGGCGGTCGCGCGGATGGGGCGCGATCCGAAATTGATCGAGCCGCTCGTGCCGGTCGATCTCGTCGTGGACCACTCGGTGCAGGTGGATTTCGCGGGGAGCCAGGAGGCGTTGAACAAGAACCTCGAGCTCGAGTTCACGCGCAATCGCGAGCGCTACCAGTTTTTGAAGTGGGGCATGCAGGCGTTCGACACGTTCAAGGTCGTGCCGCCGGGCATCGGCATCGTGCACCAGGTGAACCTGGAATACCTCGCGAAAGGCGTGCTGCGCGACGCAAACGACGTGATCTATCCCGACACGCTCGTCGGCACCGACTCGCACACCACGATGATCAACGGCCTCGGCATCGTCGGCTGGGGCGTCGGCGGCATCGAGGCGGAGGCGGGCATGCTCGGGCAGCCGGTTTATTTTCTCACGCCGGATGTCGTCGGCGTGCACCTGACGGGCGCGCTGCGCGAGGGCGTGACGGCGACGGACCTGGCGCTGACGATCACGCAGCTGCTGCGCAAGGCGAAGGTCGTCGGGAAATTCGTGGAGTTCTACGGCCCGGGCGCGGCGGCGCTGCCGGTGGTGGATCGCGCGACGATCGCGAACATGGCGCCGGAATACGGCGCGACGATGGGCTTTTTCCCGATCGACGCGGAGTGTTCGAACTACCTGCGGGCGACCGGCCGGACGGACGAACACGTGACGCTCTACGAGGCGTATTACAAGGCACAGGGCCTGTGGGGCATGCCGCAGAAAGGGCAGATCGAATATTCGAGCGCGCTCGAGCTCGATCTCGCGAGCGTGACGCCGAGCGTGGCCGGGCCGAAGCGGCCGCAGGACCGGATCGAGCTGCCGGCGTTGAAACGCGAGTTCACGGGGGCGTTCACGAAGCCGGTGACGGAAAATGGATTTGGCAAGAAGGCGGAGGAGTTTCACCGCACGTTTCACGTCGAAGGCGGAGGCTGGACGCATCCCGGCGGCGGCAGCCAGGTCGCAGTGCCGACCTCCGACAAGGAGGTGAAGAACACGAGCGTCACGACCGAGCGCGAGATGGCCAACAACCGGCCCACCCCGACGCCGCTGGCGATGCCGGCGAAGCGCGTCGATGGCGAGATCGGGCACGGCAGCGTGTTGATCGCGGCGATCACGAGCTGCACGAACACGTCGAATCCGTCGGTCATGCTCGCCGCGGGCCTGCTCGCGAAGAAGGCGGTCGAGCGCGGGCTGCGCGTCGCGCCGACGGTGAAGTCGTCGCTCGCGCCGGGCAGCCGCGTGGTGACGGACTATTTGCGCAAGACCGGATTGCAGCCGTATCTCGACCAGCTCGGTTTCCAGACGGTGGGCTACGGTTGCACGACGTGCATCGGCAACTCGGGACCGCTCCACCCGGCGATCGAGGAGGCGGTCGTGAAGAACGATCTCGTGGCGGCGTCGGTGCTCTCGGGCAACCGCAACTTCGAGGCGCGCGTGCACCAGAACATCAAGTCGAACTTCCTGATGTCGCCACCGCTGGTCGTGGCGTTCGCGCTGGCGGGCCGCGTCGACATCGATCTGTCGACCGAGCCGCTCGGCCACGACAAGGCCGGCCGCGAGGTTTACCTGAAGGACCTGTGGCCGACGTTGCGGGAAGTGCGCGACCAGTTGCAGGCGGCGCTGAAACCGGAGGTGTTCCGGAAACTCTACGCGGACTTCGCCGGGCAGAATCCGAAGTGGAACGAAATCCCCGCGACGACGGGCAACGTTTACCAGTTCGACGCGGAATCGACCTACATCCAGGAGCCGCCGTTCTTCGCGAAGTTCGACATGAAGCCCGGCACGATCGCGGAGATCACCGGCGCGCGCGCGCTGGGGATTTTCGGCGACTCGGTGACGACGGACCACATCTCGCCGGCGGGCGCGATCAAGAAGACGTCGCCGGGCGGGAAATTCCTGCTCGAGAGCGGCGTGGCGTTCGAGGATTTCAATTCCTACGGCTCGCGGCGCGGCAACGACCGCGTGATGACGCGGGGCACGTTCGCGAACGTCCGCATCAAGAACCTGATGCTCGGCGGCGAGGAGGGCGGCAACACGATCTACCAGCCGACCGGCGAGAAGATGTCGATTTTCGACGCCGCGATGAAGCACCTGGCGGACAACACGCCGCTGATCATCGTCGCCGGCCAGGAGTACGGCACGGGCTCGTCGCGTGACTGGGCGGCGAAGGGCACGAATCTCCTCGGCGTCAAGGCGGTCGTCGCGCAGAGCTTCGAGCGCATCCACCGCTCGAACCTCGTCGGGATGGGCGTGCTCCCGCTGCAGTTCAAGGACGGCACGACGGCGCAGACGTTGCAGCTCGACGGCAGCGAGACCTACGACGTGCTCGGGCTCGGCATGAGCCTGAAGCCGCAGCAGGACCTGACGTTGAAAATCACGCGCAAGGGCGGCGCGGTCGAGCAGGTGCCGGTGCGCTGCCGGATCGATACGCCGATCGAGATCGATTACTACCAGCACGGGGGCATCCTGCCGTATGTGCTGCGTCAAATCGTTGCAAAAGCGCGCTGATCGGGCCGCGGGCCCACGCCGGGCTTGCGATGACGAGAGAATGCGAAACTTTTAGGCCGAGTAACCGCTACCGAATCCCCTGGCTCCACCATGGCTGAGACCGCCGCCAAGCCGGTTTATCTTGTCGATGCATATTCCGATCCCGTCGTGGTTCGGATCGAGGGACGCGCCTGTTTTCAAAACAGCTCCTGCCTCCGCGATTTCGTGACCGAGATGCTGCAGCAGGGGAAGACGCATTTCGTGTTCGATTTTCAGAACTGCACGAGCATGGACAGCACGTTTCTCGGCGTGCTCGCCGGCATCGCGCTCGAACTGAAGCGGCGCCCGGGCGGCGGCAGCTTCGTGCTGGCGCGGATGGGCCCGCGGAACCTCGAGCTCGTGCGGAACCTCGGGCTGCACCGGCTGCTCACGGTCGACGCCGGGAGTTTTCCGATGAATTTCGAGAAGTGCGACACCGCGCTCAACTGTCCGGACCAGTCCGAACTCGACCGGGCGCGCCTCGTGCTCGAGGCGCACGAGAACCTGGTGATCGCCGACGAATCGAACCGCTCGAAATTCCAGGACGTGCTGTCGTTCCTGCGGAATCGCGTGACGCAGAAGTAGGCGGGATCGAGCGTAGCGGCGGTCGGTGACCGCCGCGGATTTCGCGGAGCTCGGCTCAATCGGCGTCGTAGATTTCCACGAGCGCGATGCCGGTCGTGTCGTTGGCGCCGGAAACCTGAGCGGTGTAGATGCCGGGAGCGAGGGTCAGGAGCAGCGCGGCGTCGCGACCGGTGCCGGTGCGCAGGTCGAATGCGCCGATGCGATCGGCTGTGCCGCTGAGCGCGACGGCATTGGGCGCGAGCTGCCAGTCGTCGTTGCTGGCGACGAGCTGATTGTCGGAGCCGACCCGGCGGAAAAGTTTGAGGACCGGATCGGCGAGGACGCTGGTCACGCCCTGGTCGGCGAGCGTCGGCCCGACGGCGCGCAGGAGAACCCGCTTCGGCTGCGTGCCGGCGATCACGAAGCCGCCGATCAGGATGTTTTCGCCGGTTCCGACCTCGGCCCGCGCCGAGAGGTTTACGAGGGCGGGTCGCGTCGGATCGCCGGGCGCGGCGTCGGCGTCGTAAACTTCCGCGAGGCCGATGCCCGTGCGGCCGGCGGTGTCGGAGACGATTGCGGTGTAGGGTTGCGGGAGCAGCGGAAACGTCAGCGCGGCGTCGAGGCTGTCGGCGGGCAGCGCGGAGGCGCCCAGGCGCGCGAAGAGCTCGGCGGTGGCGTCGCTCTGGGCCCAAGTGTCGTTGTGGAAGACGGTGCCGGGCTGCCCGAGCGGCGAGAGGCTGATCTGCGGATCCGGCACCGGATCGGCGATGCCCATCGGCCCAAGGGCCGGGCCGATGCCGCGGACGAGGATGTTTTTATTGCCTCCGCCGACCACGAATCCCGCGATCAACTGGCTCGCGCCCGTCTTCACCTGGCCGCGGGCGGAGACGTTGACGAGCCGGGCGTCGGTGTGGGCGACGAGCACTTCGCCCGCGGCGATGGTGGAGAAGTTGTCCGTGGAAAACTCCTCGCGGAAAAGCCGGACGCCGGCGGCGACCGCGAAATCGACGGCGCCGGCGTTGTCGTTCGGCGTCACCGGGTTTTCCGGTGTCGGCCCGGGGATGATGTCCGCCGGTGCCCAGCTGTTTCCGTCGGCGGAGGATTCCCAGCGCACCCGGAAGGCGTTATCGCCATCGAGACGATAGCGGTAGGAAACGCCGAAGGCGGCGGGCGACGCGGCGTAGTCGGGCGTGGTCTCGAAAAGGCTGCCGAAGTCGGCACTGCGCGGATTGGTTTGGTGAAAATATTCGGCGGCGTTGCTGATGCCGTCGCCGTCGGGATCGGCGAGGGCGCCGCTGACGGCCGCGTTGCCATAGTCCGCGAGCGAGAAGCGTGCCGCACGCCAGCCGTTGAAACCGGCGGTGCTGGCGAGGGCGTAGCGGATCGTGCACGGATCCGGATTGCCGTCGCGGGCATCGATGGTGATCGCGACCGCCGGCTGGCCATCGACGGCGGGCGGCACGACCGCCTGGTAGTCGCCGAGCATGTAACCCTCGTCGGTCAGCGGCGCGAGGTGGAAGTCGCTCGAGTATTCGGTGAGCCGCACGCCGGGCTGCCACGAGGCGCCGCCGTCGAACGAGGTGTTCGAGTAAAGGTCGACCACCGTATCGGCGCCAGCGGCATTGTTGCGCTTGTCGTAGTAGGTCACGGTCACGCGCTGGCCGTCCGGCGTGGCGGCGATGGCGGCGTTGACGACGGAGATGCCGGCGGGGTTGTCGGACACGGCGACCGGCGCCGACCACGTGGCGCCGTTGTTCATGGATTTCGTGACGAACACGCGCGGCTGGCTGCCTGCGAGGGCGGCGTAGGTGAGAAACACGGTGCCGGTATCGCGCGCCACCCACGCCGTGATGAGAAACGTGCCGCTGCGCAGCGACGGGTCGGTCCACATTTGCACGGCGGGAACGACCACGGTGGCCGTCGACGGATAGGTCGTGCCGCCATCCGTCGAGCGTTTGCATTCGATCCGGAAGGTGGTGTCGGTGAGGTTTGCGATGTAGGCTACGAAGAGCGAGCCGTCCGGGAGGAAAAAGGGCTGCGTGGCCTGGTCGATCAGGTTGTCGCGCGGCTTGATCAGCACGGGCGTGGACCAGGCCGAGCCGGCGGTGTCGCTCGTGGCGGAATAGAGATCGTAGTTGTTGTCGCTGTCGATTTCGGTCCAGGTGGCGACGAGGCGGTTGGCGTGTGGCGTGCCGGCGTGGTCGTTCACGGCGAGAAATTCCTTGTCGAGCATCCGGGTCGGCGAGCCGGCGGTGATCACGAACGGGTTTGAAAAACTCGCGCCGCCGTCGGTGCTGCGGCTGATGACGACGAGGCCGCCGTCGTCGAACGCGCCCTGGGCCGTGACGAGCGTGAGGAAGTAAATGTCGCCGTTGAGGTCGATGGCGGCGACGGGATCGGTGCCGCGCAGGTAGGCGCCGCCGCTGCTCGCGGTGAGATTCGGGATGAGGCCGCGCGTCCACGAGATGCCGCCGTCGCTCGAAATCGCGTAGCCGCAATCGAGCGCGCCGCCGCCCACGCCGTAACGGCCCTCCTGAAACGTGCCGGCGAGCACCTCGGGATTCGCGGCGGAGCGCCAGAGATGCGGCTCCGCCTGGGCGCGCTGGATCGCGGGCAGGCTGGAGGGATCGGGATCGAGGACAACGTTGTCGCCGACGCGGGCGTCGAGCGTCACCGGCGGGCGGCCCTTGTTCGTGCCGGCGGCGGCGGTGCGGGCGGTGACGGGCATGACGAGACCGCCGAAATGTCCATCAGCGGCGAGGGAAAGATAGAGGCCGGACGAAAGCGTGCGCGGGTTGGCGTTGCGCAGCGCGGGGGGAAGGCCGGACGGAACCGAGGCGAATGCGCCGGCAGGGGAAAGTCCGGCGGTGACGGCCGCGAGGACGGCGAAAGCGGGGGCGCGCATGACGCCAGTGAAACCGAAATCGGACGGGACTCAAGCGGGCGCGCGGCTGGCGGCTGCGACGAGGCGAGTCGGGGAGCAGCAAAAGTTCACCCGGCCTAATTTTTCGGCGGCTCAGGCGTTGGATTAGCAGGCAACGTCAACCCTGGAGAAAATCATGGAAACCCGATTCATCCTGCCTGTCACGATCGCGACGGCGCTGCATGCGCTGGTCTGGTTGGTTCCGCGCGAGCCGGCTCCGCCGGCAATCAAGGCCGTGAACGACGATCCGGTTCTCCCGCCTTTCCGGATCACGCTGGATCGGCCGGACGAGGTGGTGGAAGTGACGGTGAGGGAGCCGAAGCCGGCGAAAAGCGCGCAGGATATCCGGCGTCCGGAGGCCGACGAACCGCCGGCCAGGATTGTGCCCGACGACCGCATCACCGAGCAGGTTCCGCCGGTGGTGAAAGTCGATTTTCATCCCGATCGCATCCTGCCGGGGGTGCCGGGCGCGATCGATGGCGACGAGAACGGCGGGCGGGCCGGGGTGTCGGTGTTGGATTCGCGGCTGCTCGACAACCCGCCGCACACACGGTCGCAGGTTTCGCCGATTTACCCGTCGGAGCTGAAAAACCTCGGCGTGACGGGCGAGGTGACCGTGGAGTTCATCGTCGACGAGGCGGGGCGCGTGGTGAATCCGCGGGTGGTTCGCTCGACGAACTCCGGCTTCGAGGACGCGACGTTGCGGGCGGTCGCGCATTGGCGTTTCGAGCCGGGCCAGAAGGACGGCCGGCCGGTGCGGTTCCGGATGGCGGTGCCGGTGGAGTTCAGCCTTGGGACGTGAGCCCGATCACGGTCAGCCGCGCCCGCGCAGGGCGGGGCTGACCGCCGCAGTCGGCTCGGCGATGGACACGATGCGTGCGGGCTCGGTGCGACCGGGGAGTCGCACGAGGTCGCCGGCGCGGCGACCGACGAGCTCGCGGCCGAGGGGCGACTGCGGGGTGAGAACAAGCACGTTCCGGCCGTCGAGTTCGAACTCGATGCCGCCGCCGCGCGGGCCGACGAAGTAGCTGGAACGGTTGCCGCCCGCGTCGAGCTCGACGAGCGCGCCGAGGGCAATCGCGTCGCCGTTGGCGAAATCGGGCAGCGGGAGCGTCTGGTAGAGCTCGATGCTTTCGCCGATATCTTTCACCAGCCGCGCCTGGCCCTCGGCGAGGTAGGCGGCTTCCTGACTGTGGGTGTCCCAGCGGTTTTCGGGCTGGCTGTGCTCGTCGATCGCCTCGTCGCGCGACAGCTCGGCGGCCCGGGTCTGGCGGTCGAGTTCGGCGCGCAGGCGCGCCAGAATTTGTTCACGAACGGAGGTTTTGTTCATCGCAGGAGGCGCCCGGGGCGCTCGCCGGCTGGAGACGAGGGCCATCATTCTCAGGGAGGAAGGATCGCGATTGTCAACGCGCGTTCCGCGGGAAATCGGGCGGGTCGAATCTCTCGTTGACTGGGCTCCCGGGGGCCGTGAATCTTTTCGGAAACATTTCGAAATTAAGCCCGTCGTAAAAGGCTACCGCCGCACACCTCGCTCATGAAGAAGCTTTGCCGCGCGCTTTGCGCGTTGTTCATCACTGCCTGCGTCCTGCGCGCGGCCGACGATCAGGAATCGCCGCTCGGCGACTTCCTGCCGACGTTCGACGACCTGATCGAGTATGTGCCGAAGGTCACGGTGCGGGTGGGCTTCCGGGGCATCGTTGGGGCGAAAACGTCGTTTGGCGGGCAGGGGCTGCTGATGTCGGTGATGCCGGACAGCGACATCGTGACGCCCAACATCGACCGGGAATATCACGACGGCTACGTGCGTCCGGACACGCGGGCGTTGACGACGCCGGGTGATTTCAACGGCGCGCCCGCGCCGGACGGCAAGACGAACACCTGGTCGTTCGCCAGCGACACCCAGGCGGTGTCCGGCGGCACGATCGCGCTGGCGGACGGCACGCAGGTGCCGGATGACGGCCTGCTGGCGATGCACGCCTACTCGGTGACGAACACCGACACGAACATGGGGCGGAAGAAATCCGGCGCGGCCTTCGGCGTGGAGCTGAGCGGCGAACGCGATCTCGGGCCGCTCTTCGGCACCAAGATCCACTGGGGCGTCATCGGCGGGATGAGCGTCAACCAGATCTTCGCCAGCCGGCAGTTCGACCTCGCCGGCAAACTCACGACGACGACCGATTACTACAATCTCTTCGGCGAAACGGTGACCGGTGCGGCCGATGGCAACGTGGACACGGCGACCATTTTGATCGGCAATCATCCGCTGGCGCGAACGGTCAGCACCTCCGATGCGCTCGTGTCGAACATGCTGCGGTTGCGCGGCGCGTATATCACCTTCCGGGTCGGGCCGACGCTGCACATCCCGGTGACGCAGAAATTCAGCGCCAGCCTGAGCGCCGGGGCGGTTTTGCTCTACGTCGGCACCGACTACGATGTGACGCAGTCGTTCCTGCCGCAGACCGGCGATGAGCTCACCGACGTGGTGCGCGACGGCGCGAGCGACATCCTGCCTGGTTTTTATGCCGACGCGGACGTGCAGTATTCGATGACGGACAGCACGGGGCTTTACGTCGGTGGCGTTTTTCAGAGCGCGGGGACCTACACCCAGAAGATCAAGAGCGGGGACGGGCTTTCGGGCTACGACGCGAAGATCGATTTTGGCAGCATGCAGGCGCTGCGGGCGGGGTTTTTGTTCAGGTTTTAAGGGGAAATGATGGAGCCGCGGCGCTCCCGCCGCGGTTGGGGTGAAAAGCGCGGCGAGGGCGGCGCGCCCCCATCGCCGTCCGCAGGCCGCGGCGCGCGTAGGTTTATGTTCGAGCTTTTCAAATGCACCGACGGCGGATTGCCTCCGGTTGATTGAGCTCCAACGCGAAGAAGCCGCTCTGGCCCGTCGGTTCGCTGGTCGTGCTGACCGGGCTCAACCTGCTCGACTATCTCGACCGGCAGCTCCTCGCGGCGGTGTTGACGCCGATCAAGCTCGAGCTGCACCTCAGCGACGAGCGGCTCGGGACGCTGCAAAGCGCATTCATGTGGGGCTATTTTCTGACGTCGCCGATCTTCGGCTGGCTCGGCGATCGCGTGCCGCGGCGCTGGCTCGTCGCGGCGGGCGTGTTCGTGTGGAGCGTCGGCACACTGATGTCCGGGCACGTGAGCGCGTTCGCGGCGCTGCTGTTTTTCCGTGTGCTCGTGGGTTTCGGCGAGGCGAGCTTCGGGACGATCAGCCCGGCGTGGATCGCGGACCTGTTTTCGCCGAAACGGCGAAACACCGCGATCTCGGTTTTCTATCTCGCGATTCCGGTGGGCTCGGCCCTCGGCTACATCGCGGGCAGCGCGATCGCGGCGCATCACGGCTGGCGCAACGCGTTTTTGTGGGCGGGTTATCCGGGGCTGGCGCTGGCGTTCGTGCTGTTTCTCCTGCGCGAGCCGCCGCGTGGCGCGCATGACGATCCGGCGCTCGCGAGCCATGCACCGGCGCCGGGCGGATGGCGCGGCTACTGGGCGCTGCTGAAGATCCCGGACTACCGGCTCGTGGTGGCAGGCTACGTCGCCCAGACCTTCGCGATGGGCGGATTTGCGCTGTGGGCTCCGACGTTCCTGTATCGCGTGCACGGGATGAGCCTCGAGGCGGCGGGGCGGTTCTTCGGGCTGGCGCTGGTGGCGAGTGGACTCGTGGCGACGATCTCCGGCGGCTTGCTCGCGACGGCCTGGCAACGGCGCAGCCCGGCGGGTTATGCGTGGGTGCTCGGGTTGAGCGCGGCGCTGGCGGTGCCGGCGGGGTTTGCGGCGTTTCTGCTGCCGGACGCGGGCGCGGCGCGGGTGGCGCTGATCGTGGCGATGTTTTTCATCTTCGTGCCGACGGGCCCGATCAACACGTTGATCCTGGAAACGGTGCCGGTCGCCGAGCGGGCGCGGGCGATGGCGGCGTCGATTTTTGCGATCCATGCGTTCGGCGATCTGTGGTCGCCGCGGATCGTCGGCTACATTTCGGACCGGCTTGGCGATCTGAAGCCGGCGGTGCAGATCCTGCCGTTTGCGCTGATCGTGTCGGCGGGCCTGTGGCTGTGGCTGGCGGTGCGGCAGCGGCGGACGGCCACCTGAATTCGGTTGCGGCGGAGATGGTGTTCGGGATGATCCGCGATGCCGCGCGGGGCGGATGATCGCAGCGCGGCTCTTTATCGCGTGAATGCCGAAACCCCGTCAGCGTCACCCGGAACAGATCATGGCAGCGCTCGGGCCGCCTGGTTCAGCCGGACGATGGGCGGGCTCGGCGGCGATTTGCGGCAGGCGGTTCGGCAATTGCGGAAGGCGAAAGGGATCAGCGCGGCGGTGCTCGTGACGCTGGCGCTGGGGATCGGCGCGACGACGGCGATCTTCTCGATGGTTTATTCGCTCATGCTGAAGCCGCTGCCGTTCGACCAGCCGGAGCGCCTCGTCGAGATCTTCGATTCGGCCCGAAAGGCGGGGCTCAACAAGATGCCGTCGAATGTCGTGCAGTTTCTCGACTACTCGAAGAACGGCACCTCCTACGAGACGCTGGCGCTGTGGCGACTCGACGAGACGATGTTCGGCGACTCCGGTGCGGAAACGCGGCTCGCCGGCGCGGTGGCGACCGGCGAGATTTTCGGCCTGCTGCGGGTGAAGCCGGTCATCGGTCGCTTTTTCACGCGGGACAACAGCAAGGAGGGTGCGGACAAGGTCGTGGTGCTGACCGAGTCGTTCTGGCAGACGGAATTCGCCGAGGATCCCGGCGTGATCGGCCGGAAGATCCGGCTCGATGGCGAGAGCTACGAGGTCGTGGGCGTGGCGCCGCGCGAATTGAGCGCGCTCGACGCGCGGATGAAATACATCCGGCCGTTTTCGTGGAAACCGCAGCAGGAGGACTCCCGCGGCCGGTATGGTCTCTATATTTCGATGTTCGGCCGGCTGAAGCCGGGCGCGACGCTGGCGCAGGCGAACGCCGAGGCGGAAGCATTCGAGAAGCGCTACTACGATGCCGCGCCGCCGCCGACGCGCGCGTTCATGGAGCGGTCGGGCATCAAGGAGGAAGTCGGCGGCGTGCAGGCGGAGCGCGTCGAGCCGGTGAAGACGACGCTGCTGCTGCTGCAGGGCGGCGTGGCGTTCGTGCTGCTGATCGGCTGCGCGAACGTGGCGAACCTGCTCCTCGTGCGCTCGAACGCGCGGCAGTCGGAGCTGGCGATCCGCGCGGCGCTGGGCGCGGGGCGCGGCGTGATCGCGCGGCAGTTGCTCGTCGAGAGCCTGCTGCTCACGGGCCTGGGCGCGGTGCTCGGGCTGGGCCTGGCGTGGAGCGCGTTGCGCGCGATCAACCATTACCTCGTGAAAATGCTGCCGCAGGCGCTCGCGATGTCGCTCGATCTGCGCGTGCTCGGGTTCGCGGTGGCGCTGGCGCTCGTCGTCGGCGGGCTGATCGGGCTGGCGCCGGTGTGGCATGTCCTGCGGACGAACCTGGCGGAGGTGATCCAGCGCGGCGGACGCGGGGCCTCGTCGGGCCGCGGCATCCGCGCCTTGAGCGGCGCGCTGGTGGTGGTGCAGGTGGCGGTGGCGCTGATGCTGCTGACCGGAGCGGGATTGTTGATTCACAGCTTTGCGAAAGCGCTGAATGTCGATCCGGGACTCGATCCGCGGCAGGTCGTGGTCGGCCGGGTGGCGCTGCCGGGCGCTTATCGCGCGAGTGACGATGCGGCGAAGGGCATCCAGGAACGGCTGCGGCAGGCGCTGGCGGAAATTCCAGGCGTGAGCGGCGTGGCGTTTTCGTTTTCGACGCCGTTTCGCGGCGGGCTGCCGATCAATGCGATGACGCTGGCGGAGGACACGCTGCCGCCCGGCTCGCCGCAGCCGGGCGCGTGGCGCGTGGTCGTGTCGCCGGAATATTTCGCGACCTTGAAGCTGCGGCTGGTCGAGGGACGTTTCCTGGAGCGGCAGGACGAGGCGGCGCCCGGACGGCATTTTGTCGTGGACGAGAGTTTCGCGCGGAAGTTTTTCCCGAATAAATCGGCGATCGGCGGACGATTCACCTTCGGCAATCGACCGGAGAAGGAAAGCGACTGGCCGACGATCGTCGGCGTGGTGCGCGACGTGCCGCAGAACGGCGTCGAGGACAAGTCGGGCAACCCCTTCGTTTATCAACTGATGCAGGGACGGCCGGGCGGGTTGACGTGGTTCCTGCGGACGGAGCGGACTGAAAGCGACGTGACGGCCGCGGTGCGGGCGAAGATCCGGGCGATCGATCCGACCATTCCGGCTTACGATACATCGACGCTCGAGAAGGAGATTGGCGGATCTTTCGACAGTCGGCGTGCGGTGATGCTGCTGCTGGCCTCGTTCGCGGGGATCGCGCTGTTTTTGTCGGCGCTCGGGATTTACGGCGTGCTGGCGTATGACGTGTCGCAACGCACGCGCGAGATCGGCGTGCGCGGTGCGATCGGCGCGACGGCGCCGCAGATCGTCGCGTTGATCCTGAAGCAGGGATTGTGGAAGGCGGGGATCGGACTGGCGATCGGGCTGGTGGGCGCGTGGCTGCTGAGCCGGACGATGACGGGGCTGCTGTTCCAGGTGAAGGCGACGGATCCGGTCGTGTATGTCGCGGTCGCGCTGGTGTTGCTCGCCGTCGCGGTGCTGGCGAGCTGGCTGCCGGCGCGGCGCGCGGCGCGGATCGATCCGATCCGGGCGCTGCGGGAAGAATGAACCCCGCCGCGGAGCGGCGCAAATACCGGTAGCGGCAGGCCTCCGCGCCTGCCGTTTCCGAGAGCCGAACCATCGGCAGGCAGGGACGCCCGCCGCTACGCGAAGTCAGCCGCGCAAAACGTCGGCGAGCTTGGCGACGTCGCGGCCGCCGCCCATGGCGAAGTCGGGTTTGCCGCCGCCCTTGCCGCCGAGTTGCGCGCTGAGGGCGGAGACGAGCTTGCCGGCCTGGTGGCCGGCCTTGACAGCGGCGGGCGAACAGAAGGCGACGACGCTGGCTTTTTCGCCAAACGCGGCGCCGAGGGTGACGACGCCGTCGCCGATTTTGGCGAGGACCTGTGAGCCGAGGGAGCGGAGGGTTTCCGGCGAGTCGGTCGTCACGACGGCGGTGACGAATTTCAGGCCGTCGCGAGTTTGTGCGTTCGCCGCGAGTTCGTCGGCGAGGCCGGCGGCGGCTTTTTGTTCGTAGGACTTCAGTTTCTTCTCGAGCTCCTTCGCGTGGGCGAGGACGGCGTCGAGTTTCTGGGCGACGTCCTGCGGGCCGGCGTTGAGCTTGGCGCTGACGGTCTTGAGCGCCTCCTCCTCGTCGGAGACGAAGTCGTAGGCGGGCTGGCCGGCGACGGCTTCGATGCGGCGCGTGCCGGCGGCGATGGCCATTTCGGCGACGATCTTGATGAGACCGATCTCGCCGGTGGTCGTGACGTGCGTGCCGCCGCAGAGCTCCATCGAGTAGCCGTTGAGCGTGGACTTTTCGCCGCCGATCTGGACGACGCGGACGATGTCGCCGTATTTGTCGCCGAAGAACTGGAGGATGTCGGGGCGGCCCTTCACCTCGGGGTAGGGCACCTGCGCGTAATAGACCGGCGCGTTCTCGAGGATCTTGTCGTTCACGAGCCGTTCGATTTCGCGGAGCTGCTCGGGCTTGACCTGCTCGAAATGGACGAAGTCGAAGCGCAGGCGGTGCTTGGTCTTCGACGTGCCGGCCTGGCGGACGTGCGTGCCGAGGACCTTTCGCAATGCCCAGTGGATCAGGTGCGCGGCGGTGTGGTGGCGCGAGATCGCACGGCGGGTGAGGGGCGAGACGCCGAGCTTGGCGGGCTGGCCGATGAGGCTGCGGGGGCCGCCGGGGAGCTTCGAGATGTCGAGCGCGCAGGCGGGGGCGAGTTCGTGGAGGTGGCGGCCGGATTTGTCCTTCACCACGTCGAGGATCGCGTAGTTCTGGCCGTCGATCTTCGCGGCGCCGTGGTCGCCGGCCTGGCCGCCCATCTCGGCGTAGAACGGGGTCTGGTCGAAGACGAGGAAGGTGGACTTGTCGGACTTGACGACGTCGGTGACGGTCGCGTCGGCGGTGAGCTGGTCATAGCCGAGGAACTTGCTCGGCGGGAGCTCGGGCGCGGAATCGCTTTCGACGGCGGCGACGATGATGTCTTTTTTTTGCGCGGCGCGGGAGCGCTCCTGCTGCTCGGCCATGAGTTCATTGAACTCCTCGACATCTACCGTGAGCCCGCGCTCGGCGGCGAGGAGCTGGGTCATGTCGAGCGGGAAGCCATAGGTGTCGTAGAGCCTGAACGCGGTCTCGCCTGTTAGAATCTTTGCGGAAGCGATGATTGTTTCTCGCGCTTCGAGGTAGTCTTTTTCGGAGGCCTTCACGTCTGCGAAAACTCGCGCGGCCTCGGCTAATCTGGGGGCGAACTCTTCAAGCAGTCGAATTTCGCCTGCGCTCGTGGGACGACCAGAAAGGTTCTGTTTAGAGGTCCATGCACGAAGTGCAGTTTTTTCCTGGTCGCTCAAGACCGCGCTGAAGATCTGCAGGCCACGGTCAATCGTCGCTCCAAAGGACTCCTCTTCCGCGCGGATCACGCGGCGGATGATGTCTTGCTGGGCTTTGAGCTCGGGGAAGGTGGAGCCGAGGGAGTCGACGACGGGCGTCACGAGTTGCTCGAAGAAGCCGGTGCTCAGGCCGAGCTTCTTGCCGTAGAGGATGCCGCGGCGGAGAATCCGGCGGATGACGTAATTGCGGCCTTCGTTGGCGGGCAGGATCCCGTCGGCGATCGCGCAGCTCACGCAGCGGGCGTGGTCGGCGAGGACGCGGAAGGCGATGTCGGTGTTTTCCTGTTCGCTCAGGCCTTCGCGTTTCGACGGGACGGTGCCCGCGTAGGTTTTCTTCGAGAGCCTGGCGATTTTCGCGAAGAGTGGGGCGAAGATGTCGGCCGCGTAGTTCGACGGGTCTTTTTCGAAATGCTTGAAACCGTTCGTCGTCGCGTAAATGCCGGCAACGCGTTCGAAGCCCATGCCGGTGTCGACGTGCTTGGCGGCGAGAGGAGAGAAGGTGCCGTCGGCGTTCGCGTTGAACTGGATGAAAACGTGGTTCCAGATCTCGATGCAGCGCGGATTGCCGGCGTTGACGAGGGCGCGGCCGGCGGCTTCGTCGTCGGACGGGAGCAGGTTGAAATGGATTTCGGAGCACGGGCCGCAGGGGCCGGTGTCGCCCATCATCCAGAAATTGTCCTTCTTGTTGCCGTGGACGATGTGGACGGCGGGGTCGAGGCCGGCGCTTTTGAAGATTTTCGCCCAGATGTCGTAGGCTTCCTGGTCGAAGTCGGCGGGGTCGTTCTTCGATTTGTCGGGCGAATAGACGGTGGCGAAGAGGCGCTTGGCGGGGATGCCCCAGACTTTGGTCAGGAGTTCCCAGCCCCATTCGAGCGACTCGCGCTTGAAGTAGTCGCCGAAGGACCAGTTGCCGAGCATCTCGAAGAAGGTGTGGTGGTAGGTGTCGAAGCCGACGTCCTCGAGGTCGTTGTGCTTGCCGCCGGCGCGGATGCATTTCTGGGTGTCGGCGGCGCGGGTGTCCTTGGCGGGCGTGAGGACGCGGTCGCCCCAGCGGGAGACGTCGGGTGCGCGGTCGCCGAGAAAGATGGGGACGAACTGGTTCATCCCGGCGTTGGTGAAAAGCAGGCCGGGCGACTCCGGGAGCAGCGGCGACGACCTAACGATCGTGTGGCCGTGCTGTTGGAAGAAATCGAGGAACGACTGGCGGATCTCGGCGGAAGTCATGTAGGGCGACGAAATCCAGAACACAGAGGCGGGCAAGGCGGTTAGCAAGAGGGGAATTGCCCGAGAGGAAGCCCGCGAACCGACCCGCGCCGGCGCGGCGGGCTTGCGCGGGCGGCTGCAGGCGTCCGAACCGTGGAGACAACGGCCGGCGGCGACGGCGGTATGTCACAAGGCGGTGACATCCGGGATTGCGCTGGCACGAGCGAGTCGTCATTCGTCTCCGCCGTCCCATGAACGACGCGCCAGCCCCTTCGCGCGACAGCGACGCCGCGGAGCCCTCCCTCGATTCGGTGATCCTGCGGCTGCTCATGGACAACAGTCCGGACCGGATCTATTTCAAGGATCTGCGCGGGCGCATCGTGCGCAACAACGTCGGCCATGCCGACATGCTCGGCGCGGTGTCACCCGAGGAATGCGTGGGCAAGACCGACTTCGACTTTTTCTCGCCCGAGCATGCCGAGCAAGCGCTGGCGGACGAGCGGGAGATCATCCGCACCGGGCGGGCGGTCGTCGGGAAGATCGAGCGCATCACGATGCGCGACGGCGCGAAAGCCTGGGTTTCGACCACGAAGCTGCCGTGGCGCGACGCGGCCGGCGGGATCGTCGGGACGTTCGGCGTCACGCGTGACGTCACCGCCGAAAAGGACGCCGAGGAACAACTCGTCGCCGAGCGCAACCTCCTGCGCGTCACGATCGAGGAGGCGCGCAAGACCGCGGCGGAACTCGCGCGCTCGAACGCCGAGCTGGAGCAGTTCGCCTACGTGGCGTCGCACGACCTGCAGGAGCCGCTGCGCGCGGTGGCGAGTTGCGTGCAGCTCCTGAAGAAGCGCTACGAGGGCAAGCTCGACGCGCGCGCCGACGAGTTCGTCGCGCACGCGGTCGACGGCACGAAGCGCATGCAGGCGCTCATCACCGACCTGCTGGCGTATTCGCGCGTCGGCACGCATGCGCACGCGTTCGAGACGGTCGAGGGCGACGCCGTGCTGGACGAGGCGCTCGCGAACCTGACGATCGCGGTCGCGGAGAGCGGCGCCGTCCTGAAGCGCGAGCCCTTGCCGACGGTGACGGCCGACGGGTCGCAGTTCGTGCAGGTGTTTCAAAACCTCATCAGCAACGCGATCAAGTTTCGCGGCGACCACCCGCCCGAGATCGCGATCGCGGCGCGCGCGGGCGAGGGGGAATGGATTTTTTCGGTGGCCGACAACGGCATCGGGATCGAGCCGCAGTATTTCGAGCGCGTGTTCCGCGTTTTTCAGCGGCTGCACACCCGGGCGCGCTATCCGGGGACCGGCATCGGCCTCGCGATCTGCAAGAAGATCGTCGAGCGCCACGGCGGCCGCATCTGGATCGAGTCGGAGCCGAACCGCGGCGCCCGGTTTTTCTTCACCCTTCCGCACCATCCGCAAACCCCCATCCCGACATGACGCGAAACAAACCGATCACCATCCTGATGGCCGAGGACAACCCGACCGACGTGATGCTCACGAAGGAGGCGCTCGAACACGCCAAGCTGCTCAACACGCTGCACATCGTCGAAGACGGCATCGAGGCCCTCGATTTTCTCAATCGCCGCGGCAAATACGCGAAGGCGCCGCGGCCGGACCTGATCCTGCTCGACCTGAACATGCCGCGGAAAAACGGCCAGGAGGTGCTCGCCGAGATCAAGGATGACCCGAAGCTGAAGCACATTCCCGTCGTGGTCCTCACGACCTCGAAGGCGGAGGAGGACGTGGTGAAGGCCTACGGGCTTTATGCGAACTGCTACGTGATCAAGCCGGTGGATTTCGACGTGTTCGCCGAGGTCGTGCGGTCGATCGAGCGGTTCTGGTTCACGGTCGTGACGCTGCCGAATTCGTGACGCCCGCCGGGCCCGGCCGCACCGCTCCGCGTTCCTGCTCCAACTTCGCTGCGTTTATGGACGAGCCGACGTTCCGAGTCCTGCTGGTGGAGGACAGCCCGACGGATGCGTTCCTCGTGCGGGAGATCCTCGCGACGGCGCGCGGCAGCCGGTTCACGATCGCGCACGCGGAGGAGTTGCGCGATGCGCTGGCGAAGTTGCGGACGGCGACGTTCGACGTGGTGCTGCTCGACCTCGGGCTGCCCGACAGCGACGGCCTCGAGACCTTCGAACGGCTCCACCGCGCGGCGCCGGGCGTGCCGATCATGATCCTGTCGGGCCGCGACGACGAGGCGATGGCGATCGCAGCGGTCCATGCCGGCGCGGAAGATTACCTGGTCAAGGGCCCGGGCGGCGAAACCGGCCTGGCGCGCGCGATCCGCTACGCGATCGAACGATGGCGCGCGAAGGAGACGATCGCCGCGCAGGCGCGGCAGCAGGCGGCCGTGGCGACGCTCGGCCGCCTCGCGCTGGCCGGCGCGGATGTC
>DASZPP010000194.1:0-12434 GCA_035549975.1 Opitutus sp.
GTGATCAACGCGCACGGCGAAGTCGTCAGCAACGTCGCCGCCCCGACCGGCGGCGGCCCGTGCGGCGACGGCTGGCTCGGCGCGGTGCACTGAGCCGCAAGCGCCCGCCGCACGGCGGCGAAGTCCTTCTCCCATGGCACACGGCCGGCGTGAACCGCCGGCATATTTTTTTGCCTGAGTCGCGCCAGCGACAAAAAAAGCGCCGCCGGAAAAATCCGGCGGCGCTCGATGCGATGAGCGGTTGGCGCCGAGCCTGCGGCCGATCAGGGCACCTTCACAAGGATGAGGCCGTCGCGGTCGGCGAGCGAGACGGTCGAGACGGTGGTGCCGTCGTTCTTCGGATCGCGCGAGCCGAGCACGTGCTTGTAAGTCTCGCCGGGGAAGAGCGCCGAAAGGTCCACGCTTTTCGCGCCATTGCCCTTCGGATTCACGATCGCCATGCCGTTCGCGAACCGCCGGATGTAGACGCCGTTCGATTTCGCGCTCGTCTGCGGCGGATCCACCGGCGCGCCCAGCCAGCTCGTGGTCGACGCGCCGTTGAGGTCATATTCGTCGAACCAGAAAACGTCGCCGTAGTTGCCATCGCCGTAGGAGAAGTAGCCGTCGTCCATCAGTGCCGACCCGAAAGCGTAGCGGAAGGTCTGGTAATCCGTGGCCGAGCCGTCCGCGCTGAAGATCACCAGATGCGGCGCGATCGTGTGCGCCATGAGGCTGCGGTAGGAGCTCATCATCACGCTCCAGCCGTTGGTCAGCGATTCCTCGGACGAGCTCCGACCCAGCGCGTGCTCCTGCAGTGCGCCGGAGAACAGGCCTTGATACTGGCTTTCGCGCAGGAAGCCGTCGTTCGTCTGCGACCAGCCGTCGACGTTGCCCATGATCAGCATGCCGGGATCCAACTGGTTGATCGCGGTGACGTGATCGACGTTGCCCTGCCGGTAGTCGGTCCGCACGCCCGCGTCGTCCTTGGAATCGTTGGTGCCGTCGCGATTCCAGTCGGCATCGCGGCGGGGTTTGTAGAACACGTTGTCGACAAACCAGACGTCGAACTCCGGCACGGGGGAGAAAAAGACATTGTAGCTGCGCTGGGCCATCCACTGGGAGAACCAGAGGCCGGAGGCGTCGGGCTCGACATATTCCGTGATGTTGGTCTCGGGCTGCGCGGAGTTTTCGGACGTGTGATTTCCGGCGTTGTCATACGCCCACCAGTCGCCGACGCCGCCCGGCCCAACGCCGGCGTTCAACTCGACGTTGATGTCGTATTCCGAGTTGGAGGGATCGCTCGTCGTATATTCGGACTCCTGGATCGTGTATTGGCCGATCAGCATGTTCGGGTGCAGCGCCTTGATCTGCTGCACGGCAGTCCGGATGTCCGGATGCGCCCAGCCGCGGAAAAAGCCAAGGACCGCGAAGTCCAGTTTCGCCAGTTTGCCCTGATACGTCGTGTCCTGGTAGTTCTTCGCGCCGTAATTCACGCCCGCGAGCTTCGGGAAGAGCACCTTGTAGTCGCCCGTGTCCCGCACGCCCACGCCGTCGAACGTCGCGGTGCAGAGATTGCCGCTGCTCGCGCTGCAGACCGCCAGGCCCACGAGCACGCTCGAACTCATCGACACGTCCACCGTGCTGGTCGTCATCCCCGTGGTGATCCAGCTCACGCCGTCGCTCGAATAAGCGGCGTGAAACGTGTCGCCAGTGCGAACCAAGCGCAGCCACTGTGGCGCCCCGACGGAGGAGACCGCCGCCATCTGGATCGACGAATTGTCCGGCGGCGTCGATCCGGTGCGCGCTTCGAAGAGCACGTGGTCGTTCGGCGTCACGCACAACAGCACGTATTTCGACGTGTCGGCGCTGGTCTCGCGGATCATGATGCCGGCCTTCGCCCATTGAAAGGTGTTCTCCTGCGTCGCGACCCGTGCGACGATCGTGACATCGCCGCTCGCGGAAGTCCGCGCAAACTGGAACTGGTCCGACGTGTCCCAGATGTTCGTGCCGGCGCCGTCGATGATGTAGGTGCCGCTGGAATAATTTGTCGTGCCCGCCGGAGTAAAGGTTCCGACGTCGGAATGGGACCACCCGCCTGGAAGGCTGTTCGACACCGTCACCCCCACCGGCGACGACGTGGTGGTGTTGCTCGCCGCGTCGCGTGCGACGGCGGTGAGGCTGTGACTGCCGCTCGTCGCCAGCGAGGTGTCCCACGAATAGGTGAACGGCGACGTGGTTTCCGCGCCGAGATTGCCGCCATCCAGCTTATACTGCACGCCGACGACGCCGATGTTGTCGGTGGCGGTCGAGGTGATGCTCACCGTGCCGGAGACGGTATCAGTGTCGTGCGGCGACGTGATCGTCACCGTCGGAGCCGCCGTGTCGGTGACGACGATGTTGTTGATGTAACCCGCCGCGTAGCGATCGGCCACGCCGATTTTTCCGGGGCCGCTCAGCGCGGTTTCCGTTTGGGTAAGCACCGTCGTCCCGCCGACCTTGATGGTGGTCACGCTGCCGTCGCGCACGACCTGGACATCGATGAGGTGATTGCTGGGATTCGTGTAGTTGCCACCCGCGACTTCGGTCGAGGTCCCCGCGACACACTCGTAGAGGTGCAGATTGTGGCTGGAACCGTCGAGCGCGCCACCGAACGCGATTTCGTAGTAGTTATCGTCGTCCTGATAATTATAAATCATGCTCACCTGGTTGCCCCAACCGGAGCCGTAGGTGTGGAGCGTCGCGGCATAGGTGTAGCCGGTCGTCCAGCTCGCGCCGTCGTAGTGGGCGATTTCGGGACCGGCGCCGACCGTCGTGTTGGTGTAGGTTTTGTCGGTGCCGGTGGACACGGCCCAGTTGCCGGAAGAGACGACCCAGTTGTCGGCTACTCCATCGTCGAAGTTTTCGGAATAGAGCTGGGCAAAGGCCGGGGCGGCCGTGCAGACGAGTCCGAGGGCCAGTCCGCCGATGAGGCGGCGCCCGAAAAATACGCGTAGCGTCGGAACGAGTGATTTCATTGGGGGATACTTACAGGGTAAACGACATCGCGCCCGCTGCGCCGCCGGTCCATGGCTTCCGGCAACGCAGCGAAGCGCGAATCACGCGCATAGTATTACTCCCATGTGTTTTTTCGACTACCGATCTATTACTTAAAAATTCCGATTTATTTTCATATTCCCACCGGCTGCTCTATAAACGAATCGAGCGCCGCCGGAAAATCCGGCGGCGCTCGGCTATAGTAACAACTGGCCCCGGGACGGGGCTGAGATCAGTTCGCCTTCACGAGGATGAGGCCGTTGCGCTCGTCGAGGGTCACCGTCGTGACCGCCGTGCCGTCGTTCGTCACGGGATCCTGCGTGCCGGTGACGCGTTGGTAGGATTCACCGGGGAACAGCGCCGTGAGGTCGACGGTTTGCGTGCCGTTGCCCTTCGGGTTCACGATCGCGAGGCCGTGCTCGAAGCGGCGGGCGTAGACGCCGTTCGCGCGCGGCGTGCGCTGCACGGGATCGACCGCCGCCCCCAGCCAGCTCGTGTTGGCGGTGCCGGCGAGGTCGTATTCGTCGAACCAGGCGACGCTGCTGTAGAGGACGTGGTTCGTGCTGTTGACCGGACTGTAGCAGAAGTAGCCGTCCTCCATCAGCGCCGAAGCGAAGGCATAGCGGAACTTCGCGTAATCGGTCGCCTGGCCGTCGGCGCTGAAAATCACGAGATGCGGCGCGATCGTGTGGTCCATGAGGCTCCGGTAGGAGCTCATCATCTGGTTCCAGCCGTCGGTGACCGACTCCTCGGAATAGCTTTGCCCCATCGCATGCTCCTGCAACGCGCCCGAGAACAGCCCCGCGTATTGCGACTCGCGCAGGAAGCCGTCGTTCGAGCCCGACCAGCCGTCGATGTTGCCCGCGATCAGCTCACCGGGCCGGAGTTGGTCGATGGCCTTGATGTGGTCGACGTTCCCCTGGCGATAATAGGTGCGCACCGCGGGATCGTCCTTGGAATCGTTGACCCCGTCGCGATTCCAATCGGCGTTCCGCCGCGGCCGGTAGAAGATGTTGTCGACAAACCAGACGTCGAACTCCGGCACCGGCGCGAAATAGGCGTTATAGCTGCGCTGCGCCAGCCACTGCGGGAAACGCAGTCCCGCGCTGTCGGGCTGGACGAATGCCGTGATGTTCACCTCCGGCTGCGAGCTGCTCTCGAACGTGCGGGCGCCGGTCTGGTCGTAAGCCCACCAGTCGCCGATGCCGTTGGGCCCGACGCCCGAATCGAGCTCGACGTTGATGTCGTATTCCGAGCTGTTCGGGTCACTCGTGAGGTATTCCGACTCCTGAATCGTATATTGGCCGATCAGCATGTTCGGGTGCAGCGCCTTGATCTGCTGCACGGCCGTCCGGATGTTGGGATGGGCCCAGCCGCGATAAAACCCGAGGAGCACGAAATCCAGCTTGGCCAAGTCCGCCTGATACGCCGGGTCCTGGTAGTTTTTCGCCCCGTAGTTTACGCCGGCGAGTTTCGGGAAGCCGGCCTTGTAGTCGCCGGTGTCCTGCACGCCGACCCCGTCAAAGGTCGCGGTGCCGAGCCCGCCCAGCTTTCCGCTGCAAACCGCGAGGCCCGCCAGCACGTTCGCGTTCATCGACGCGTCGACGGTCGTCTGCGTCAGGCCGGTCGTGATCCAGCTGGATCCGTCGGTCGAGTAGGCCGCGTGGAACGTATTCCCCGTGCGCACGAGCCGCAGCCAGCGCGGTGCGCCCGCGTCGGAAAGCTCCGCCACGTGGACCGCCAGCCAGGGCGACGCGCCGGTCCGCGCCTCGAAAACGAGCCGGTTGTCCGGCGTCACGGCCAGCAGCACGTATTTCGACCGCGCATCGGTGGACTCGCGGATCATGATGCCGGCCTTCGCCCATCTGGCGGTGTTCTCCTGGGTTGCGACCCGCGCAACGATCGTCAGGTCACCGCTGGCCGCGACACGCGCAAACTGAAACGAGTCGAACGCGATCCCAATCTCCAGTCCGGCGCCATCGACGATGAAGGTGCCGTTGGAATAATTGGTCGAACCCCTCGCGCCGGTCAGTCCGACATCGGAGGCGGTCCAGCCGCCGGGCAGCGTGTTGGCGACGGTGACGGTCACCGGCGCGGAGGTCGCCGAGTTGCCCGCATTGTCGCGCGCGACTGCCGTGAGGGCGTGACTGCCGTTGCTGGCGAGGGTCGAGTCCCATTCCATGCTGAACGGCCAGCTCGTGTCCTCGTCGCCCAGGTTCGCACCGTCGAGTTGGAACTGCACGCCGGCCAGGCCGGAACCGCCGCCGTCTCTCGCGCTCGCCCGCACCGTCACGGAACCCGAGACGGTTTGCGGCGAGGGCGACGTGATGCTCACGCTCGGCGGCCGCGAATCGGCAGGAGCCGCGAAAACAGAGGGAGCGAAACCGACGAATCCAAGGGCCAGTCCGCCCAAAAGGCGGCGCCCGGAGATCAGATATGACAACATGGGGATTGATTTCATTGGGACTGGGATGACTTCCAAGGTAAGCGCATCGCGACCGCACTTGTGCCGGGCGATGAAACCCAACGGAGCACGATCGCGAAACAGGTGTTCATTATTCACCGGAACCGGCATCCCACTACCGGTTCATTATCTAAAACTGACGTTTTTGTGCCATGCGTCCCGCCATCGAAATCATCCAGCTCCATGAAGGCAGTTCCCTGCGCTGCACCCGCTCGACCGGGGAAAGCCTCTCGACGGTGTGGCACTGCCATCCCGAACTGGAGCTCCTGCTCGTCGAGCGGAGCCGGGGAATGCGCTTCGTCGGCGACAGCGCGGAGCCGTTCGCGGCGGGCGATCTCGTGCTGGTCGGGCCGAATCTCCCGCATGTCTGGCTGAACAACGATCTGCCCAAGCGGCCGCGGCACAATCACACGGCCAGCATCCTCATCCAGTTTCGGGAAAACCTTCTCGGCCCCGGCGCGTGGAAGACGCCGGAATTCTCCGCCGTCGCGGCGCTGCTGCAGCGCAGCCGCCAGGGCGTCGCGTTCAGCGGCGCCGACGCGCGCGCGGCCGCGCGCCGGATGATCCGGCTCTCGCGCACCGCCGGCGTCGAACGCATCGCGGGGCTGCTCGAGCTGCTCGACTTTCTCGCGCAGTCCCGCAGCTCGCGGCTGCTTTCCAGCGCGGGTTATGTGCCGAAACTCAACCGCGCCGACGCCAGCCGCCTCCACGCCGTGCGTCGTTACGTCGAAAAAAACCTCGGCCGCGTGATCCGGCAGCCGCGCGCCGCCGCCCTCGCCCGCCTCAGCCCCCCGCGCTTCAGCGCCTTCTTCCGCAAGCGAACGGGCTGCACGTTTTCCGCCTACGTGAACCGCCTGCGCGTCGCCCGTGTCGCCACGCTGCTCACCGAGGAAAAAATGAACATCTCCGAGGCGTGCTACGCCGCCGGGTTCAACAGCCTGTCAAACTTCAACACCCAGTTTCACGCCCTCAAGGGCATGAGCCCGCGCGCGTTTCTCCGGCATTTCCGCGCCAACGCCGGCGTCGGCCAGGAATGGCTCGTCCGCAAGGCCTGGATTCGGTGAAACCGGCGCGGGCCGCCGCGCCGCGATCTTCGTCGCGCCAAACCTCCGGCGCGAAAGGAGCCGGCCCCGATCGAACCGGCTCCTCGCCGCGTCGCCGCGGATCCGCCGCGGCGGGATGCGCTACTGCTCGATGAGAATCAAGCCGTCGCGCGCGCCGATCGTCAGCGTCGTGACGGTCGCACCGTTGTTCGTGGGGGAATCCTGCGAGCCGGTGATGCGCTTGAAGGTTTACCCGGGGAACAGCGTCGAGAGGTTGACCGTCTGCGTGCCGTTGCCCTTGGGATTCGTGATCGCCATCCCGTGCTCGAAGCGGCGGATGTGGACGCCGTTCGACTTCGGCGAGCGTTGCGCCGCGTCGACCGCGGTTCCGAGCCAGCTCGTCGTCGACGTGCCCGCGAGGTCATATTCGTCGAACCAGCTCACGCCGCTGCAGGGATAGCTGCCGCTGCCGGCCGGGCTCTCTTCCGAATAGGAAAAGCACCATCCTCCATCAGCGCCGACGCGAAGAGATAACGGAAGGTCGCCCGTGGCGGCGGCGCAGGTCGCACTCCGCCCGGCCTGCTTCAGCGGCTTCTTCCACCGGAAGCTCGGCTGCACGTTTCCCGCCTACGTCACGCAACTCCGGATCGCGCACGCGATGCAACTGATGCTGGAGGAAAACATGCGGATCGCGGACGCCTGTTTCGCCAGCGGCTTCAACAACCTCTCGCACTTCAACCAGCAGTTTCGCCGGGTGAAGGGCATGAATCCCCGCACCTATCCCCGGCACATGCGGCCGAACAGCAGCGAACCGGCCCTTCGCTGAGCCAGCCGCCGCCGGCACGGCCCTTTTCAGTCCGGCGCCTTCGTTCGGCTCGTGCGGACCTCCCGTGGGGCGGCGCCGAAATGCTGGCGCACGCTCCGCGAAAAATGAAACGGCGTCCGAAAGCCGCAGCGATAGGCCGCCTCGGCGACCGAGAGCCCCGTCTCCCGCAGGAGCTGCACGCCATTTTCCGTGCGCGTCTTCCACACGTGCCGCATCGGCGTCGTGCCGAGGTGCGCGCGAAACAAATTGGCCAATTGCGAACGCGACACCCCGGCCGCCCGCGCCATCGCGCCGAGCTCCGCCGGGGCGTCGCCGAGCTGCGCGATCCACTCCAAGGCGCGCCACAACGCATCCGGCTCCGGCACCGTGTGACTTCCCGCGCCACCGGTGAAAATGTAGTCCTCGAGCGCCGCCACGCCCAGCGCCTCGAGCAGCGGTTCGGAGGCCGTGCCCGCGCGTGGCGGCACCGAGAACCCCTGTTCAACCAGCAATTGCAATCGCCGGCTCAACGGCTGCACCGCCGGCGCTTGCGCGCAGCGCTTCCGCAGGGTTACCGACAGCAGCGGCGGCCGGAGCGAACACCACCAGTGGTGCGTCGGCACCTGCGGTGAAAACTGGAACTCCTCGCGCCGCCCTGGCAGGAACAGCGCCGCATGCCGGGCCGGGACCACAAGTTCCGTGCCATCGACGGTGACCCGCGCCTCGCCGGCCATCACCAGCACCAGTTGATGCTCCGCCTGCACCCGCGGCCCATGCCGCCCGCCGGGGCCGTAGATGACGTCGCCGAACACCACGTTGGTCGTCCGGCGCAACCGTGGGCTTTTGGATATGTTTTGTGTGACTGGACGGCTAGGCATTCGCATCGGGCTGTGTTATTGGATATGCGCCCCCGATGAATTCCGCAACCACCCTTTCCGCCCGCCGCGGCTGTTTCCCGCCCGATTTCGACGCGGGGGAGCTCGGCGCCTTCTACCGCGAGCAAGGCTTCTTTGTCGTCGAGTCGGCCTTCACGACCGCCGAGGTCGAGGCCTTGAAAGCCGAGACGCTCGCCATCTGCCGCGGCCAGCGCGGCGCGGTCAGCGGCGTCGCGCCGCTCGATCCCGCGGCGTCCGACGAGGCCGTGCTGCGCCGTTATCTCTGCCTGCATTTTCCGCACAAGATTTCGCCGGTGATGCGCAGCGCGCTTTTCAACGCGCCGACGGTGCGCGCCCTCACCGCCGCGGTCGGCCCGAACGTGAAGTGCATGCAGTCGATGCTCTTCATCAAGCCTTCCGGCAAACCCGGCCAGGCCTGGCACCAGGACGAGGATTACATTCCCACCCGCGATCGTTCGCTGATCGGCGCCTGGATCGCGCTCGACCGCGCGACCGTCGAAAACGGCTGCCTGTGGATCATCCCGGGCTCGCATCGCCCCGGCGTGCTCTGGGACCAGCACTGGCATGGCGACCGCCGCTTCGATTGCAGCGAGGAGGCGCGCGGATTTCCCTACACCGACGCCGACGCGGTGCCGGTGGAGGTCGACGCAGGCGCGGTGGTGTTTTTCAACGGCTACACCCTGCACCGCTCGCTCCCGAACCGCGCGTCCGCCGGGACGTTTCGCCGCGCGCTCGTGAACCACTACATGAGCTGCGAATCATTCCTGCCCTGGCGGCTGCCGCCGCCGGACAAGCCCGTCTCGATGGCGAAGCTCGACTGGCGCGACGTCGTGGTGGTCGCCGGCCGCGATCCTTACGCGCATCACGGCTACATCGATGCCACTACGGCCTACCTGCGCGAGGATGGCCGCAGCGGCTGTGTCGACTGGACGACCGGCGCGGCAAACCACTACGCGGACGAAGCCTGACTTTCGGGCTCCGTCCGCGATAGATAAAAAACGCTCAATTCTTTTTGTGCCCCGCCGCGGCCGCCGGCGGACGCAATCCCTGCTGCGGCCGCACGATTTTTTTCGCGAGCGGATTGAGCCGGCTGACGAGGGCGTCGCTCGGCTCGTAGCCCCAGCGAAAATTTCCCCACGACGGACCGTAACGATACACGCAGATCCGTCGCAGGCCGGGATTCACGCGCTTCGCCGAGCCGTGGCACGTCGCGTCAACGAAAACAATCGCGTCGCCCGCCGCCAGGTGAACCTCGATCGCGCCGGTGATCCCGTCCACCGACGCGCCGCCGCCCTCGCCCCAGGCTTTCTCCTTCTGGTTCGGCGCGTCGAACTCCGGATGCTTGATGTTGGCCTTGTGCGAGGCCGGGATGACCATGGTCGCCCCGTCGCCGGGACCGATGTCGGTGAGCCCGAGCAGCACGTTGACCTGCCCGCAATGAAACCGCCCGTCGGCATAGTGAAACAGCGTGCGCATGGTTCCGGTGTGGCCGCCCGAGTGCAGCGCGATCGATTCGCCGGGCCCGCGCAGGTTCACGAAATTCTCGTCGATGAACACCGGCCCGTGATGCCAGTCGAACGTGTCGTGCCCGCCGACGAAGCGTGACACGTAGTTGATCCAGCTCGGATGATCGATCAGCCGCTCGAATGCCGGCCCCGCCTCGTAAACCTGCTGGTAACTGATGCCGCGATGCTCGGGATGATCCTCGCGATGCACGTGGCCGAACCAGCCGTTGCGCGGCACCGAGGCGGGAATGCGGTCGATCGTCTCGTTGCACGCGGCGACCTCGTCCTTCGAAAGCGCTCCGCGCAGCACGATGAATCCCTGCAGGTCGAAAAGATATTCCTCCATCCTGGTCGGCACGCGCGCGCCGGGGACGAGGACCGCCGGCGGCGGACTGCCGAGGTCGGTGTGGAGAGGGGATGCGGTGGATGAAGTCATCGGCGCAACTATATCGGAGAACGCCGCCGGCGTCCTCTCGCGGAGACCTTCATTTTCTCTTGATTGGTAACCTCGCGGCGCTGACCTAGGCGCATGCCCGCGCCGCGTCCGACCCAGCACCGCCCGACCCTGGGCTTCCGCGCGTGGCGGGTCGCGGCGCATGGCGAGATGCCATCGGCGCACACCCACCCCGATATGGAGTTCAATTTCCTGCACCGCGGCCGCGTCACCATCCTGCTCGGCGGCGCCCGCCATGTGATCGAATCCGGCCGGCTCGCCGTGTTCTGGGGCGGCGTGCCGCACCAGACACTCCCGCCGGGAGTCGACGGCGACGGCATCTGGCTCACGCTTCCGCTCGCATGGCTGCTCCAATGGCGGCTGCCCGGCGGCGTCCCAGATCGCCTGCTCGCCGGCGAGTTGATCCAGCGGGAGACGCCCGCCACGCAAATCGAATGCTGGCTCGCCGACTTCGAAAGCGGCCGCGACGACCGTCGCCGCGCGCTGCAGCTCGAGCTCGAAGCCTGGCTGCTGCGCGGCGCCGTCGAATCGCCGTTCCGCAGCGTCCGCCGTCGGCCGGAGCTTCGCAACGCCTCGCAGATCGAGCGGATCATCGGCCATCTCGCCGCGCATTATCGCGACGCGCTGACGGTCGACGACATCGCCCGCGCCGTGCGACTTCACCCGAAATACCTGATGCGCCTTTTCAAACGGCACTGCCGGATCGGCGTCTGGGAATACCTCACGCGCCTCCGCGTCTCGCACGCCCAGCGCCTCCTCGTCACCACCGACGCGCGTGTGGCCGACATCGCGCTCGACAGCGGCTTCGGCTCGCCGGCGGCCTTCTATCAGGCGTTCGCCAATTATTCCAACGGCGAGAAACCGCTCGACTATCGCCGGCGGCACGAGAGCGGGGCCGCCGGTTCGCCCGTGTGATTTTGCAACCGAACCGTGCTTCCGATTGAACCCCGCACGCGCGGCTGTCGTCGCGGCGGCGGCGGCATTTTTCCCGCGGCGGCGAGACTAACCGCCGCTGCCCCTCAAGGGCTGGTGCTTGCCGGTTTTTCGGGCACGGCCACCGGCCCGTTCAACAGCGCGCCGTAGGTCTCCGGCCGGCGCTCGGTGAAATAGACGCTCTTCGCCTCGCCGGTCGCGTGGTCGAACGAGAGATACTTGAGCCGCCATTCCTGGTTCAGGTCGACCTCCGCGAGGACATACGCGAAATCGCCGCGCGCTTCGGCCACGACGTCGCCGTTCGGCGTGATGATCCGGCTCGCGTCGCTCACGGTGCCGGACGACACGAAAAACAGCCCGTTGTCCATCGCCCGGGCCCGCGAAACCGCGTCCCAGTGCTGCTCCGAGCCGTCGCCCGCGAGCGGGAAGAACAGGATCTCGGCGCCCTTCAACCGCAGGATGCGCGCCGACTCCGCGAACCAGTTGTCCCAGCAGATCAGGATGCCGATCCGGCCGAAGTCCGTCTCGAACACGGGAAAATCATTGCCCGGCGTGAGGCCGGCCTCGGATTCGGCCATCGCGAGGTGCACCTTCCGATACTTGCCCACGATCCGTCCCTCGCGGTCGATCAGGACCGCCGTGTTGTAGAACAGGTCCCCGTCGCGCTCGAGCAGCGAGGCGATCGCGTAGCAGTGATATTTCTTCGCCCGCTCCGACAGGATGTTCGTGTATGGTCCTGGAATCGTCTGTGCCTTCTCGGCCGTCGGCAGCCGCGTGCTGCGCCCGGGCAGTGTCTCGGAGAACAGTACGACATCCGGCTTCTCCGGGCCGATCCGGTCGAACATGTCCGCGGCGAGCTTCATGTTGTTCGCCACCGTGCGCACCGTCATGGGCATGATGCGCGTCGTCGCGATCCGGATCACGCGCGGCGCCGGCGCCGGCACTTCCGCCAGTTTCAGATCCTTCCACAGGACCGAGCCCTGCTTTGTCCAGCGGAGGCGGATCAGGATTTTCACCGACTGCGCGCCGGCGGGCGCCTGCACCGTGCGATAATGGCGGTGCCACGCGCCCGCCACCTCGAAGTGATCGACATAGTCGCCCTGGAGATCGTCCGTGCCGTTCGCATTGCGGCACCACAGCAGGAGCGCCGCCGTGTCGATCCGTTCGCCATTGACCTTGTGCACCTGGCTGAGCGCCTCGAAGTGGTAGAATTTCCCGCCCTCGATTCCGCCGATGGTCGTCTCCCACCGCCCATCCTGCGCGAAGCGATCCACGCTGAGCTTCAACGCAACATCGCCGTCCACCGGCACCGCCTCGCAGCT
>DASZPP010000195.1:0-5449 GCA_035549975.1 Opitutus sp.
CCGGCGCACGCCCGTCCGCCATGAGTGAATCGCCCGCACCGGCGCGTCCCGCCGGCTCACTGGTCACTTCGCCGCCGCAGGTGGCCGATCTGATCGACGACATGCTCGCCCAAGCCTCGCGGCGTTCCCGCGCCTCGTGACGTTTCCCTTTCCGGTTCCGACATCATCGCTCCAAACCAAAACAAACTCATTCCCATGCCCACCGCCACCGCCGAAAAACCGGTTCCCGCCGCCGCCATTCCCGCCAACGCCCCCAATGCCGTCGTCAATCCGCCCGCGCGCCCGTCCAAGACCAGGACCGTTCTCGTCGGCTTCGACCTCGGCACCAACAAATCCTGCCTCCTTGCCGGCCCCACCGGCAGCACCGACATCACGGTCAGCAAGATTGTGCCGACGGTCATCGGTTATGTGAAGGACGGCATCGTCGACGGCATCGTCGCCGGCAACAAGCCGATCCTCTTCGGCGAGGACGCGCTCCAGAACATGCTGCACGTCCGGCTCGTCGCGCCCCTCACCGACGGCGTCATCGCCGACCCCGGCGCCGCGCGCGATTTCCTCCGCCACGCGCGCTCGCTGGTCGACCCGGCCGGCGGCGCCGAGATCCGCGCGGTCGTCGGCGTGCCGGCCAACGCCACCGAGCAGGCCCGCGAGGACATCCGCCGCTCCGCCTACGGCGTCTTCGATCGCATTCTCCTCATCCCCGAGCCCTTCCTCGCCGCGCTCGGTTATCGCGATGATTCGCGCCTCGGCCAGCCGAACTACATCGATCCGGTCGTCAACTCGCTCTTCATCGACATCGGCGGCGGCACCAGCGACCTCTGCCTCGTCCAGGGTTATTTTCCCGGCCCCGACGACCAGATCAGCATCGCCTTCGCCGGCGATGCCATCGACCACCTGCTTCAGGAGGAGCTCGATCGCATTTATCCGAACAACGGCCTCTCCGTCCACAAGGTCCGCGAGATCAAGGAAGCCCACGGTTACGTCGGCCCGAGCCGCAAGCCGCTCGACGTCAAGGTCGTGATCGGCGGTAAGCCGCACACGCTCGAGCTCGGCGACGTCCTCGCGAATTCCTGCAACGCGCTCATCGAAAAAATCTATCCCGCGCTCACCAGCCTCATCCAGCGGGCCTCCTCCGACTCGGTCGTCACGCTCCTCCAGAACATCATCGTCACCGGCGGCGGCTCGCAGATCAAGGGCATCGACACGCTGCTGCAGCGCAGGCTCACCGACGACAACTTCGAATCGCCGAAGGTCCGCCTCGCCGGCCAGGACTACAAACGCTACGTCGCCCTCGGGGCCCTCAAGGCCGCCCGCGCCGCCCGCGAGAACCAGTGGCAGGTGCTGCTCGGCTGACGCGGCGCGCAGCAGGAGAAGCGAGCAGGGGGAAAGGAGAGGGAAACAGGTCGCCCAATTCTTCTCCCTTCTCCCTTCTCCGCGCAGCGCGCGGAACTCACCCCGCCGCCGGATAACTCCCCAGCCACTTCACCACCGGGCAGAATTTCTGCAGCTCGGCGATCGCCTCCTTCATCGCCGGGTCGTCGTAGTGACCGGTCACGTCGATGAAGAAATTGTAGTCCCACGGCCGGCGCTTGCTCGGGCGCGATTCGATCTTCGACAGGTTGATCCCGCGGTTCGCGAACGGCAGCAGCATTTTCAGCAGCGCCCCCGCGTGTGCCGACGCCTGGTCGCCGAGCGAGATGACGAAGCTTGTCAGGTCCTTGCCGTCGCCCACGCTGCCGGACGGTCTTTTGCCGAGCACGAAGAACCGCGTGGTGTTGTCCATCTTGTCCTGGATGTTTTTCACCACGACCGGCACGCCATAAGCCGCCGCCGCGAGCTCGCCCGCCACCGCCGCCGCGCCCTTCTCCTCCTTCGCAATCTGCACCGCCCGCGCCGTGCTCGGGGCGTCGATCTGCTGCGCGTGCGACAAGTGCCGCTGCAGCCAGTTTCGGCACTGCGCCAGCGCCTGATCCTTCGAGTAAACCTTCGTGATCTCGGTCAACGGCGAGTTCGAGATCAACGCGTGTGAAATCTCGAGGTAGATTTGCGCCACGATCTTCAGGTCCGACTCGACGAAGAGGTCCAGCGCGTCGCGCACCGAGCCCTCGGTCGAGTTCTCGATCGGAATGACCGCGTAGTCCGCCTCGCCTTTCTCCACCGCCGTGAAAATGTCGCCGACCGTCGGCATCGCATGGTAGTCCACGCTCGCGCCGAATTTCTTCATCGCCGCCTGGTGCGTGTTCGTCGACTCGGGTCCGAGATACGCGATCAGCAGCGGCTTCTCGAGCGCGATCGCGGCCGACATGATCTCGCGGTAGATCGCCTTCAATGCCTCGTGCTTGATCGGGCCCTGGTTCTGCGCGGTGACCTTGCGCAGCACCGCCTCCTCGCGCTCGGCGACGTAAATCGAGCCGCCCTGGCTGCGCTTCAGCTTCCCAATCTCCGCCGCCAGCGACAGCCGCTTGTTCAATTCCCCGACGATCCGCCGGTCCAGCTCGTCGATCTGTGCGCGAATCTTGTCGAGGTCCATGTCAGTTCGACGTGCCCTCGCTCTTGGCGCCATCGGCCCCGCCATCGGTCGTGCCGCCTTCGGCTTCGGCCGCGGCTGTCTCCAGCGGCAGCTCCTCGTTTTCCAGTCCGACATCCGTGTCGCTCAAGGTCTGCGGATTCATCGCATTCTTGAGCCACTCGTCGATCTGCCGCGACGACAGCACATCCGACGCCGGCAATTCGTCGAGCGACTTCACGCCCACGAACTCCAGGAAATTGTCCGTCGTCCCGTATTGGATCGGCCGGCCCGGCAAATCCGCCCGGCCGACGACATAAATCAGTTCCCGCTCGAGCAGCTTGTTGATCCCCGCCTCGGCCGACACACCGCGGATCGTCTCGATCTCGCCGCGCGTCACCGGCTGCCGGTAGGCCACGATGGCCAGGGTCTCGATCGACGACTGGCTCAGCTTCACCGGCGGCGGCTCCGACCGCAGAATCCGCACCCAGCGCGCAAACCGCGGATGCGTCACGACCCGATAACCGCTGCTGCCCTCGATCAGCAGCAATCCGTCGTCCGCCGCCTTCAACTCCGCCGCGATCGCATCCATCGCCTCGCGAATCTGCGCCGCGGTCACCAGCGACGGCACGTCCTGATACAACTCCGGATCTTCCGGCCCCTCGGCGAAAACTTCCGCCGGCTCCGTCACGACCGCCGGGCTGCCCGCCACCGCGCCGGTCACCGCCGCCAGATCCGCCGCGCTCTCGGGCAGCGGCGCGTTCGCCTCCGGCTTTTTCTCCTCACCCGACAACTCAGCTTCGTCGCCCGCCGCCGCCGGTGCATCATGAAACCGCCCGAACGCCGCCTGCACGTCCTTGATCGACAGCGGCTGGTTCGACGACAGCAGCAGCGTCTTGAGCACTTTTTTGAGGTTGAAGGCCATGTGGAAAAATCGTGCCGAGTGAATGCCCCGCCCCTCCGCTCACGCAACCATGAAAAGAAACCGACCGTCAGCTTTCGGTCGTCAGGCTTCAGCGCACCTGCCTCGCGATCGCCTCCGCGGTATCCGCTTCGCCTCCGCACTCGACTCTCAACTCTCAACCCTCAACTCTCAGCTCTGGACTCCAGCCTCCCGATTCCAAGCCACTTTCTTCCATGAGCGCCTCCGCGAAATCCGCCTCCCTCCGCCCCCATTCCTCCGTCGTCGTCGACGGTGATGACCGCGCCCCGGCGCGCTCGATGCTCCGCGCCGTCGGCTTCACCGACGAGGATTTCAAGAAGCCCCAGATCGCCGTCGCCTCCGCCGCGAGCGACATGACGCCGTGCAACGTCCACCTCGGCGAACTCAGCGAGCACGCACGCAAGGGCGTCGCCGCCGCCGGCGGGAAACCCGTTTATTTCAACACCATCACCGTCACCGACGGCATCAGCATGGGCACGCTCGGCATGCGTTACAGCCTCGTGTCGCGCGAGGTCATCGCCGACTCGATTGAGACCGCCGTTGCCGCCGAGGGTTTCGACGGACTCATTGCGATCGGCGGCTGCGACAAGAACATGCCCGGCGCCATGATGGCCATCGCGCGCCTCAACCGGCCCGCTGTCTTCATCTACGGCGGCACGATCCTTCCGGGCTTCACCGCCGAGGACTGCGACCACAAGAAGCCGCTCGACATCGTCTCCGTTTTCGAAGCCGTCGGCAAACACGCCAAGGGCGAGCTCGACGACGCCGGCCTCAAAGCCGTCGAGTGTGCCGCGATCCCCGGCCCCGGCTCCTGCGGCGGCATGTACACCGCGAACACCATGGCGAGCGCCATCGAGGTGCTCGGCATGAGCCTGCCCAACAGCAGCGCCCAGCTCGCCGTCGGCAAGGAAAAGCGCGAGGACTGCGAGCGCGCCGGCGCCGCCGTGATGGGCATGTTGAAAAAAGGCCTCCGCCCGCGCGACATCCTCACGAAAAAAGCGTTCGAAAACGCGATCACCGTCTGTCTCGCCCTCGGCGGTTCAACGAATCTGATCCTCCACCTTCTCGCCATCGCGCACTCCGCGGAAGTGCCGCTCGAGCTCGACGATTTCAAGCGCATCGGCGATCGCGTCCCGCTCCTCGCCGACCTCAAGCCGTTCGGCAAATACAACATGAGCCACCTCGTCCGCATCGGCGGCATTCGCCCGATGATGAAGCTGCTCCTCGATCGCGGCCTGCTCCACGGCGAGTGCCTCACCGTCACCGGCGAAACGATTGCCGAAACCCTGAAAAACGTGAAGCCCTACGGCGCCTATCCGGACGAGCAGGACATCGTCCATCCGTGGGACCAGCCGATCAAAAAGGACGCCCACCTCCGCGTCCTCCGCGGCAATCTCGCGCCCACCGGCGCCGTCGGAAAAATCACCGGCAAGGAAGGCCTCTACTTCAAGGGCACCGCCAAAGTTTACGAGAGCGAGGAAGAGGCGCTCAAAGGCATTCTTCGCGGCGACGTCGTGAAGGGCGACGTGATCGTCATCCGCAACGAAGGTCCCGTCGGCGGTCCTGGCATGCGCGAAATGCTCTCGCCCACCGCAGCCGTGGCCGGCCGCGGCCTGATCAAGGACGTCGCGCTCATCACCGACGGCCGCTTCTCCGGCGGTTCGCATGGTTTCGATGTCGCCCACATCACGCCCGAAGCCGCGTGCGGCGGCCCGATCGGGATCGTGCGCAATGGTGACATCATCGAGATCGACGCCGTGAAAAACACGATCGACCTCCGCATCCCCGAGTCCGACTACGCCGCCCGCATGGCCGCGAACAAGCCGCGCCCGCCGCGCGAACGCCGCGGCGTCCTCGCCAAATACGCCAAGCTGGTCACCAGTGCCTCCGAAGGCGCCGTGACGGACAAAAACTTGTAGTTCCGCATTCGTTCGCTCCGCCAGGCAAACGGAACGACGAAGATCGGGAAATCGATCCCCGCACGGCTTCGTGATCTCGTC
>DASZPP010000196.1:0-5439 GCA_035549975.1 Opitutus sp.
CATGAGCCACGAGATCCGCACGCCGATGAATGCCATCCTCGGCTTCAGCGACCTGCTCGTGACCGAGCTGCCCGAGGGCCGCGGCCGCCGCCGCGTGCAGGCGATCCGCGAAAGCGCGAATTCGCTCCTCCAGCTCATCAACGACATCCTCGATCTCTCGAAGATCGACGCCGGCGTCGTCGAGCTGCGGCCGGAGCCGACGGACCTGCGCGAGGTCGCCGACTTCATGCAGACCGTCTTCGCCCAGCAGGCGGCGCGGCGCGGGCTGCAATTGCACGCGGAGCTCGAGCCCTCGCTGCCGCACGCGATCATGCTCGATCGCTCGCGGCTCCGCCAGATCCTGGTCAACCTCATCGGCAATGCCCTCAAGTTCACCGAGCGCGGCCGCGTGGACCTTGGCATCCGCTGGCGGCAGGAGCCGGGCGAGCGCGGCTGCGGCGAGCTGCTGGTCGAGGTCGCCGACACCGGCATCGGCATCCCGCCGGAGAAGCAGCGCGAAATCTTTCATCCGTTCGTGCAGGTGAACCCGCGCCGCGCGAGCGAACAGCAGGGCTCCGGGCTCGGCCTCAGCATCGTCCACCGGCTCACCGAGCGGATGGGCGGCACCGTTTCGCTGGAAAGCGAGGTCGGCCAGGGCACGCGTTTCCGGCTCAAGTTCCCGCAGGTGCCGGTGTCGATGCGCCTGCCCGCGCACGTGCGCGCCGATCGCGTGGAGGAAGTCGATTTCAACGATCTCCAGCGGGCCGACATCCTCGTGGTCGACGATGCGGAGTCCAACCGCGAGCTCATCGCCGGCTACCTCGAGAACTCCGATCACCAGGTGCGTTTCGCGCTGAACGGCCGCGAGGCGCTCGAAAAAATCGGCGCGCGGCTGCCGGACGTCGTGCTGATGGATATTCGCATGCCGGAGATGGACGGCCACACCGCGCTGATGGAATTGCGCAAGCTCCCCGGCACGGAGCTGCTGCCCGTGATCGCCGTGACCGCCTCGAGCATGCTGGACGACGAGCACGTCATGCGCGGCTATTTCGCCGGTTACATGCGGAAACCGTACACGCGCCAGATGCTGTTTCACGAACTGGCCGCCTTCCTGCCCCGCCGCGCGCGCCGCGGCCCGGCCGTCGCCGAGCCGCTGCCGTCACCGCCGGCCGGCCGGCCGCCAACCACGAGCTGGACCGAGCTGGCCCCCGCGCTCCGCCACCTCGAGGCGGGCGTCTGGCGCGAAGCCTGCGACAGCGGCGCGATCAACGATGTCCGTGAATTCGCCCGGGTGCTCGACGAAGTGGCGCGGGCCTTTTCCAGCCAGCCGGTCGCCGAATACGCCGCGGCGCTGTTGCGCGACGCGGACGACTACTCCGTCCTTCGCATCGAGACGCGATTGAAGGAATTTCCTTCTCTCATCCAATCTGTGGAACCCCGGCCCGCTTCGGCCATCTAGGTTGCCCCCTGCCCGCTCCAACAGTTCATGAATCGCGAAAACGGCTCCGCTCGCATTCTCATTGTCGATGACCAGGAAACCAACCTGCGCGTCCTCGGCGACATGCTCGCGCACCTCGGCTTCGACATCGTGCCGGCGCTCGATGGCGAGCAGGCGCTGCGCCGCCTCCAGAACCGGCCGGTCGATCTGATCCTGCTCGACGTGCTGATGCCCGGGCTCGACGGCTTCGAAACCTGCCGCCGCATCCGCGCGAAGGTCGAATGGATCGACATCCCGATCATCTTTCTCTCCGCGGCCGACGACAAATCCCTCATCGTGCGCGCGCTCGAGAGCGGCGGCGTCGACTACGTCACGAAGCCGTTCAATTCCTCCGAATTGCTCTCGCGCGTGCGGACCCACCTCGCGCTCAAGCAGGCGCGCGACCGCCTGCGCCGGCTCGCCGAGGACAAGGACGAGCTGCTCGGCATCCTCGCGCACGACCTCAAGAACCACCTTGGCGGCATGCTCATGAGCGTGCAGCTCCTCGACGAGAAGGCGCGCGCGCTGAACGACGCCCGCTTCCAGCGCATGGCCGCGAACATCCTGCGCGGCACGGACCAGATGCTGTCGTTCGTGAAGGAGTTTCTCGCCAACTCCGAGGTCGATCACGGGCGGCCGATGAAATTCCAGCCCGTCTACCTGCACGACGTCGCGGTGGACGTCGTGCGGCGGCACCAGGAGCACGCCACGCGCAAGGAGATTTCGCTGCTGCTCGAGCAACGCGAGGAGGGCGTGCTCGTCGAGGCCGACCGGGCGGCGCTGGAGCAGGTGCTGGACAACCTCGTCTCGAACGCGCTCAAGTTTTCCCCGCCGGGCAAGACCGTGCGCCTCGTCGTCGGCCAGGCCGCCGGCGACCGCGGCGAATGCCGCGTGAGCGACGAGGGCCCCGGCTTCACCCCGCAGGACCTGGAGCAGATTTTCCGCCGCTACCGCCGGCTGAGCGCGCGCCCGACCGGCGGCGAACCGTCCACCGGCCTCGGCCTGAGCATCGTGAAGAAACTCATGCAGGACATGCGCGGCGACCTGAACCTCGAGACCAACGCCGGCCAGGGCGCGACCTTCATCATGACTTTTCCCCTCGTCACGGTCGCCGCATGAAACCTGCGCACGCCGGCGTCGTCCGCCCCGCCCGATAACCTGCCATGGAATTTCTCGTCATCGACGATGATCAGGTCTTCCGGGAAGCCACCTGCCTGCTGATCGAGGAGGAGGGCCACTTCGCCACCAGCGCCTCCGGCTCGGAAGTCGCGCTCGAGCGCGTCAAGGAGGACAAGTTCGACGCGGTCCTGCTCGACCTTCACCTCGGCCGGCAGAACGGCCTCGCGCTGCTCCCGCAATTGCTGAAGGTGCGCCCGAACGTGCCGGTCGTGATGTTCTCCGCGCAGGGCACGGTGAAGACCGCCGTGCAGGCGCTGCACCAGGGCGCGGTCGATTTTCTCGAGAAGCCTTTCACGCGCGACCAGTTCCACGCCGTCCTCGCCCGGCTCCGCCGGCTGGCCGACATGAGCAAGCGGATCGAGCGGCTCGAGGAGGAGGTGAAGGAAACCCAGGCGCAGCAGGGCGAGCCGCTGATCGAATTCGAGACGCCCGTGATGCGCGCGGTCATGGACGTGCTCCAGCGCGCCGCGAAAAGCACGGCCTCCGTCCTGATTCTCGGCGAAAGCGGCACGGGCAAAAGCGTGGCCGCCCGCGCGCTGCACGCGCAGAGCCATCTCGCGTCCCGGCCGTTTGTCACCGTGAGCTGCCCCGCCCTCACGAGGGAGTTGCTCGAAAGCCAGCTCTTCGGCCATGTGCGGGGCTCGTTCACCGGCGCGCTGCGCGACACGTGGGGCAAGGTCAAGGTGGCCGAGGGCGGCACGCTGTTTCTCGACGAAATCGGCGATCTGCCGCTCGAGATCCAGCCGAAGCTCCTGCGGCTGCTGCAGGAAAAGGAATACGAGCGCCTCGGCGAGACCATCACGCGCCGCGCCGAGGTTCGCGTCGTCGCCGCCACCAATCGCGACCTGAAGCAGCGGGTCGCCGAGGGTGCGTTTCGCGAGGACCTTTACTACCGCCTCAACGTGATCACGGTCGAGATGCCGCCGCTGCGCTCCCGCCCGCGCGACGTGCTGCGGTTCGCGGACCACTACGTCGAGCACTGCGCCGCGCAGTTCGGGCGCACCGTCGAGGGCTTTTCCGACGAGGCGGCCGACTGCATCCGGCGCTACTCCTGGCCGGGCAACCTCCGGGAGCTGCGCAACACGATCGAGCGGGCCGTCATCCTGGCGCCCGCGCCGACGATCACGCCGGGCGATCTTCCGGTCGAAATCCGCACCAACGAGGCCGCGCCCGGCGCGATCGGCAACGCGCCGCTCCAGACCGGCGCGATGGTTTCGCTGCAGGCGCTCGAGGAGCAGCACATCCGCCGCGTCCTCGAAGTCACCTCGAGCATGAACGAAGCCGCCGAAATTCTCGGCATCGACCAGGCCACGCTCTACCGGAAACGGAAGAAGATGGGGCTGAAATAAAGCTCCAACCTCCAAGCACCAAGCTCCAGCGAACTTCCAAACACCAATTTGGAGTTCGAAGCTTGGATTTTCTCTGAAGCTTGGAGGTGGGTCCTTGGAGCTTTTCCATCGCCCCCGCAAAGGCGGCCGCTAGTGTCGTTGCATGCCCGTTTCCCTCGCCGACATTCGCGCCGCGCGGAAACGCATCGCCGGCGGCGTGATCGTCACCCCCTGCCCCATTTCGATTCCGCTCTCGGAAATCGCGGGCGCGCGCGTTTCGTGCAAGCTCGACAATTTCCAGCGCACCGGCTCGTTCAAGGAACGCGGCGCGCGCAACGCGCTCCTGCTGCTCCCGCCCGCCGCCCGGAAGCGCGGCGTGATCGCGGCGAGCGCCGGCAACCACGCGCTCGGGCTCGCCTACCACGGCAAGCTGCTGCGCATCCCCGTCACGGTCGTCATGCCGGACTACGCGCCGCTCATCAAGATCACAACGTGTGAGAGGCTCGGCGCGCGCATCCTCGTGCGCGGTTGTGATTTTGCCGAGGCCCGCGCGCAGGCGGACGCGCTCGCCGCGAGCGAGGGCCTCACCTACATCCACGGTTTCGATGCGCCGGGGATCATCGCCGGCCAGGGCACGATCGGCCTCGAAATCCTCGCACAGGTTCCCGACGTCGAGGCGATCGTGTGCCCGATCGGCGGCGGCGGGCTGATCGCCGGGCTTTCGCTCGCGGTGAAAGCGCTCCGGCCGCGCGTGCGCATCATCGGCGTGGAGAGCACGGCGACGGGAAATTTCTCCGCCGCGCTGCGCGCCCATCGTCCGGTCGTCGTGCGCCGGCGGCCGACGCTCGCCGACGGCCTCGCCACGCTCACCGTCGGCGCCAACGCGTTTGCGATCGCGCGCGACCGGGTCGACGAGGTCGTTCGCGTCGGCGAGGACTGGATCGCGCTCGCGATCCTGCGAATGATTGAGCTCGAGAAAACCGTCGTCGAGGGCGCCGCCGCCGCGCCGCTCGCCGCGATGATGTCCGGCCAGCTGGCGAAGCTGCGCGGCAAAAACGTCGTGCTCGTCGTGGGCGGCGGCAACATCGACCCGTCGATCCTCAGCCACGTGATCGAGAAGGGCCTCGTGCACGACGGGCGGCTGACGCGATTCACGGTGAAAATCAGCGATCGTCCCGGCGGGCTGGCCGAGCTGTCGCGCGTGATCGCGGCCACCGGGGCGAGCATCAAGGACGTGACGCACGACCGCGCGTTCAGCGGACCCGACGTGAGCGCGGTGCACGCGGTCTGCACGGTCGAGACCCGCGACCGCCCGCATGTCGCCGCCCTGCATCGCGCGCTGAAAAAGGCCGGATTTCCGCCGGTGACAAGACGATGAACCGCCTGCGCCGGGCTGCGGGGTTGGCCGTCGCCGTGCTGCTGCTCGCCGGGTGCCGCACGCTGCCGCTGCCCCCGGGGCCGGCGGCGACAACCGGC
>DASZPP010000197.1:0-2574 GCA_035549975.1 Opitutus sp.
TTACGCCGGCGGCCTCCTGCTCCTCGGCGACATGGTCGACAAGGAGCGCGGCATCATCCTCTCCGAAAAACGCTCGCGCGACACGGTGAGCTACCGCACGTTCGAGGCGGAGTTCAACGAAACGCTCGGCGACACGCTGCTGCCCAAACGCATGCCGATCGGCCAGCCCGACATCATCAGCGCGGCGAAGCGCGACCAGTTCGTCGATTTTTGGAACAAATGGTATCGCCCGGAAAAACTCGCCGTCATCATCGTGGGCGATTTCCAGGACGCCGGGGCCGTCGAGGAGATGGTGAAGACCGCCTACTCCGGCCTCAAGCCGCGCGCCGCCGCGCCGGGGGAGCCGTCGCTCGGGAAGCTCCCGCGATTCAAGGGAGTGCGCACTTTTTACCACGCCGATGCGGAATCGCCCGCGACGCAGATCGAGATCACCAGCATCACTCCCTACACGCACGAGCCCGACACCACCGCGCGCGAGTTGAAGCTCCTCCCGCGTTCCCTCGCCGTCGCGATGCTCAACCGCCGCCTGGCCATCCTCGCGAAGAAGGACAACGCGCCGTTCGTCTCGGCCTCGGCGGAGGTTGGCGAGGAATTCAATTTCTACCGCGACTCGAGCATCGAGATCACATGCAAGCCGGAGCAGTGGCAGGCCGCGCTCGCCTCGGGCGAACAGGAATTGCGCCGCGCGCTCAAATACGGTTTCAGCGCGGGGGAATTGCAGGATGCCGTCGCGAATGATTCGCGCGAGCTCCGCAAAGCCGTGAAGAGCGAGAGCACCCGCAGCTCGGAGGCGCTCGCCGGCGAAATCGCGAGCACCCTCGTGGAGCGCACCGTGTTCACTTCGCCCGATGAAGATCTCGCGCTGCTCAAGCCCGCGCTCCGCACGATCACCCCGAAGCAATGCCTCGCGGCGCTCCAGGCCGCGTTCTCCGCCGATGGCCGCTTCGTGATGGTCGCCGGGAATCTGCAAATCCCGGGCGACGCCAACGCCGCCATCGCCGCCGCTTACAAGAAATCGCAAGCCGTCGCCGTCGCCGCGCCCGTGCCGGAAAAACCAGCCGTGTGGGTCTACACGAATTTCGGCGCGCCGGGAAAAATCGTCTCGCGCAAACACATCGACGACCTCGATATTGACGAGATCACCTTCGCAAACGGCGTGCGCCTCAACATCAAGAAGACCGATTTCGAGGCCGGCACGATCAGCCTCACCGCGCGCGTCGGCAGCGGCATTGTCACCGAGCCCGCGGGCAAACGCGGCCTCTCGGCGCTGGCCGGGTCGACCTTCGACCTCGGCGGCCTCGGCAAGCTCAGCGTGGACGATCTCCAGCGCGTCTTCGCCGGCAACGATGTCGACCTGGGCTTCGCCCCATCGCCCGACGCCTTCACCTTCTCCGGCGAGACCACGCCCGCGGACCTGCTGCTCGAAATGCAATTCCTCGCCGCGAAAATCACCGACCCCGGCTACCGCCCCGAGTCGTTGCGCCTGGCGCAGCAGGGTTTCGACGAGACCTACAACTCATTCGCGCACACCGTCAGCGGCCCGCGCCAGACCGATGTCGCGAACCTCATCGCCGGCGGCGACCCGCGCTTCGGTTTCCCCCCGCGCGACCTGCTCATGCAGCGCAACCTCGACGAGGTAAAGGACTGGGTTTCACCGCAGCTCGCCCATGGCGCGATGGAAGTCTCAATCATCGGCGACCTCGACGTGGACAAGACCATCGATGCCGCCGCAAAGACCATCGGCGCGCTCCCCGCCCGCAGCCCGCGCGAGGACCTCACGCCGCTGGAAAAAGTCGCCTTCCCCGCCGCGGCGTTTGAAAAGCAATTCACCATCGACTCGCAAATCCCCAAGGGCCACCTCTCCATCTTCTGGCCCACGAACGACAGCCTTGACATCCACCGGGGCCGCCGGCTCTCCCTGCTTGCGGCGATCTTGAGCGACCGCCTCCGCATCCAGGTGCGCGAAAAAATCGGCGGCACCTACAGCCCCGGCGCATACAGCAACGCCAGCAACACATTCGCCGGCTACGGCTACATCGAGGCCAGCATCGACGTGAACCCCACCATGGCCGCGAAGATTGCCGACGTGGCGGTCGCCACCGCCGACGACCTCGCCACCCAGGGCATCACCGACGACGAGCTGGAGCGTGCCCGCAAGCCGCTCCTCACCATGCTCAACGAGACGCTCCGCCGGAACGATTACTGGCTCGGCAGCGTCCTCGCCCGCGCGCAGGAAAAACCCGAGATGCTCGATTGGGCGCGCGACCGGATCGCCGACTACAACTCCATCACCACCGCCGAGCTCAGCGCCCTTGCGAAGCAGTACCTCGGCAAGGAGCACGTCTCGCTGGCCACCATCCAGCCCGGCGACGCCGGCGCCGCCAAGCCCGCCCAAAGCGGCGCGCCAGCCGCGGAGAAATAGAACGCTCCTCCAAGATGTTGGTTTGACGCGGTCGCAAAACATGCTGTCTTATGAGGGTTGTCTCGCGTTCCCGCGATAAACCTTGTTTGACCAATCACAGCCCGCATGAAATTTCATCATTTCCCCCGGTCGCGCGCTTCCCTCGCGGCGGC
>DASZPP010000198.1:0-9916 GCA_035549975.1 Opitutus sp.
GGAAACTCCCGCTCGATCTCCACCAGCATCAGCTCGAGCGCGCGCTGGCCGCTGCCGAAAAACGCGAGCAACTGCTCCAGCCCGCAGCCCGCCGGCAGCCACGGCAGCAGCGGCTCGGCCCGCGTCGTCTTCATCCAGTGATCCACCGACTTCGCCCGCAGCAGCGACCAAAGCTGCGCGAGCGTCCGCTCCATCGCGTAGTCGAGCGACACCGCCGGAATCCCCGCCGCATCCGGCCGTTCGCGAAACAGAATCTCCCAGCAAGCCTTCTCCGCAGGCTTGAACACTTCGCAAGCCGCCACGAACTTCGGGGTCACATCGCGAGCATACGCCTCGCGCCCGTTCCCCGCTACGCATTCCTTGTCCAAAACGGCACGCCGGTTGAAACTCGCCGCGGCGCCTTGCGGGACCGCACCTCGGCGGGAACCGCGCCGCTTCATCCTTTCATCGCGGCCACGAACTTCCCGATGACCCCGTCGAAATCCCCGTTGGTGAAAAACACGACCACCCGCGGACGCGCCCCCGGCGCCAGCGCCAGCAGGCGCTCCAGCAATGCGGCGTTCGTCGGCGCCGCGTGCGCGCTGACGCCCAGCGACTGCAAATGATCCGCCACGGCCGCCGTGTCGAAACGCTCGCCGACCTGGAGCTTCTCCGCGCGGTTCACCGGCCCGAGGTAAACTTCGTCCGCCATCGCCAGCCCGCGCATGAATTCCGCCTCGAGCACCTTCGTTCGCGCCGTGTTGCTCCGCGGCTCGAACGCCGCCGTCAGCGTCGCTCCCGGATGCCGCGCGCGCAGCGAATGCAGCGTCTCCGCGATCGCCGTCGGATGGTGCCCGAAGTCCTCGATCACCGTCACGTGCGGCCGCGTCAGCAGCACTTCCTGCCGCCGTTTCACCCCGCGAAACCGCGCGAGCGCGTCCAGCCGCAGCGCCGCGGGACTCGTTTCGTTCATCGCCAGCCCCGCCGCCGTCGCCGCCATCGCCGCATTCCGCGCGTTGAACAGCCCCGCGTGCGCCCACTTCACCTCCGCCCACGGTTGGCCGTGCCAGGCGATCCCGAACTCCGCGCCGGCCGGCCCTTCGCGAAAGTTCGTGATCCGCACGTCGTTCTTCTCGCCCGTGCCGACGCGCACGACGCGCGTCCATTCGCACGCCCCGAGCGCGCGCAGGTTTTCGTCGTCGCCGTTGAGCACGATGAATCCGTTCCGCGGCACGATTCGGCAGAGGTGCAGGAAGGTCCGTTGCACATCCGCGAGATCGCGAAAGATGTCCGCGTGGTCGAACTCCAGGTTGTTGAGCACCGCGATGTGCGGCGCGTAGTGGATGAACTTGCTTCGCTTGTCGAAAAACGCGCAATCATACTCGTCGCCCTCGATCACGAACAGCTCACCCGCGCCGCCCAGCCAGCTCCCCGCCGGTGGATCCTGCGGCACGCCGCCGATCAGGAAACCCGGATCACGCCCGTTTTCACGAAGGAGAAACGCGGCCAGCGAAGTCGTCGTCGTTTTCCCATGCGTGCCGCACACGACGATGTTCCGCCGCGTCTTCAGCACGAATTCGCTCAGCATCGCCGGCAGCGAGATGAACGGCAGCCGGCGCGACTCCAGCAACCATTCCACCTCGACGTTGCCGCGCGACATCGCGTTGCCGATCACCACCAGCTCGGGCGCCAGTCGCTCCAGCCGCGCCGCCTCGTAACCTTCGAGGAGTTCCACCCCCCGCCTGCCGGAGCACCTCGCTCATCGGCGGATAGACATTCGTGTCGGCCCCGAGCACGGTGTGGCCCGCCGCGCGCGCCAGCAACGCCGCGTTGCCCATCGCCGTCCCGCAGATTCCCATGAAGTAGATTCTCACGCGCCTTGTCCTTCTTCGCAGTGGATGACCTTTGCGGACGACTGTCACCTGAGAAATCCGCGCTCGCATCTCTCCAATCGCTGTCGATGAGCCGGGCTGCGGCGTCGATCACAAAAAATCGCTGCGCTTTTTCTTGTCGGATCGCCCTGCATCCTTCACTCGGACCGTCCGCCCGCGTGAAAAATGATCTCGTTACCTTTCTCCGCAACCCTCGTCTAGCACGTCGGACATCCGTGAACGACCGCGAACCCATTTCTGCCTAAAACCCATTTCTGATGAGCCAATTGCCGACCGAAAAACACCGGCCGAACACACCGGCGGGAAACCCCGATGGGGCCCCGATTCCAGCGATGCCGGTCCGGCGCCCACGCCGCCGTCGCACCGCGATCATCTTCCTGGTGCTCGCCGCCGCTCTGCTCGCCGTCATCTGGTGGGTGAATCACCGCTCGTCCGCCGAGGGCTTCGCCGGCCAGCGGCGCGGTCGCGGTCGCGGCAGCTTCGGCGAGATGGGCCCGCTCCCCGTCGGCGCGCATGCCGCGGCGAAAAGTTCGCTCGATCTTTTCCTCGATGGTTTGGGCACCGTCACGCCGCTGCACACCGTCACCGTCCGCACGCAAATCGCCGGCCACCTCGTCCAGATCGCCTTTGACGAGGGCCAGCTTGTGCATCGCGGCGAGCTTCTCGCCGTCATCGATCCGCGCCCCTACGAGGTCGCCCTCGAGCAGGCGCAGGCCCAGCTGCAACAGGCCCAGGCGCAGCTGAAGACCGCGCAGCTCGACCTCTCGCGTTATGAAACGCTCGCCCAGCAGGACTCGATCGCCAAGCAACAGGTCGACACCGCCCGCTCGCAGGTCGCCCAATTCGAGGGCGCCGTCCAGGCCGACCAGGCCGCGATCGACAGCGCCAAGCTCAACCTCACCTACTGCCACATCAAGTCGCCCATCGACGGCCGCGTCGGCCTCCGCCTCGTCGACCAGGGCAATTACGTCACGCCGGGCGACGCCTCCGGTCTTGTCGTCATCACGCAGACGAAGCCGATCACGGTCATCTTCACGCTGCCCGAGGACAACATCACACGCGTCGCCTCGCGGCTCCATTCCGGCGCGAGGCTCCCCGTCGAGGTCTTCGACCGCACGCAGACGCGCAAGCTCGCCACCGGCACCCTGACCACCATCGACAACCAGATCGACACGTCCACCGGCACGTTCCGTCTTCGCGCCGAGTTCCCCAACGACGACGAGACGCTTTTCCCGAATCAATTCGTCAACGTCCGCCTTCTCGTCGACACCGTCGCCGACGCCACCGTCGTGCCGACCTCCGCGATCGAGCGCAACCAGCAGGGCACGTTCGTTTACGTCGTCCAGCCCGACCACACCGTCACCACGCGCGCGGTCACGCTCGGTTCCACCGAGGGCGAGCGCGTCGCCGTCAGCTCCGGCCTCAAGGTCGGCGAACTCGTCGTCACCGACGGCGCCGACCGCCTGAAAGAAGGCATGCAGGTCAGTGTCGAGGACGGCTCCGGTCATTCCTCCTCCCCCGCTTCGAACCGCCACCACGGTCCGCCCGGTGCCGTCACCGGCGCCGGCCGCGAACACCACCGCCCCGACGCCTCCGGCTCCGCCCGGCCCGCTCCCAAACCATAACGCGCCGGCGCGCTGATGAGCCCTTCCCGTATTTTCATCCTCCGGCCCGTCGCGACGACGCTGCTGATGGCGGCGATCATGGTCGTCGGCATCGTCGCGTATAACTTCCTGCCGCTCTCCGCGCTCCCGGAAGTCGCCTACCCGACGATCCAGGTCCAGACGTTTTATCCCGGTGCGAGCCCCGACGTGATGACGTCCTCCGTCACCGCGCCACTCGAGCGCCAGCTCGGCGAGATGCCCGGCTTGAAACAAATGTCGTCGTCGAGCTCCGCCGGCGCATCGGTCGTCACGCTCCAGTTCGATCTGAGCCTGCCGCTCGACGTCGCCGAGCAACAGGTGCAGGCCGCGATCAACGCCGCCAGCAACCTCCTTCCCGGCGACCTCCCCGCGCCGCCGATTTACGCGAAGGTCAATCCCGCCGACGCTCCCGTCCTCTCCCTCGCGCTCACCTCGAAGACGATGCCGCTCACCGCGGTCGAGGACCTCGCCGACACGCGCATCGCGCAAAAAATTTCCCAGCTCCCCGGCGTCGGCCTCGTCAGCATCGGCGGCGGCCAGCGCCAGTCGATGCGCATCCGCGTCAACCCGCGCGCGCTCGCCGCCTACGGGCTCAACATCGACGACCTCCGCAGCACCGTCGGCAACGGCAACGTCAACACCGCCAAGGGCAACTTCGACGGCCCGTCCCGCTCCTACAGCATCAACGCCAACGACCAGCTCCGCTCCCCCGAGGAATACGCCCAGCTCGTCATCGCCTACCGCAACGGCGCCGCCGTCCGCCTCTCCGACGTCGCCTCCGTCGAGAGCGCGCCCGAAAACAACAAGCTCCAGGCGTGGTTCAACACCACGCCCGCCGTCATCCTCAACATCCAGCGCCAGCCCGGCGCCAACGTCATCAACGTCGTCGAGAGCATCCGCTCGCTTCTGCCCGCGCTCCAGGCCTCGCTCCCGCCCGCCGTCGAGGTCGCCGTTCTCACCGACCGCACCAACACGATCCGCGCGTCCATCCACGACGTGCAGTTCGAGCTCACGCTGGCCGTGATTCTGGTCGTCGCGGTCATCTTCGTCTTCCTGCGCAACGTTCCCGCCACCCTCATCCCGAGCCTTTCCGTCCCGCTCTCGCTCGTCGGCACGTTCGCCGTGATGTATCTGCTCGGCTTCAGCCTGAACAATCTCTCGCTGATGGCCCTCACCATCGCCGCCGGCTTCGTCGTCGACGACGCCATCGTCATGATCGAAAACATCGCCCGCTACGTCGAGCAGGGCGAGCCGCCGCTCCAGGCCGCGCTCAAGGGCGCCGGCGAAATCGGCTTCACGATCATCTCGCTCACCATCTCGCTCATCGCCGTCCTCATTCCGCTGCTCTTCATGGGCGACGTCGTCGGCCGGCTCTTCCGCGAGTTCGCGATCACCCTCGCGGTCACCATCCTCATCTCCGCCGTCGTCTCGCTCACCCTCGTCCCGATGATGTGCGCGAAACTCGTCCGCCATCACCGGCCCGAGGACGAGCCCGCCTGGAGCCGCCGCGCCGGCGCGTGGTTCCAGCGCCTGATCGACGGCTACGCCCGCATGCTCAACTGGGTCCTCGACCGCCAGGGCGCCACGCTTCTCGTCGCGGTCGGCACCTTGGTGCTCACGATCGTCCTCTACATTTTCATCCCGAAGGGGTTTTTCCCCGTCCAGGACACCGGCCTCATCCAGGTCACCACCGAGGCGCCGCAATCCGTCTCCTACGAATCGATGTCCCGCCGCCAGGAGTCCGTCGCCGCCGCGATCCTCCGCGATCCCGACGTTGAAAGCCTTTCCTCGATCGTCGGCATCGATGGCACCAATGCCACGCTCAACACCGGCCGGATGCTCGTGAACCTCAAGCCGCGCGACGAGCGCCACGACACCGTCGTGCCGATCATGCAGCGGCTGCAGCAGGCCGTCGACGGCATCGCGGGCATGAAGGTTTATTTCCAGCCGATCCAGGACCTCACGATCGAGGACCGCGTCAGCCGCACGCAATATCAGTTCATCCTCGAAAGCGCCAACCCCGACCTCCTCGACGACTGGGTCCCGCGCCTCGCCGACCGGCTCGCGCAGCTCCCGCAGCTCAGCCACATCGCCACCGACCTCGCGCAGCACGGCCTCGCCGCCACCGTCGTCGTCAACCGCGACACCGCCGCCCGTTTCGGCATCACCGCCGCCACCGTCGACAACGCGCTCTACGACGCCTTCGGCCAGCGCATCATCTCCACCATCTTCACGCAATCGAACCAGTATCGCGTGATCATGGAGGCTGACCCCGATCTCCAGAAGACGCCCGATTCGTTGAAGCAAATCTACCTGCCTTCCTCGGGCGGCGGCCAGGTCCCGCTCGCGTCGATCGCGCACATCGAGATCCGCAACGAGCCGCTCCTGATCAACCACCTCAGCCAGTTTCCCGCGAACACGATTTCGTTCGACGTTCCGCCCGGCTATTCGCTCGGCCAGGCCGTCGACGCCATCCGCCACGCCGAGACCGAGATCGGCGTGCCCGCCAGCGTCGTCACCACGTTCCAGGGCGCGGCGGCCGCCTTCGAAAGCTCCCTGTCCAACGAGATCTTCCTGATCGTCGCCGCGATCGTCACGATGTATATCATCCTCGGCGTCCTCTACGAGAGCTTCATCCATCCGATCACGATTCTCTCGACGCTCCCGTCCGCCGGCGTCGGCGCGTTGCTCGCGTTGATGCTCGTGGGCGACGACTTGGGCGTCGTCGGCATCATCGGCATCATTCTCCTCATCGGCATCGTGAAGAAAAACGCGATCATGATGATCGACTTCGCCCTCGACGCCGAGCGCAACGAACACCTCCCGCCGCGTGAAGCCATCTTCCAGGCCTGCCTCCTGCGTTTCCGTCCGATCCTCATGACGACGATGGCCGCGCTCCTTGGCGCCGTGCCGCTCATGGTCGGCACCGGGACCGGCTCCGAGCTCCGTCACCCGCTCGGCCTCACGATCGTCGGCGGCCTGATCGTGAGCCAGATGCTCACGCTCTTCACGACGCCGGTCATCTACCTCGCCTTCGATCGCCTCGCCGCCCGCGCCCGCGCCCGCCGCGGCGTCAATTCCCTCGCTGCGCCGGAGGAGGAGCCTGCGACGTGAACATCTCCGAGCCGTTCATCCGCCGCCCCGTCGCCACGACGCTCCTCACCATCGGCGTCGCGCTCGCCGGGCTCATCGCGTATTACCGGCTCCCCGTCTCGCCGCTGCCCGAGGTCGATTTTCCCACCATCGTCGTCAGCGCCAGCATGCCCGGCGCCAGCCCCGAGACGATGGCCGCCAGCGTCGCGACTCCGCTCGAACGCCACCTCGGCGCCATCGCCGATGTCACCGAGATGACATCGAGCAGTTCCACGGGCCAGACTCGCGTCGTCCTGCAGTTTGGCCTCAACCGCGACATCAACGGCGCCGCGCGCGACGTGCAGGCCGCGATCAACGCCGCCCGCGCCGACCTCCCCGCCGCGCTCCGCAGCAACCCGAGCTACCGCAAGTTCAACTCCGCCGAGCAGCCCATCCTCATCCTCGCGCTCACGTCCAGCACGCTGTCGTCCGGCGAACTCTACGACGCCGCCGCCACGATCATTCAGCAAAAGCTTTCCCAGGTCGCGGGCGTCGGCGACGTCAGCATCGGCGGCAGCTCGCTCCCCGCCGTCCGCGTCGAGATCAACCCGACCGCGCTCTTCAAATACGGCATCGGCCTCGAGGACGTCCGCGCCGCCCTCTCCGCCGCGAACGCCAACAGCCCGAAGGGCGCGATCGAAAACGACAAGCTCCGCTGGCAGATCTACAGCAACGACCAGGCCCAGTCCGCCGCCGAATACCGCTCGCTCATCGTCGCCTACCGCAACGGCGCCGCCGTCCGCCTCGCCGACGTCGCCGACGTGACCGACGGCGTCGAGAACATCCGCAACCTGGGCCTCGCCGATGGCCACCGCTCCGTCCTCGTCATCGTCTCGCGCCAGCCGGGCGCCAACATCATCGACACCGTCGACCGCGTGAAGGCCGAGCTCCCCGTGCTCGAGGCCTCGATGCCCGGCGAGGCGAAGCTCACCGTCGCCAACGATCGCAGCACCACGATCCGTACTTCCCTGCGCGACGTCGAAGCCGCGCTCGGCATCGCTGTCGTGCTCGTGATCCTCGTCGTCTTCTTTTTCCTCCGCGATCCGCGCGCCACCGCCATCCCGAGCGTCGCCGTGCCGATTTCGCTGATCGGCACGTTCGGCGTGATGTATCTGCTCGACTACAGCCTCGACAATCTCTCGCTGATGGCGCTCACGGTCGCCACCGGCTTCGTCGTCGACGACGCGATCGTCGTGATGGAAAACATCGTCCGGCACATGGAAGCCGGCGTGCCGCGTTTCAAGGCCGCGCTCCTCGGCGTCCGCGAAGTCGGCTTCACCGTGCTCTCGATGAGCCTTTCGCTCGTCGCCGTCTTCATCCCGATCCTGCTCATGGGCGGCATCGTCGGCCGGTTTTTCCGTGAGTTCGCCGTCACGCTTTCGGTCGCGATCGGCATCTCGATGGTCATCTCGCTCACGACGACCCCGATGATGTGCGCCCGCATCCTCGGTCATCGCGAGCACGTGCAACACGGCCGCTTCTACCGCTGGAGCGAAAATTTCTACCAGGATCTCCTCGGCACCTACGAGCGCTCGCTCGCGTGGGTGCTGCGCCACGCGCCGCTCATGCTGTTCATCCTGATCGCCACGATCGGGCTCAACGTCTGGCTGTTCACGATCGTGCCGAAGGGCTTCTTCCCGGAACAGGACATGGGCCGCGTCATCGGCTTCGTCCACGCCGACCAGAGCATTTCGTTCCAGCTGATGTCGAAAAAATTCCGGCAGTTCTACGACATCATCCAGCGCGATCCCGCCGTCGACACCGTCGTCGGCTTCACCGGCGGCTGGTCCGGCACCAACTCCGCCCGCTTCTTCGTCACGCTCAAGCCGCTGTCCCAGCGCCACGAAACCGCCAACCAGGTCATCAACCGCCTGCGCCCGCAGTTCAGCTCCGTGCCCGGCGCGCAGATGTTCATGTTCCCCGCGCAGGAGCTTCGCGTCGGCGGCCGCGAGAGCAGCTCGCTCTACCAATACACACTCCAAGCCGACAATCTCGCGGACCTTCGCACGTGGACGCCCAAGCTGCTCGAGGCCCTGAAGGAGGAAAAAATCTTCACCGACCTCGACAGCGATCAGGACGACAAGGGCCTCGAGACCGACCTCGTCATCGACCGCGACGCCGCCTCGCGCCTCGGCCTCACCGCGCGCCAGATCGACAACACCCTCTACGATGCCTTCGGCCAGCGCCAGGTCTCCACCGTTTACCGCTCACTCAACCAGTATCACGTCGTCATGGTCGTCGAGCCGCGCTTCTGGCAGGATCCGACCGCCCTCGAACACCTCTACGTCAGCACCTCCGGCGGCGACATCAGCGGCACGCAATCCACCAACGCCGTGGCCGGCACCACGACCATCGGCAAGGCCAGCGCCTCCAGCGCCGCCGCCGTCGCCGCCGATTCCGCCCGCAACGCCGCCATGAATGCCATCGCCTCGCGCGGCCGCGGCGGCGCCTCCGCCGGCCAGGCCGTCAGCACCCACCACGAGACGATGGTCCCGCTCTCCGCCTTCGCGCACTACGAGCCGGGCACCACGCCGCTCGAGGTCAACCATCAGGGCCAGTTCGCCGCCGGGACGATCTCGTTCAATCTCGTCGCCGGCGCCTCGCTCAGCGACGCCGTCGCCGCCATCAATCGCACCGTGGCCCGCATTCACATGCCGGCCACCGTCCACGGCACGTTCGCCGGCACCGCGCAATCCTACAAGCGCGCCATCGGCAACGAGCCCATCCTCATCCTCGCCGCGATCGTCGCCATCTACATCGTCCTCGGCGTCCTCTACGAGAGCTACACGCATCCGCTCACCATCCTCTCGACGCTCCCGTCCGCCGGCCTCGGCGCGATCCTCGCGCTCATGCTCTTCAACACCGAGTTCAGCCTCATCGCGCTGATCGGCGTCTTTCTGCTCATCGGCATAGTGAAGAAAAACGCGATCATGATGATCGATTTCGCCATCGCCGCCCAGCGCGACGAAAATCTTTCCCCGCGCGACGCCATCTTCAAGGCCTGCCTCCTGCGCTTCCGCCCGATCCTCATGACGACGATGGCGGCGATGCTCGGCGCCATGCCGCTCGCCTTCGGTTTTGGCAACGGGTCCGAACTCCGCCGCCCGCTCGGCATCGCGATCGTCGGCGGTCTCGCCGTCAGCCAGATCCTCACGCTCTACACGACGCCCGTCATCTACCTGGCGCTCGACCGCGCGGCCGCGCGTTTCCGCCGGACACCGTCCGCGGCGAACGCGTCCATCTCCCGTCCGGAAGCCGATCACCAGCCCG
>DASZPP010000199.1:0-6324 GCA_035549975.1 Opitutus sp.
AGGAATACGGCTGGGACACCCACGGCGTCATGGCCGACATCACCGCCGCGCTCGATCCGGACAAGCTCGAGCTGACGCTCACCGTGAAAGGCGACGTGAAGCCGCTCCCGCCGTTCAAGGGGATCACGGCCGACTTCTACGGCCACGCCGTTGCGGGCGATCGCGTCGCGGGTCCATTCGCGGACCTGATGACCAACCCGTCCGCCCGCTCCATCGATCCCCGATAACGGTGGCCCATGACGACGGGGGCCCGGAAATTGCGGCCGCGCCGCCCTCGGAATGATTTTGGCCAAGGCGTGACGGGCGCCTCGGGAATTGCCGCGGGCGTGACCGGACCCTATTTCAAATACCCATGATCTCCCTGCGAACCATCGATCTCTTCAAACGATCACTTTTTTTCACCGGGTTTTGCGCGAGCCTGTTGGTTGCGGCGGCCAGCTCCGGACAACTGCGTGCGGCTTCGGCGAGCACCTTCACTGTCGGCGCGGACAATCCGGCGATTCGCTACAGCGGACGTTCCGAGGGCGCCGGCACGACGAAGGTGACCTTCGGCTGGAGCGGGGCGCGGATGCGCCTGCGCTTCGAGGGTTCCGCATCCGTCGGCGTGCGGCTCGACGACGATTCCGGCGGTAACTACGCCATGGCCTGGATCGACGGGAAGCCCGCGAAAAAATTCCGGCTCGATGCGAAGGACGGATTCTATCCGCTGGCGGAGGGCCTCGATTTGGGCGCGCACACCATCGAGGTCGTGCGCGTCACCGAATGTGCCGTGGGCTTGATGCATTTTCGCGGCTTCGTGCTCGAGCGCGGCGCGAAACCGCTCGCGTGGCGGGACGCGCACGATCGCAAGATCGAGTTCATCGGCGATTCGATCACGTGCGGCTACGGCGTCGAGGTGAACGATGCGAAAATCCATTTCACGCCGGCGACCGAAAATTTTTGCCTCGGCTACTCCGGCGTCACCGCCCGGCGGCTCGACGCGGACTACCTCGTCGTGGCGCGGTCTGGCATCGGGATGGTGCGCAACTACGACGGCCCGCGCGACGGGAGCAAGGACTCGATGCCGCCGGTCTATCCGCACACGTTCTACCTGCGGCCGGGATCGGACTGGGACTACCATCATTTCATCCCCGACGTGGTTTGCCTCAATCTCGGCACGAATGACTTCAGCACGACCGGCGTGAACGTCGACAAGTTCGTCGCCACCTATGCGGATTTTCTGAAGATGCTGCTGGCCCACTACCCCGACGCCAGGATCGTTGTCCTGCAGGGGCCGATGAACAACAGCCCGGAACTGAAAACCGCGCTGCACGACGCGATCGGCAAACTCGGCGGGCCGGCTTCACGGCGGGTCCGCTATTTCGAGCTGAGTGCGCAAGGCGCCCACGGCTACGGCGCCGACTACCATCCGAACGAGGTTCAGTCCGGGCTCAGCGCCGACGAGCTGACGGCGTATCTCGCCGACCTGATGCATTGGCGCTGAAAGCGGCGGCACGGGCGGAGGCCGGCGAAGGCAGGGCGGGCTTCGGCCCGCCATTTCCCGCCGAACCAATGACGGGCTGAAGCCCGTTCTGTCGCTCCACAATGCGAGTGGACGACGACCGCTCGCGAAATCAGGAGCGGGCGAAATAGCGGTCGTTGTCGTTGTGCCCATTGAGACCGGCCGCGCCGGTGAGCCGGCCGTGTCCATTGGCGCCGTTGCGATGGTGCGCTCCGGCACCGGCCGGTGTTGCGGGCTCGCGCTTCGCCCCGGTCGGGCCGGACTCAGGCGGCACCGCCGGGCGGGGCAGGGCGGGCGTCCGGATCCTGCCGGCGGGAATCTCGGGGCTCTGCTCGGCGACAGCGGCCGCGCCGCGACTCATGCGCATGAGTTCGTCGACCGCGTGGCGAACCTGCTCCGCCTGCGACTTCAATTCCTCGGCGGAAGCGGATGACTCCTCGGCGAGGGCGGCGTTTTCCTGCGTGATCTTGTCCATGCTCGCAACGGCGCTGTTGAGCTGGCTGATGCCTTCGCTCTGCTCGTGCGAGGACTGCGCGATCTCGCCGATGCGTTCGTCGAGCTGGCGGATTTTTTCGACGATGGCGGAGAGGTTGGCGGCCATCTTTTCGGAGATGCGCGCGCCCTGTTCGCTCTTCTCGGTCGAGGCGGAAATTTTTTCGGAGGTCTCTTTCGCCGCCTGCGCGGAACGCTGGGCGAGGCTGCGGACTTCCTCGGCGACGACCGCAAAGCCGAGGCCGGCCTCGCCGGCGCGGGCCGCTTCGACCGCGGCGTTGAGGGCGAGGATGTTCGTCTGGAACGCGATCTCGTCGATCGTCTTGATGATTTTGGAAATCTCGGAGCTGGAGCCCTTGATCGCGGCCATCGCGGTCTTCATCTGCTCCATCTCGACGGCGCCGGCGTCGGCGGTCTGGCGGGCCTGGTTCGCGAGGGTCTTGGCGTTCTGCGCGTTTTCGGAATTGCGCGTGGTCATGCTCGCCATCTCGTGGAGCGAGGAGCTCGTTTCCTCGAGCGAGGCGGCCTGCTGGGTGGCGCCGTTGGCCATGGTCTGGCTCGCGGAGGAAAGCTGCACGGCGGCGGCGCTGGTCTTGTCGGATTCCGTGGCGAGCCGCGAGGCGACCTCGGTGATCCGGTGCGAAACTCCGCGCGTGATGATCCAGGCGGCGAGGGCGCCGAGCACGAGGCCGATGACGGTGATGCTCGTGACGATGATCTCGTTGTGCCGCTCGTCGGCGCGGGTGCGCGCTTCGAGCTGGCTCTGGTAGTCGTGCACCGCCGTCTTCACGCGCCCGAGGCTCGCCGTGAACTCCGGGGCGACCTTGTTGATGCGCTCCGAGAGGATTTTCGCGCGCTGCACCTGGGCGTTGACGACCTGGGCGAGGCCCTCCTTGTAGCCGGAGGCGGCCTCCTGCAGGCTGACGAGCAGTTTCGTCTTCGCCTCGTCCTTCATCGAGGCGTCGAGTTTTTCCATCTCAGCCTGGTCCTTCTGCATTTTCTGGATCTGCGTGACGGTGACGGCGAGCGCATCGTTGGCCGCGGCGGCCTTTTCGGGATCGGAGATCAGCAGAAACGCATTCGTCAGGCTGGAGCACTCGAAGAACGCCTTCAGCCCGTTTGAAATCTGGAACGCGGCGTTCATGTCGCCCTGCGTCCTGGCCTGGGCGAGAAGATGCTGGAGCCCGTCGGCGATGACCTTGGCTTGCGGAGTCAGGATGTCGCTTTCGACGGCGACGCGATTCTTGTGGTTGACCACGAGGTCGGCGAAGGCGGCCTGATAGGTCGCGAGAAGCTGGCGGGCCCGCGCAATCTCGGCCGCGCGCTCGGGGTCGACGATGAGCTTCGCGGCGCGGTCGAGGTCGGTGGCAAGGGCCTGCTTCGCCGTTTCGCATGCGGCGATGCTCCCGGCCGAACCGGTCGCGAGAAACTCGTTCACCTGCAGCTTCAGTGCCTGCATCGAGGACTCGAGCGACGAGGCGGCGTAGGTCTCCTGCGCGGTGGCAGCGAACAGCGTCAGCCGGCGGCCGGCGCCGCCGAGGGCCAGGTAGGCGGCGACGGCGACCGCGATCAGCAGGGCGAAGAGCAGGCCGAACCCGACGCTGATTTTTTTCCCGATGGTGAGGTTCTGAAGCGACATGGTGGAGCGCGGCGCGCGATTAGTTTTCGTCGGCTACGAACTTGATCGGGATGGTGACCGTCATGGCGACGGGGTTGCCGTCCTCCCGCGCGGGCTTGAATTTCCATTTCTTCACGGCCGCCAGCGCAGAGTTGTCGAAGTTTTCGTTCGAGGATTTGGAGACGATGGTTTCGTCGACGTTGCCCTGTGCATCGATGGCGCACTTCACCATCACGATCGCGGAAACGCCGCGCGACCGCATCTCCTGCGGATAGTCGGGTGCGACGGTACGGATGGGCACCGGTGGCTCACGGCCGGCAAAAGCGGCCGACGCGCCGCCGAGGCCGAGAGCAAGGAACGTGGCGATGTAGGTCAGTTTCTTCATGAGGAAGCAGAAGGATTGTCGTGGTGTCATAGCAGTCCGCGAAAACGCGAAGTCCTCGCGTGGCGACCGCACGGGGCGGCCGGCCACAGAATCCAAATCGTCATGGCCGCGGGCGTACTGAACGGCGATTTGAAGAAATTTCTCTGCAAAACGGCAGTGCTCCGGCGCCGTCCACGCGGCCGTGAAAAATTTGTCCGTTCTTTGGGGGGAAACTCTGTTCAAGCCTGAGCAGTGGGCCCCAACACGCACCGCGACCTGCGACGCTTGCTCCAAGCTGACGTGTTATGGATTTTCCGTGACGCCGGCCCGTCCCCGGGACAACCGTCGCCGATTTCACGCCATGGTCCGCTCGGGTTCGATCCGGCGCGCGGGTCTCGCGCTACTCCGGCAATGCGAACGCGACGTAGGCGTCGCCGGCGGGGCCGCCGACCTTCCCGCCGCCGTTGGCGGCGATCACGACGAACTCGCGGCCGGCGGCCTCGTAGATCGCGGGCGCGGCGTAGCCGGCCCACGGGAGCTCGGCTTTCCAGAGTTCCCGGCCGGTGTCGCTGTCGAAGGCCCGCAGCATTTTGTCCGGCGTGCCGGCGACGAAGACGAGGCCGCCCGCGGTGACCGACGCGCCGCCGAGATTCTCCTGTCCGGTGACCGGAATGCCCTTTGCGGTCAGTTCGGGATATTCGCCGAGCGGCACCTGCCAGCGGATTCTGCCGCTGTTCAGATCGTAGCTCGTGAGCAATCCCCACGGCGGCTTCACGCCGGGATAGCCGTTCTGGTCGGAGAGGTATTTGAACCCGCCGTAGGTGTAGGCGCCGCCCGCGGCATCCGGCGCGACCGGTTGGGATGGCGGCTGGTTGCGGCCGAAGAGAAAATCGAGGAGGTCGTTGCGCTGGTCGTCCGTCATCGGCGGCGGAGGCGGCATGAGGTCGCGGCCGCTCCGCGAGATGGTGCGAACCTCGTCCTCGGTCAGGCGGTAGTGCAGTCCGAGGAGCGGCGGCACGATGCCGTTGCCCTCGCGCCGCGGGCCGTGGCAGGTCGCGCAGTTTTGCTGATAGACGAGTTCGCCACGCGACGGTGGATATTTCGGATCGCGCTCGCCCTCGCTGCGCGGAAAAACGGTGATGAGGCACGGCAGCCGGTTCGAGGTGATGAAGAGCCGGCCCTTCGGCACGTCCACCGCCGCGCCCGACCACTCGCCGCCGCCGCGCGTGCCGGCATAGACGTTCGGCCGGCCCACGGTGAACGGCAGGAACCAGCCATGCGTGGCGCTGGCGAGCCGCCGCATCACGAAGTCGTGCGCCTCGGGTGAAAGATCGGTCACGTCGTCGAGGCGGAATTCGAGCCGCGAGTATTGCTCGGGCAGTTCGGGGTCGGGTTGATACGGCGCGCTGCGATCGCCGGGAAACGGCGACGTCGGCGCGCGGCGCAGGCGAAAGGGAAAGATCGGCTGGCCGGTCGTGCGATCGAGCAGCAGGAGCACGCCCGTCTTCGAGACGCTGGTCAATGCGTCCACCTTGCGGCCGTTCCGCGTGATCGTGACGAGATTCGGCGGCGCCGCGTTGTCGAGGTCCCAGACATCGTGGCGGACGTTTTGAAAATACCAGAGCCGCCGGCCCGTCAGCGCGTCGAGCGCGAGCACCGTGTCGCCGAAGAGATTGTCGCCCGTGCGACCGGCGCCGATGAAATCAGGATGCGCCGCGCCGACGGCGGGGAAGACGATGCCGCGCTCCTCGTCCATCGAGAGGCCGCCCCAGCACACCGCGCCGCCCTTCACCGGGCCGGACCAGGTGTCGGCCCCGAATTCATCGCCGGTCGGAACCGTGTGAAACCGCCAGAGCTGGGCGCCGGTCCGCACGTCGAACCCGAAAACATCGCCGCGAATTCCGGCCGTCACGTAAACGTGCTGGTAGATGGCACCGCCGACCGTCGCGCCCGTCGGCAGCGGCGCCCGCCCGTTCGTCCCGAATTCGGCGATCGGCCGCCCCGACTTGGGATCGAGCGCGTAAATCCAGTTCCCGTTTCCGACGAGCAGCCGCGGACCGTGCCCACGGGCGCCGCTCCAGTAAACGAGCCCGCGGCGGGCCGGCTCGTCCTCCATGCCGGGATGCGAAGGCTCCTCGAAATGATAACGCCACCGTTCGCGGCCGGTCGCGGCGTCGAGCGCCACGAGCGCGCGGCCGGCGGTCGGTCCGTAAAGCGTGCCATCGACGATGATCGGCGTCGCCTCGATGTTGCGGGCGCCGTCGCCGGAGTGAAAAATCCACGCCCGCTGCAGCCGGCGCACGTTGCCCCGGTCGATTTGCGTGAGGCTGGAGTAACGCCGCGAACCCT
>DASZPP010000200.1:0-1732 GCA_035549975.1 Opitutus sp.
CGCACGAGATCCTTCCGATGCGTGACGAACATCGGAAGCTTCGTCCCGTCCTTCGAAACCACCCAGACCTGCTCCGTCGTGTAACGCGCCGCGTCGAAATCCACTTTCGCCCTCTGGAACACGTCATTCCTCCCCGTCGCGAGGTCGTGCCGGAAAATCGTCGGCGCCGACAGGAACGACGAGAAATCGAGGAAAAGCTCGGGCTCGTCGTCGCGCCCGCTCACGCCCGTCACCGCGCCGATGCCGGGCAGCGGAATCTCGCCCAGCGGTTTTCCGTCCACGGCGAACACCGCCAGCCGGCTCTTCACCTCGTGCATGCTGGTCACCACGAAGCGCCCGCCGAAAAAATTCGCCGCATCGGTGTTGTCCGCCGACTCCGGCACGATCGTCCGCCAGTTCGCCGGCGCCGGCGACTGCCGGTCGATCGCGACGATCTTTCCGCGGGGCGCGTTGGCGTTCGTCTCCACGAAAAACGTTTTCCCGTCGTTGTGCACGTAGCGGTAGTTCGCATCGAACGCGTCGAGCAGCTTCACCACCGGGCCGCCGAAGGCCGGATGCATCGGGTCGCCGAGGTCGCAATAGTAAAGCGCATTCTGCGTCAGGCTCGGCTGCGCGATGGCAAGGATCAGGAACCGCCCGTCGTCGCTCACGCTCGCTTCCGTCAGCCACTCGGGATGCTCCGGCAGTTCGAACACGAGCCGGTCCGCGCTCTGCGCCGTTCCGAGCGCATGATAATAGATCTGCTGGTGACTCAGTTTCCCGAAAAGCTTGTCGCCTTTCGCGACCTCCGGAAACCGCCCGTAGAAAAATCCCCGGCTGTCCCGCGTCCACGCGATGTTGGAAAACTTCACCCAGCGGATCCGGTCGCTCGCATCCTTTCCGCTCGCGACGTCGCGCACGAACAGTTCCTCCCAGTCCGACCCCGCCGCCTTCAGCGAATACGCCAGCCACTTCCCGTCCCGCGACGCCGCCGTCACGCCCAGCGCCACCGTCCCGTCGCTCGCGAGCGCATTCGGATCGATCAACACCCGCGGCTCGCTCGCCGCCTCATCCTGCACGCAGAGCACCGCCTGGTTTTGCAATCCATCATTCTTCGTGAAAAACGTGTGCCCGCCCTCCTTGAACGGCAGCCCGAAGTGCGGGAAATTCCACAGCGCCTTCAACCGCGCCCGGATCACGTTTCGCTCCGGCATTTCCGCCAGCGTCTCGTTCGTCAGCTTTCGCTCCGCCGTGATCCACGCCTGCGTCTCCGGTGAATCGATGTCTTCCATCCACCGGTAGGGATCCGCCACGTTCACGCCGTGATAGTCGTCGACGTGATCGCTCCGCCGCGCCGCCGGATAATTCCACGCCGCCGCCGCGACCGAACCCGCAAAAGCCAGCGCCACCCAAAGCAGTTTTCGCATGCCGCGACGCTGCCTCCGCCAGATGCCGACGCAAGCCCGGCTGCAGGAACGGCATTCGGTCGCGATGAATCGCCGCCCGTCCGCGACGAACCGCTCTCGCCTCCGGCCTCACCCGCACTTCCCAACACGCGCATTGCATCCACCCGCCGTCCCGTCTCTCCTCGGGCATGATTCCCCGTTTCCTTCGCCCGGCCTGCCTCGCGCTTCCCCTCGCGTTCGTCGCTTCAGCCCTCGCCCGCCCCGCCCACTGGGCCCGGAATATCGACGCCTTCACGAAGGCCGACGCGGCCCACCCGCCGCCGGCGAACGCGGTGCTGTTCATCGGC
>DASZPP010000201.1:0-3302 GCA_035549975.1 Opitutus sp.
TGGATTATCAGAACGGGATCGTGGGCGGGCTGGGCGCCGAGGCCGAGCCGCTGCTGCAACGGGCCGGGCGCGCGCTCGCCGCGGCGCGGGCGGCGGGGCTGCCGGTCATTTATGTGAAGGTGTGTTTCCGGCCGGGACATCCGGAGATCGGCGAACGCAATCCGGCGTTTGCGACCGCGAAGGAATCGAACCGCTATGTGGCGGGGACGGCGGAGGCGGAAATTCATCCGGCGGTGGCACCGCGGGCGGGAGAGATCGTCGTGGAGAAGCGGCGCGTGAGCGCGTTTGCGGGGAGCGATCTCGAGGTGATCCTGCGCGCGCGGCGGATCGACACGCTGGTGCTGTGCGGAATCGCGACGAGCGGCGTGGTGCTTTCGACGGTGCGGCAGGCGGCGGATGCGGACTACCGGCTCGTCGTGCTGGCGGACGCGTGCGGCGATCGCGATCCGGAGGTGCACCGCGTCCTGACGGGGAAAGTTTTCCCGCGGCAGGCGGAAGTGACGAGCGTGGACGAGTTCGTCGGGCGGCTGCAGCGCGCGAAGTGATCCGGCGGCCGTGGAGCTTGGTTTCGAAGCGCGGGGTGAAGGGCCGCGCGACCAGCGAACTAAGAAGTGCGCCGCGGACGGCGCCCTCCACCTCAATACACCTGCTCGTCGAGGAGCGCGAAGAGTTCGGCTTCGGTGATCCGCGTTTGCTTCATGCTGTCGCGCTCGCGAAGGGTGAAGGTGTCGCCGGGCTTTTCGATCGTGTCGAAATCGATCGTCACGCACCACGGCGTGCCGATCTCGTCCTGGCGGCGGTAGCGGCGGCCGATGGCGCCGCCGTCGTCGTAGAACGCGGCGTGGCGGCGCTTGAGTTTCGCGTGGAGCGCCTTCGCGCGGGCGACGAGCGGCTCCTTGTTTTTCAGGAGCGGGAGAACGGCGACCTTGATCGGGGCGATGCGCGGCGAGAGGCGGAGGACGATGCGTTTCTCCAGCTTGCCCTTGTCGTCGGGCGCCTCGTCCTCGACGTAGGCGGCGCAGAGCGCGGCGAGGAGGATGCGGTCGACGCCGACGGCGGGCTCGATCACGTGCGGGACGACGCGGGTTTTCGTGGCTTCGTCGAACCACGTCTGCGGCACGCCGGAGATTTTCTGGTGCTGCTGGAGATCGTAGTCGCTGCGGGCGGCGATGCCCCAGAGCTCCTGCACGCCGAAGGGATACTTGAACATGATGTCGACCGTGCGGCGGGAGTAGAACGCGAGCTTCTCCTTCGGGTGCTCGAAGAGCGAGAGGTGCGACTCCGGGAGACCGATCGAGATGAGCCAGGCCTTGCACCAGGCGAGCCATTCCTCGTGGCACTTCAGCCAGTCGGCGTCGGGGTGGATGAAGTATTCCATCTCCATCTGCTCGAACTCGCGGGAGCGGAAGATGAAATTGCGCGGGGTGATCTCGTTGCGGAACGACTTGCCGATTTGCGCGATGCCGAAGGGGAGCTTCACGCGGCCGGTGTCGACGATGTTCTTGAAGTCGACGAACATGCCCTGGGCGGTCTCGGGCCGCAGGTAGGCGACGGCCGAGGAGTCGCGCATCGGGCCGACGTAGGTCTCGAACATCATGTTGAACGCGCGCGGCGGCGTGAGGCTGCCGGGTTCGCCGGTGGCGGGGGAGGGGATGAGTGGGATTTCGTCGGGCTTGGCCTCGGTCATGTCGCGAGGGGCGACGGGCGCGAGCTGGCCCTGAATGGCTTTCTTGCGCTTGAGTGTTTCCGCGGCGGTCTGGAGTTCGCCGGCGGTGTTTTCGGATTCGAGCGCGGAGACGTAGCCGACGGTGTTGCCGTCGACGACGACGGCGGCGAAGAAAAGCTGATCCGCCCGATACCGCTGCTTGCTCACCTTGCAGTCCACGAGCGGGTCGGTGAAACCGGCGACGTGGCCGGAGGCTTCCCAGACCTTCGGGTGCATGATGATCGAGCTTTCGAGGCCGACGATGTCGTCACGGCGGCGGACCATGTCGTTCCACCAGCAGTCGCGGATGTTCTTCTTCAACTCGGCGCCGAGCGGGCCGTAGTCGAAGAAGCCGGTGAGGCCGCCGTAGATCTCGGACGACTGGAAGATGAAACCGCGGCGCTTCGCGAGCGCGACGAGGTTGTCCATGGAGACTTCGGCGGGTGCGGGTTTTTCCGACATAGCCTGTCAGAGATGGCGGTCGGCGCGGGGACGGTCAATGGCGGGATTCGGCGGCGGTGCGGCGGCGGTGCGGCGGCGGTGCGAGCGCGGCGAGGGCGCCGCAGCTCCATCGACAAGAGTCGGCGGAGCGGCGGTGGCGTGCCGGGTTGCCGTGCAACCTGCTCGTCAAATCCGCGGGGCGCGTGCATCGCGCACGACGCGAAATCGGGCGGCAGTTCGCTTAGCGTTTCCGGCAGCGGGAGTTAATTCCCGGGGCGCGTGCTGGCACAGGACCGGCATTTCCTGCGGTGCCGGCGTCGATTGGAAACGGGCGATGCCGGAGTTACCTTGGAAATCTTATGAATCTCTCAAACAAAAAGACCAACGAAGTTTTGAACGACCTGATCAAAACCTGCCGCGACGGGCAGGAAGGTTATGCGACGGCGGCGAAGGATGTGAAGGACGGCGAGCTGGTGCGCGTCTTCACGCACTATTCGACGCAGCGGGCCGGATATGCCACGGAGCTGGAGCAGCGCCGGCACGAACTTGGCGGCGAGGAAGGCGGCGACGGCGGCTCGATGAGCGGGGCGCTGCGCCGCGGGTGGGTGAACTTGAAATCCGCCCTCACCACCAACGCCGCGCACGCGGTGCTCGCGGAATGCGAGCGTGGCGAGGATGCGGCGGTGCAGAATTATCGCGATGCGTTGCATGCAGCCGAGCTGGACATGGCGACACGCTCGATCGTGCAGCGCCAGGCGGCGGGCGTGCAGGAGGCGCACGCGCGCATCAAGGAACTTCGGGACAGCGTAGCCTATGCGCATCGGTGATGCGCCGGTTCGACACGCCGCGACTCCCAGGTAAACAACAAGAAAACGCCGCACCGGGTGGGCCGGGGCGGCGTTTTTTTGGCGTTCGTCTTTGTTGGGGCGCGACGCCCTCGTCGCGCACTCGGTTGAGTGGCGATGCGGGGGTGAGGGCACCCCGCCTCCATCGGCGGGTTTTTCGACGTTCCCGAAGATATCCAGCGGCGGCAGCGGGCGCGTTTTCTCATCGTCAAGGCTCCGGGCGCCCGCCAACGTCGCCGTTTCTATGAAGCTTCCCCGAGTTTCCCGAGTCCTCGCGGCTCTGGCCGCGCTCGCCGCCACGTCGCTCCTTT
>DASZPP010000202.1:0-2330 GCA_035549975.1 Opitutus sp.
AGGATCGTGTGCGCGAGATCGAGCCGGGCGGAAATCATCCAATGGAAAATCGTCAGCCAGCCGGGCGGGGAAATCTCCACGACGTTCACCGGCGCGCGGGCGAACACGAGATTGGCGAAGGCCGCGCCGGCGGGACCGGCGACGCTTTCGGCGCGGGCGAAGAGCGACACTTGCGCGGCGAAGTCGAGATCGCCGGAGGAGACGATTTCGTAGCCGTAGGCACGGGCGAGCGCCTGGATCCCGCCGGTGTCGCGCAGCCGGCGAAACGACGCGTCGCTGCGGCTGAGAAAAATGCGGCGCCGCGGAGCCCCGCGGCGCGGCGGCGGCGGGACAAACGTTTCGCGGAGAAACGCGACGTCGCCGGCGGGAAGGCTCTGCGGGTTCGGCTTCAAGGAGGGCACGACGAGCGAGTCGGCGCGGACGAACAGGGCCTCGTTCGCGGGGATGAGCTGGTCTTCGGCGAGACCGAGGCGGGCGAGCGTCGCGAGCTGGTAGGGACGCCGGCTGAAATTGACGATGACATGATCGAAGGCCGCGAGATCGTAGCCCGCGCGGCGGACGAGGCCGATGCGCGGCAGGAGATCGATCAGCCAGTGATGGTAATTGTTGGCCGCCTCGGGCGTGACGAGATAGAGCGTCCGGCCGGGAAGGTCGACCGGCGCCGGAAATCGCAGGCGTGTCCAGGCCGTGTGAAGGCGGGCGCCGGAGGGGTCGTGCGCGAGGGCGGGCACGAAAATGCCGTCAGCCGTGAAGACGCCGCCGGTCGGATGACCCCAGGCGAGTCCGCCGTGGAATTCGGCGACGTAGCGGGGCGGGCATTCATCGATGATCCGGTCCTCGAAAAACCGGCGGGCTGCCGCCGGTGCATCCGGCAGGATGGGCCGCGGACGGCGAAATGATTCCGCGGGGTCGAGCAGTTGAATGGTGACGTGCGAAGGCGTGGCATCGGCGAGAGGCTCGAAGGTCTCGTTCGCCGGCAGGTGCAGGCGGCGGCGGATCCACGGGAAGTGGCGCGGGGCCGCGAGCGCGCGGATTCGGGCCTGGCGCGCGTGAAAGCGGAGAGCCTTGGCGACTTGGCGCGGTGACATGGAGAACGACCGGCGCGATCAGCAATCCGCGGTCATATGGCGCGGCGCGGGGCGTCGCCGAAAATGGCGGTAGTAAAGCCCGTAGGCGCGGTCGGGAAGCGTGATCCGGAGGAGCTGGAGATAGAAGCGGCGGTTGCGCCAGGCCGAGATGGTGCGCAGCCCGTAGCGCCGGCAGAAGTTGTTGAACGCGTTCGTGCGCATCAGCGTCTCGCGCAACTGGTGCCGGCGCGACCGGCGCCACGAAAGCGAGACCGAGCCGGTGTGCCGGCGCCAGTCGCTCAGCGGCTCGGCGAGCGTGATCACGCGGCCGAAATAAGGCGCGGTGACGCTCAGCCGCGTGTCCATCCACAACGGCATGCCGTCGGACAAATCGAGCGGCAGCACGCATTCGAGATACGTGCGCGAAAAGGCCAGCGAGCTCATCGGGTAGTAGAAGTCCACGTCCTGCCGCCGGTAGATTTCGCGGAGATGATCGATCACGTGTTTGCGGCGCTCGACGTTGTGGCCGAGGCTGCGGCCGTGTTCGTCGATCTTTTCCATCGGCGCCTGGATGAGCGCGGCGTCGGGATTGACGGTGAACGCCGCGAGATACCGTTCGATCTTGTCGCGTTTGAAACGGTCGTCGCCGTCGAGGAAGAAAACGAGTTTTCCCGTGGAGTGGCCGAACGCGGTCTGCACGGCGTTGGCCTGGCAGACGTGGTGGGCGAGCGGAAGGTGGCGCCCCTCGATGAGCTTGACGCGCCGGGCGTAGCGGCGGACGCGCGCGACGGTGTCGTCGGTGCTGCCGTCGTCGTAGACGATGATTTCGTCGGGCAGGACCGACTGCACGAGGACGGATTCAAGGCATTCCTCGATGTAGGCCGCGTGGTTGCAGGTGTTGATGAGCACGCTCGTGCTCGCGGGCGCATCGGCATCCGCCGCGACGTGCGACTCGCGGCTGTGCGGCGTGCCGGACGAGCGCAGCGGCGGCCGGTGCGGCGGCGCGGCGACGAACGCCGCGGCGTTCGACCCGAGCCGCGTGGTCCCATTTTCACTTAATACGTTAAAATTGGCCGCGATGGCCTCGGGGCTTTTCCGCGGGTTTTCACGCAATACGTTAAAATGGATTCCGCCGCCGGAAACGACGGGGTCGGGCGGGATGCGAACGGGCGACGCGGGCGGAGGACGCGACGGGAGCGCGCGGAGAAACGGCGGGAGGGCGGAAGCGATGGCGTTCATCGGACGGCGTGCAACTGGGCGGCG
>DASZPP010000203.1:0-1501 GCA_035549975.1 Opitutus sp.
ATCGTGAGCCCGTGACAGTAGTTGAAATACGACAGGTCGAGCCGGAACGAGCCATCCTCCCGCAAATCCATCAGCCGTTCCAGGATCGCGTCCGCGAACACCGGCTGCCCGAACGGCGCCAGCCCCATCAGCTTGTATTCCCCCGAGTTCACCCGGAAGCCGCAGTAGTAGGTGAACGCCGAGTAGAGCAGCCCGAGCGAGTGCGGAAACCGCAGCTCGTGCGTCAGCGCGATCGTGCGACCCCGGCCGTGCCCGAGCGTCGCCGTCGCCCATTCACCCACGCCATCGACCGTGAGGATCGCCGCCTCGTCGAACGGCGAGGGATAGAACGCGCTCGCCGCGTGCGACTCGTGATGCTCGACGAAACTGAAACGCCGCCGGTAGCCGCCGCCGAGCCCGCGGCTCATTTCGCGCGGCAGGTGGAGCTTTTGGTGAAACCACTCCGGCATCGCCTTGAAGAACGAACGAAAACCCCGCGGCGCCGTCGCGAGGTACATTTCCAGCAGCCGCTCGAATTTCAGCAGCGGCTTCTCGTAGAACACGACGTGGTCGAGCTGCTCCGGCGTCAGGCCGGCCTCCCGCAGGCAATAGGCGGCCGCCTGCACCGGAAATTCCGCGTCATGCTTCCGCCGTGAAAACCGCTCCTCCTGCGCCGCCGCGACGATCCGCCCATCCACCACCAGCGCCGCCGCCGAGTCGTGATAAAACGCCGAGACGCCGAGGATCGCGGTGCTCATCTCAGGATCTCCCGGCAATCCTGGAGTGCGCCAGGCTTCCGGTGCTTTGAATCGAAAGCGGCAGGGGACTGCCGCACTCCAAAAATCGTGAGGCAAATCCGATTCGAAAAAGAGATCGCGATCATGCGCAGACTCCGGCTCGTGGCGGCGGGCCTCCGTGCCTGCCGGTTGGCGGCGATGGTGACTCTCTCATCGCGTCAATCTCCGCCACGCCGCCGCAGCAGCCGCTCCCGCAGCGGCGTCGTGCTGCCCGGCCGCGGTCTTTTCCGCCGCCCGATATGCGATCCTCGCTTCATCGTCGCGGCCCAGTTTCTCCAGCGCGCCGCCGAGGTCGAGGTAGAGCTGCGCGTTGACCGGCCCGCTGGCGGCGAGCGCCCGCATGTATTTCACCATGTTCGCCGCATCGCCCCGCGCATCGTAGAATGCCACCAATCGTTCATTGTTGCGAAAGTTGCGGGGATTGTAGGCCTGGGCCGCCAGCATCAACGCGAGGGCCTCATCCGGTTTTCCGCGCTGCTGGAGCCGCTGCAGCAGCGGCGCGAGCACGGCCTCGTCATCGGGCACCGTCCGCAGGATCGCCCGCCACTGCGCTTCCGCCGCCGCCGTGTCGCCCTTCGCCTCGAGCAGGCTCGCATAAATGTGGCGCGCCGTGCTGCTTCCCGGCATCCGGTCCACCAGCGCCGCAAAGAAATCGAGCGCGTTGCCCGCCTGGCCGGTCGCCGCCCACAGGCGCGCGAGCATTTCATAGGTCTGAAAATAATACG
>DASZPP010000204.1:0-2445 GCA_035549975.1 Opitutus sp.
GTCTCGCCATCGAAGACTTCCAATCCCCGCGCCACCGTCCCGACCAGCGCCTCGTTCGGCCCGAACGGCACGGCGCACGTGACGCCGTCGCTCACCAGCACCTTCGCCCGCTTCACCGGCTCGGCCGTCCCCGCGTCCGTCAGCCGGTAGAGTCCACCCGAGGACTCGTCGCTCGCAAAAATTCGCGAGCCGACCGCAAAGATCCGGTCCACCGCTCCGAGATGCCCCCTGAGGCGGGCCTTCTCGCCCGGCCGCCACGACACGATCGCGCCGTTGCCGCCATACCAAAGCCACTCGCCGCCGACGGACGCGACCGACACGAGCGTCGTCTTCTGCATCCCCGGCACCTGCAGGAGGTCGGCGGTGCGGACGAAACGCCAGCTCGAGTCGGGCATGAAGTCCACCCGGTCGATCCCGCCGTCCGTCCCGCCATAAATCTGTCCGTCGCGATCCACCGCCATCGTCCGAAACGCCGCCTCGTAGTTGTCGTTTTCCCGGAACGTCTGCCAGCGCACGCCATCGCCAAACGCCAGTTCCTGCTCGCCGGTCACCAGGATGCGCCCGTCCGGCAGGATGTGCAGGTCGTTCGGCGCGGTGCTCAGCCCGAGCTCCTCCGATCCGAGCACGACGAACGTCGGTGCGCCGACTTCGGTCACGCCCTCCGGCGCACTGGGCATCGCGCGCGCGGCGGCGCCGCCCAGCACGAACACCGCCGCGAGCGCGAGCACCCCGCGACGCCACGGGCCGGCGGCTCGGCAGGGCGGAGTGCGCGCAGGCGCGCAGGCGGCGGAGCAGGCGGGCACCGGCTTCATGATCGGAACACGCCGTCGAGCGCATCCCGCACCGTTTGCGCGAGCAACTGCGGCCGGTAAGGCTTGGTGATGAAATGCGCCCCGGGCGGCGGCGTGAAGGGCGTGGCCTTCCCGGTGTCGGGATACCCGCTCGTCATCACGAGCCTCAGCGTGGGCTTGTCCCTCCGCAGTCGCTCCAGCAGGTCGAGCCCGCTCAAACCGTCGGGCAGCACGAGGTCGGTGAACAACAGCTCGATCCGGTCGTGGTGCCATTTCCACGTCTCCAGCGCTTCCACCCCGGACGAGGCCTGCAGCACGCGATAACCGCTGCTGCGCAGCACCGAGACGGCGAACTCCCGCACCGACGCCTCGTCCTCGACCAGCAGGATCGTCTCCGATCCGCCCCGCACCGACGCCGGCACGAGGCCGCTCCGGCCCACCGGCGCCGTTGGCCCCGACGCAGCTGGCAGCAAAATCCGGAAGCACGTCCCCGCACCCACCGCGCTCTCCACCTCGATCCAGCCCTGATGCTGTTGCAGGATGCCGAACACCGTCGCGAGTCCGAGTCCGGTGCCGCGCGAGGTCTCCTTCGTGGTGAAGAACGGCTCGAAAATCCGCTCGAGGTGTTCCGGCGCGATGCCGCAGCCCGTGTCGCTCACGCTCAGGCAGGCGAACTCGCCCGCGCGCGCCGCCGGATGCCGGCGCGACTCCGGATCGACGATCTCGATGCGTTCGGTGGCGATCGTCAGGACGCCGCCGCCGGCCATCGCGTCGCGCGCATTCACCGCCAGGTTCATCAGCACCTGCTCCATCATGCCTGCGTCGGCCTCGACCGTCAGCGGCTGCGGCGCCGGCGCGAGCTTCAGCGTGATGTGTTCGCCGATGAGCCGCTCCAGCATCTTCGTGATGTCGTGCACGACGTGGTTGAGGTCGAAGCACCGCCGGTCCGGCGTCTGCTTGCGGCTGAACACGAGGAGCTGCTTGGTCAGGTTCGCCGCGCGCGTGCCGGCCGTGTAGATTTGGGTCAGGGCCTCGTTGATCTCCGCCGACAGGGCGCCCGAATCGAGCAGCAGCCGGGAATAACCGAGGATCACCGTGAGCACGTTGTTGAAATCGTGCGCCACGCCGCCCGCGAGCTGGCCGAGCGCGTCCATCTTCTGCGCCTGCGCGAGATTCGCCTCGAGCTGCTTGCGCTGGGTGACGTCCATCGAGACGCCCACCGTGCGCTTGATGCCCCGCGCCGGCGTGCGCACCGGATAACCGCGTTCATCGATCCAGCGGCGCGTGCCGTCCGGCTGGCAGATGCGGTATTCGAGGTGATAGTCCCGGCCCGAGCGCAATCCCTCCCGTGCCCGCGCCAGCATCGCCCCGTCCTCCGGCATCACCGCGGCGAACCACTGCGCCGGGTCGGCGTGCAGCTCCGCGAGCGGCCGGCCCCAAATCCGCTCGTAGGCCGGGCTCACGTAGAGCCACTCCCGCCCGTCCGGCGCCGCGATCCAGAAAACGTCGTCCACGCACCCGGCCATTTCGCGGAAGCGCTCCTCGCTTTCGCGCAGCGCCTCCTCCACCTGCCGCCGCGCCGTGATGTCGGCCACCATGGCCTCGTGGTACAGGGCGGCGCCGGTGCCGCCGCGCACCGCACGCGCATTTTCCG
>DASZPP010000205.1:0-6691 GCA_035549975.1 Opitutus sp.
CGGCCCTTGCCTGCGCCCACCATGATCGGCCTTCGCGACGATTCCGATTCGGCGCCCCCGGCTCCGTCGCCCAGCCGCGCCCCCGAGCTCGCCGCCGCGATCTTCGCCGCCGGCGGAACGCTCCAGGAGCTGCTCGCGCTCGAGCACCGCCCCGAGCAGGAACAAATGGCCCGCGCCGTCGCCGCCGCGATGCGCGACGACGCCCCCGTCCTTTTCGAGGCCGGCACCGGCGTCGGCAAATCGCTCGCCTATCTCGTCCCGGGCATCATCCACGCGGTCGACGAACGCCGGCAGCTCATCGTCTCGACGCACACGATTTCCCTCCAGGAACAGCTCGAGACCAAGGACCTGCCCCTCTGCCGGCGGCTGTTCCAGTCCACGCCCGACTTCGACCGCTACGCCGGTTTCAAATCCGCCGTCCTCGTCGGCAAGTCGAACTACCTCTGCACGACCCGCCTCGCCGCCGCGCTCGCCGACAAGCACGAGCTCTTCACCGGCCCCGAGCAAAGCGAGCTCCAGCGCATTGCCGCGTGGGCCGCGACCAGCGAAACCGGCCTGCGCCACGAGCTCGTGCCCCGCCCGGCCGACGAGGTCTGGGAAACCGTCTCCGCCGACTCCTCCGGCTGCTCGCGCAAATATTGCGACTGTGAAAAATGCTTCTACCAGCGCGCGAAACGCCGCTGCGACGCCGCGCAGGTCCTCGTCGTCAACCACAGCCTGCTCTTCGCGCTGATCCACATCGCCGACCTGGCCGGCACGCAGGCTTCGCGCGGCGTCGTGCGTCCCGACGATTTCGTCGTCCTCGACGAGGCCCACACCGTCCCCGACGTCGCCACGGAAAACTTCGGGCTCTCGATCACCAGCCTCGGCGTCGATCGCCTCCTGCGCTCGATCTACAACCCGAAAAAACGCAAAGGCTTCCTCACGAAACTCGGCGAACCCGCCACCCTGCTCGCCGTCGAGGAATGCCTCGAGGCCGCGCACCAGTTCTTCGCGTTCCTGCACGACAAGCTGCTCGCCACGCGCCCGATCCTGCGCGTCCGCGAACCCGATTTTGCCGAGCCGCTCCTCGATGCCCCGCTCGCCGCCCTGCTCGCGCACCTCGGAAAAATCGAGCACCGCCTCCCCGAGGGCAAACTCCGCGACGAGCTCGGCGACAAGATGGTCCGTCTCGCCTCGTATCGCGCCGGCCTCGCGCAGTTTCTTGCCCTCGCCGACGACACCCACGTTTACTGGCTCGAACTCTCCGGCCGGCGCCAGTCGATCGTCGCGCTGCGCAGTGCGCCGATCGACATCGCGCCGAAACTCCGCGAAGTCCTCTTCTCGCGCCACACGAGCGTCACCTGCACCAGCGCCACGCTCGCCATCGCCGGCGAGCTCGCGCCTTTCGCGGCGCGCATCGGCGCCGACTCCGCCCGCGCGATCGCCGTGCGGTCGCCGTTCGATTTCGCGCATCACATGCGCGTCTTCGTCGCCGCCGACGTCCCCCTGCCCTCGCCCAACGAGGCGAAACTCGCGCTCGACACCCTCACCGACTACATCCGCTTCTGCACGCTGCGCGTCCGCGGCGGCTCGCTCGTGCTGTTCACGAGTTACGCCGACATGCGGGCCGTCGCGAGCTCCCTCGCGCCCGATTTCCGCGCCGCCGGCCGGCCGTTCCTGCTGCACGGCGCCGACCTCTCCCGCACCGAGCTGGCGAAACAAATGCGCGCCGCCGGCAACGCGATCCTGTTCGGCACCGACAGTTTCTGGACGGGCGTCGACGTGCCCGGTGATTCCCTTTCGCAGGTCGTGATCACGCGCCTGCCGTTCGATCCGCCGACGCATCCGATCACCGAGGCCCGCTGCGATCGCATCCGCGAAAACGGCGGCAATCCGTTCAATCAACTCACGCTGCCGGACGCGCTCATCAAATTCCGCCAGGGCGTGGGCCGCCTGATCCGGACGGCGACGGATCGGGGCGTCGTCACGATTCTCGACTCGCGCATTTTCGCGAAGAGTTATGGCCGGCTCTACATCGACAGCCTGCCGCGTCCGGAATTCACGCGCCTGACCCGGGCCGATCGTGAGGAGCGATTTCTTCCTTTCGCCTGACCGCCGATGGACTAGGCTGGACCCCTCCATGATGCAGCTTCGTTCAGCCGCCCTCTCGGACATCGGCCGCGTTCGGCGGAAAAACGAAGACCGCTTCCTGCAGGATCCGGCGGCGGGTCTGTTCGGGGTGGCCGACGGCGTCGGCGGCCTGCCCGGCGGGGCGGAGGCCGCCCAAAATTCCGTGGACGAGGTGACGGCGCGCCTCCATGCGATGTCCAACGGCGAGCCGCCCGATCTCGCAAAAATTGTCGAAGGCGTGAACCAGCACGTCCGCGTCCTCGGCCGCACCGTCAGCCCCGCCACGGGCATCGGCTCGACGCTCACGTTCGGCTATTTTCGGAACGGCACCGTCCACCTCGCCCACGTGGGCGACTCGCGCTGCTACGCCTGGCGCAACGGTGAATTCTCCCAGTTGACCGAAGACCACTCGGTTGAAAACGAGGCCCGCCAGCGCCGTGCGCGCGGCGAGGTCGTCTATTATCACGAGGCCAACCGCAACGCCCTCACCCGCTGCATCGGCCAGCCGGGCACGCCGGAAGTCGACGTGCTGCACCGCCCGTTGCTGGCCGGTGATCGCTACCTGTTCTGCACCGACGGCGTCACGCGGCTGATTCGCGACCACGAACTCGGCGACATGGTCGCGAAATCCGGCGAACCGGAAAAACTCCTTCGCGAAATCATCGACCTCGCCGTCCGTCGCGGCGGGCCGGACAACGCCACGGGCGTGCTCGTGTTCGTCGACGAGGCCTGACCATGGCTTCGCGGGCCGATCACTTCGAATCGCTGGTCGCCCGCCATCCCGACAACGAGCTGTTTCGGTTCAGCCTTGCCCAGGCCCTGCAGGCGGAGGGTCGCGCCGGCGAAGCGCTGCCGCACTTCGAATTCTGCGCCGCCAAAAAACCGGATTGGATGATGCCGCGCATCCTCCTCGGTAAAATATTGCTCTCGCTCGATCGCCGTGCGGAAGCGCGGGCCGTGCTCGAAGCGGCGTTGCATCTCGCGACCGAGCAGCAGCACGACGATCCCGCCGCCGAGCTGCGCGCGCTGCTGGCCGACCTGCCACCGTAGCCCGCGCTCAGTTCCGCCGCGAAAGCAGGTAGAGCAGGTTCAGGAGCGCGCCGACAAACGCAGCCACGTAGGTCAGCGCCGCAGCGTCGAGCGTCTGGTTCACCCCCGGCATCTCGTCGCGATCGAGAATGCCGAGCTCGACGAGCTGCACCTTCGCCCGGCGGCTCGCGTCGAACTCGACCGGCAGCGTGATCAACTGGAACAGCGTCAGCACCGCATAGCAGATGATCGCAACGTCGAGCACGATGCCGGTGAGCCCGCGCACGAAGAAGAAGCTGCCGATGATCACAAACGGGAGGATTTTCGAAACGAACTGCGTGGTCGGCACCAGCGCCATCCGCGCCTCGAGCATCGAATATCCCACCTTGTGCTGGATCGCGTGCCCGGCCTCGTGCGCCGCCACGCCGACCGCCGCGAGGCTGGTGCCGCGATAGTTTTCGGACGAGAGCACGAGCTGCTTCTTCAGCGGATCATAGTGGTCCGTCAGATGCCCGCCCGTCTCGACGATCTCGACGTCGGTGATGCCGGCATTTGCCATCACCGCCGCCGCGGCGTCGCGCCCCGTGATCCGGCCGCGCGAGCCGATCTGCGAATTCCGGCCGTAGGCGCTCGAGACGCGGATCTGCGCATACATCGCGAAAAGAAACACCGCAATGAACAGGAGCATGAAGACTCCCGTCGGTAGATAAACGAAGGCCAGTTGTGCTGTCATGTTGGAAAATGGGATCGTGGTTGGGAAAAGTTTCCCTCGCCAACATTAAGGTAGCCAAAACCACGGCATTTCCAGCGCAAACTCGACGCTTGGAAACGGCGGCCGGCTTTTCCATCCGGGGCCGGCGCGGCCGCTCAAAACGGAAAGCCCACTGAAAACAGCAGCGTGCCTTTCGGATCGGTCGGGCGCGGGTTGAGGTTCCGGCCGTATTCCACCCGCAACGGGCCGATCAACGTCTCGTAGCGCAGGCCGACCCCGGCCGAATACAGCCGCTCGTTGAACGGGTAGTCCGCCAACCGCACCGCCGTGCCGAGACCATCCGCAAACACGATCGCCGACCATTTCGGCGTCAGCGCCTGCTCGAGTTCCAGGTTCGCCAGCACGTAGGACTTCGCCCCGATGAATTTCCCGTCGGGCCCGATCGGCGCCGCTTCGCCTGATTGGTAGCCGCGGATGCTGTTGTCGCCGCCGGGAAAGAATCGCTTGTTGACCGGCAGATCCACATCCGTGGTCGCGCCAAAGGTCGTGATGAATCCGTGGCTGAGCCCGAGGTGAATCCAACGCCCGCTGCCCCACGGCGTGTGATATGAGCCGCTGAGCACGAAGCGCTGGTAGTCGACCGCGCTGCCGAGCAACTGGCTCGCCGTTTCCGCCTCGAATGCCCAGCGATAACCGCGCCGCGGCCGCAGCGGATTGTCCCGCCGGTCGCGCACGATGTTGATGTCGATGCTCGCCGCCGTCACCTGCTTCTGGTCGGCGCTTTCCGTCGTGAGCGTGTTGTCGCGGTTGCGCAGCGACTGGAACGTGTAACCGACCGTCGCGTTCGCGCCGATCCAGGGCAACGGCATCGCGAGCGCCGTGTTCACGCCATACTCCTGGCGCAGGAACGATGTCTCCTGCCGCTGCAGCCCGAAGACGCGCGCCGACCCGTCGATCGATTCGCCGAACAGCTCCGGCACCGTGTAACTATATTCGCCCTGCGTGCTCTTCACCGATTGCACGAGCAGCAGCCGGCTCTGGTGCGCCCGCCCGAACAGGTTGAACTGCCGCAGCTCCACGCCGCCGCGCAACTCCTCGTAGCTGCCGTAACCCATCAGCAGGTTCACCTCCATCTGCCGGCCTTCCTGCACCGAGAAAATCGGGTCGCGCACCGGACCGGTCGGCGGCTCATAGCGGACATTCACCGAATCGAACACCCCCAGCCGCGCCAGCCGGAATCGCGCCTGGTCCATCTCGAGCGGGTTGAGCGGTTGCCCCGGCTGGCTCTTCACCCGCCGCCGCAGCACCGATTCCTTCGTTTTTTCCGCTCCTTCGAAACCAACTTTCCCGATGCGCACCTTCGTCCCTGGCCTGACCTCGGCGGCGACCGTCACCTGCCGCACGCCATTCGCCGGCGGCGCGGCGTGCGGTTGCAGCTCCACCGCGACATCCGGATAGCCGAGTTCGTAGTAGTGCTTCCGGATCCCGCCGGAGACGTCCTGTTGCCACAACTGCGACCACGCTTTCCCCGCTTCCGCCGGCAGAAACGGCAGATCGACCTTTTCGCCGGACGGCGTCTCCGCCTGCACCGCCGTCACGATCCAGCGCGGGCCTTCGTTCACCGCCACGTCGACGCTCACGTGCCCCGTCTTGTCGTCCAGCTTCACGCGCGTCGCCTTCACATCCGCATCCGCGTAGCCGCGCCGCTGCAGTTCGCCTTCGATGCCCTCGATCGCCCGGCGCAGGTGGGTCGGCGAATAGGCGCGGGTCGACGAGCGCGCAATCAACACGCTCTCGCCGAGAAAATACTGCTTCGCGTCGTCCTCCGAGATCGCGTGCAGGCCCTGGAATTGAACGGCGTTGAAACGATACCGCTGGCCCCTCTTCACGTGAAGCTCCACCCGCTTCACCACCAGCGGCCGCGGCAGCGTCGCCGTGAGCTGCGGACCGAAGGTCACGCGCACTTCGTGCCCGTCGGTGCGCGTCATCACGGCCTCGACCTCGGGTTTCACGTAGCCTTCGTCCGTCAGCGCCGACACGAGCAGGAACGTCGCGTCCTCGATCGCGTTCGCATCGAGGGTGGTCCCGCGCTGGTGTCCCAACAGGCGCTCGAGCGATCGGCGCTGCTCGTAATCCTGCCACCAGCCGAGGCCGCGCACCTTCATTTCCGCCTTCGGCGTGTCATCCTTCGCCCGCAGCGCCGCCGGATTCGCGGCCAGCAGCACCGCCACCAGCGCCAACCGCACGCATCGACCCGGCTCAATCCGAATCATCGTCCTTCTTCCCTCCCTTCGTATAGGCGCGCCATTTGAAACCGGCGTTATAGTCGTCGAACTGGTCATATTCACCGGTCAGCCACCAGCGGTGCGACAGCCGGTATTCGATGCTGTAGGTCTCGTGTCCCTGTTCGGAAATATTCTCGCCGCTCGAGATCGTCAGCCGCTCCGACCCGCCGACGCCGAAACTCCCCAGCAGCGACGCGCCGAAAAACGCCCCGAAGCGCGCCGCGCGCTGGCGGTCGGTCGCGCTGACTTCGTTTTGCGGCGCCTGCCCCGCCATCACCATCAGGAGAACCTGCTCCGCCGTGAGCGGCGGGCTCGAGGTGAAGGTCAGGTTCGGCGACGACACCGGTCCCGTCAGCTCCATCTGCAAATCATAGCCGTAGTGCCGCGTCGTGCCGATCACGACGATCTTCGGCTCGAACGGCTGGTCGGGCGCCAGGTTCACCTGGCCCTGCTTCACGTCGAAGCTGGCAAACGGCAGCGTCACCTTCCCGTCGTCCACCGTCGCCTGGCCGGTCGCGTGCGGGTCGCCGAGCGTGCCCGTCACGCGAAAGCG
>DASZPP010000206.1:0-12709 GCA_035549975.1 Opitutus sp.
TCGCAGCACTGAACGAGGCCGAAGCGCTTCGATCGCGCTCAGATGCCTCAAGGCATTCGCCCGCTGCGACCACACAACCCCGCCCATGTGCCTGCCGCCATGGCTTTGATTTTCGCCGCTCGCTCATTTTCAAAAAGCAGCACTCGAACAAAATTGTAGGCCGCGAACACCGCATCGAAGGCCGCCCAGTGCGGCACCGCCCGCGCATGCCGCCGCCACATCAAGATCCGATTCCGGCTCATGTAATAATGACGAAACGCCGCGTGGTGCGTCGGCCGGAAATTCATTCCGCCAATCCGGGCGTCGCGCCGCTCGCCCAACCGGTGCCGCAGCACCGCCGCGCCCGCCACCGCCACTTCGCGCTCCGCGCGAATCGTTCGCAGGCAGTAGTCCGTGTCGATGTAATCGATGAAGAGCCTTTCGTCGAAACCGCCCAGTTCCCGCCACGCCGCCAGTTCGATCAACGAACCCGACGTGATCAGCATCGTCACCCCCGCGAGATCCTCGCCGTACGACGGCACCCTTTGAAAAAGCCCCGGCCAATGCGGATGCCGCCGCACCCAACGATAGCGCGACGGCACCGCGCCATCTTCCAAAATTCGCGGCCCGATCACCGCCGCCCGCGGCATACGCGCGTGCGCCGCCCACAACGCCGCGATCATGCCCGGCTCCGGCACGCTGTCCTGGTCGAACGCCACCATCCACCCCGCGCCTGCCGCCGCCGCGGCCTCTGCCCCGCGATTCAGCGCCGCCGCCACTCCGAGATTTTCGCCGAGCGCCAGCAATGTCACTCCCCGCACCGACTCGATGGCGGCATGCGCCTGCGGCGACGAACCATTGTCCACCACGATGACCTCGCCGGACTCGCGCACCATCGCGCTGAGGTTCGCCGTCACTGTGTCCGCCGGGTGATAAGTCACCACCACGGCCGGAATTTTCGGTCGCTCAATCATGGTCCCGCCTTCGTGCCCGCCGTCGATCCGTCACGGACAGAATTTCCGGGATTCGGCGTCTCGCCAGGAATTCCGCCGCCACCCGCTCCCGCAGCCGTCCGCCAACCCGACTCGCCTCCTCGGGATCAGCGAGCAACCGCGCGGCCGCGGTCGCCATCGCTCCCACATCGAGCCCCACGGCGATCAACCCCTTCTCGTTTGCGAGCACTTCCTGCAAGCCCCGCGCCGCCGCAAACCCCAGCACCGGTCGACCGCGCGCCGCCGCCTCCAATGCCACCAGGCTGAAGCTCTCCACGCGCGAGGTCACTGCCACGATGTCGCTCGCGCCGAAAATCCGGCCGGGATCCGGGTCCGGCCCCAGGAACCTGACCGCGTGCTGCAGCCCACGTCGCTGCACCGCTCGTCGCACACCCGCCGCAAACCGCCGGTCGGTGTCGCCTCCGATCCAGAGGAACGCGACTGGAACGCAGGTCCGGCCAATCACTTTTTCCGCGAACTCGACGAACAGGTCCGGCCCTTTCAGCCAGTCGATGTGCCCGCAACCTGTGATCAAACGGGTCTCCCGGGACAGGCCCAGCCGCCCGCAGAGCTCGGCCCGCAGCGGCCCGACCTCGCCGGCCCCTGGCAATTGCGCCAGGAAATTCGAGACGACCGTCACCCGCTCACGCCGCACGCCGCGCTTTTCGAGGTCACCCCCGACTGCGGTCGAAACCGCGATGAATTCGTCGGAGCGTTCCAGCGTCGTCGCCAGCGTCGCGGCTGACACAAACCGCTTCAGCGAATACTCGAGTTCGTGCACGTGCGTCACGACCGGGCAATCGAGCGGACGAAGCGCCCCGAGCAGGCGCCCATTCGTGGCCGTGTTGCTGTAAATCAAATCGAACCGTTCTCCCCGCCAGTCCTCCATTGCTCGGGCGAATCGCCGCGGCTCGTTTCTCGGCCGGTCAACGAACTTGCGGAATAAAGCGGCGCCCAGACCGGGCAGCTCGGCCCGCGGATGCATCAACACCCGCACCTCGCCGATGCGGGCGAACTCTTCGACCAGCGGGCCGCCGCGCCGCAGCAGGATCTTGCAACGCCACGCGGGGCCGCACTCGGCCCGCACGCCGCGCAGCACCTCGAGCAGCATCCGCGGCGCGCCCGAGTTCGTGGCCTGATGACCGATCACGAGCCAGCTTTCGGCCATACGCGTTGCTCTCCTTCCGTGCGACCCGGCGAAACGCGGTGCCGGTTCCGCAGCACGCACAGCAGCGCAAACCGGAGCCGTGCTCTCCCCGGCACTCCTCCGGCGTCGCTGAACTGCGATCCGCGATAAATCCGCCACGCGGCCCAGCCGAGTCGCGAGTGTGCGCGCGCGAACTCGAACCATTGCCGACCCAGCGCGAACTTCAGTGCCTCCGGTTCGAAAAAAAGGCTGGTCGCATTCGCCTGATCGAGTCGCGCCAGCCACCCGGCGCAGTTTTCCATCGCAAATGCGTCGCCGGCGCGAAGCCACGCGAGCGCTTCGTGCCGCGTCGCCTCGTCCACGCTGGGCTCGACACCCGATCTCCGCAGCCAGCGCAAAAGAACCCGCGTGCAATTGCGCACCATCTCCGCCGTCGCAACGCGCGTGACCTGCGCCGCATGCACGCGATAGTCCAGCAGCGGTTCATCCAGATTCCCAAACGCCGTGTGCGGCGCAAGCCGCTCCCACAGGTCGATATCCTCGGCCGCTCGAAAGTCCTCGCGGTAACCGCCCTCCGCCGCGGTCTCCCACAACTCGCGGCGCAGCATCACGGTCGGATGCACGAACGGCGTGCGAAAAAGCAGCTCCGCCCGCAGCGCCGCATCGTCGCCGGGACGCCGCCAGATCCCGCTCGCCGCCCCGATCCGCCGCACTGCGCTCCCGACGACGCCGACCGCCGGATGCGTTTTCAAAAATTCCACCTGTCGCGCCAACCGCATCGGTCGCGCGACGTCGTCCGCATCCATCCGGGCCAAAAAAACGCCGTGCGCCTCCGCCGCCGCGCAGTTCAGCGCCGCCACGAGCCCGCGACCCTCCTGCGCGATCACGCGAATCCGTTGGTCCTCGGTCGCGGCGCGACGCAACCACTCGCCGCTCCCGTCACTCGAGCCATCGTCCACCGCGACCAGTTCCCACGCGGTCAACGTCTGCCGGCGAATGCTGCCGACCGACTCCGGCAAAAAAGCAACCGCATCGCGCACCGGCAGGAGCACGGAAACCTCGGGCAGCGGTGCTTGGCCGGCTCGCATCGCGGTTACCCTGTCTCGAAGCCGACGAAATCAGCGAAGGCTCGCTCGAGTTCCTCGGGCGTTGCCGCGACCGGCACCTGGAACAGGCTCACGTCCGCCTCCGCGAATGCCGTCCGCATCACCGTCTCCGTATCGCGAAAATGCCCGCCCAGATCGACGATCTCCATCGCCCCCAAGGCGCAGAACCAGCGCAGATAATCGGCCCATTCGTGATGCAGCACTGCGAGCGATCGCCTCACCACCTCGTCCGCCGCCAGCGTTAACCGGCGAAACTCAGTCCCTTCGCACCGCTCGATATAAACGACGCGCCGCACGCGTCCGCCAGGTGCGACGCTCTTCGTTCCGAAGAGCCGTGTCACCGGCACGGTGAGAAACTCCGGCGAGGTTGACCGTTCCTGCAGCCAGAGCGATGTCCGCTCCAACCGGCCCATCTTGCCGAAAATCGACTTGGTGAGCCCGTGAAGCGGCGCGTTCTCGCGCAGGAACTTCACGAGTGGCCGCAAGCGCCCCACGCGGTTGCGCGCTTCCGCCTCCGCAGCGGCGAATGCCTCCGGCACCAGCGCGCGGTGATATTCCTTCAACACGAAGGCCCGCGGAAACGCTTTCGCCTCCGCGTCGCGTCCGATCAGCACAAGATCGTCGCCCAGCAACTTCGCGCCATGCCGCAACACCGCCGCCGTGAGCAGCGCCGTCTTGCCCACTCCGCCCGGCCCGGGCAGCAGCGTCGCATCTCCGCGGGCGTCCGACCAACCCGCCGCGTGCAGGAAGCTCACGCCTCGCTGCAACGCGAGCGTTTGCAGCAGCAGGATGATCAGCACCTCGGGGCTGTCGGTGTAGACGTCGAAACCTGCCGGAGTCCGCACCGTCGCGTGACGCGCCGACCGATGGTCGAGCACCCGGCCCCGTGTGCCGCGCGCGCCGTGAAACTGCGCCGCCTCGGCCGCACCTTCGAAGCGCGCATAAGGTGCCACTGAAATTCGCGCCATCTCCGCGGCGATCGTAAAATTTTCCGGCGTCAGAAAATAACCGAGCTGGAACTCGATCGACCGCCGCACGGGCGTGGCAACCTCGCGGGACACCACGACGACAGCCAGGCCGGGAACGACATACGTGTCAGCGTTCATCGCGTTCACCGGGTTTCTGGGCGACAGCAACAAAGGCGGTCGTGCGCAGGTCTTCCTCGTCGATCGCCTGCACCGCCGGATCGATTCGCGCCGGCAGCGCGGCATCGTGCCGCACCGCGACATAGGGGAAGCGCCAGTCGAGCGGCGCCGATGCCGTGAGTAATTTCCGCCACTCCGAGAACCGCTGCCGGTTGCCGCGCTCGCCGCAAAAATCGTCGCGCCACTCCCTTCCCGCTTCGAGGAATGCGAAGGGTTTCTCCGTCGGATCGAGATGATCTTCGAGATCGACAAAATGAACGGCAATTCCGCCGGGCGCCAGGAGCCGATCTGCCGCAGCGAGCAACGAAGGCAACTCCGCCGGTGGCACGTGCTCCAGCACCGTGTAGGAAAAGATCAGGTCGAAGCGGTCCGGCTCACGCGCCAGTTCTTCCACCGTGAGTGGCGCGCGATATTCGATTCCTTTGGCACCCAGATTCTCGAGCGCGAAACCCGTCGCCTGCAATTCACGCCATCGGGCCATGTAGTCGTCGTGCGCCACGAACCCGCTGAGAAACCTTCGCGCCAGCACCGGCCGGTCGAGCGCCGCCCGCACCGCCGCCGGGACAAGCTGCCGGTATTTGTCGATCGTGACCACGCGACGGTTCCCGCACACACGCAGCGCCACCGCATGCGCCAGGAATTTTCCCGTGCCTATCTCGAGCGCAGAGGCTCCGTCGATCCGAAATCCGGGAAACTCCGCGCGCACCAGACCGAGCATCCATCCCAGGATGCCCGCCATCGCGTCGAAGGACCGGTGCCGCTGCGCCGCCAGCAACGTCGGATCGGGCGTTCCACGCAGCCGCCGCCAAAGTCGCCGCAGGCGCGCCAGCGCGCGATGATCACCATCGATGGCAGGTTCAGGCATGGGTTGTCGATGCGCTCGGCGGGGAAGCCTTGTCCCAGCGGCGGCGAAGCGCACGCAGAATTCTCCACATGACGCGCGCCAGCGGACTTGCCGGCGGCGCGCCGGGGCCGGTGTTCGCCAGCGGCATGCCGCTGAAGCCTTCGGCAGCCGCGAGTACGTAGAGTCGGTCGATCGCCGACCCGTCGACGTATCGGCGCAGGAACACATTCATCTCCCAGAGCAATGTGTCGACGCCGGTTCCACCGCTGCCGGCGGAGCGCAGGCGAACGGCGCCGCCGCTCACTTCGTCCGGGAAATGCGCCAGCAGCGTGTGCAGAAACGGCGAATATGAACTTTCGCCGCCGGTCACGATCACGTAGGGTGTGCGGATCCCGGCCGTCAGCCGTTCGCGCGCGCCGCGCGCACGAATTTCCTTTGGCGAAATCCGCAGGCACGGGAATTGCGCCGCTTCATCGGTCGAAGCCGGTTTGCCCGCGAGGGTGATTTGCGGCGTCGCTGCATTGAGAGCAGCGGCTGGCCGGTCGGACTCGGCCGCCTCCCGCTCCACCCAATCGAAAAACACCCGATACATTTCCGCGTAGTCGAATCGCGCGCTCACTTTCCTGAACGCGTTCTCCGCGATGCGCCGCCGCTCCGCGGGATGTGCGAGATAGTGTCTTGCTTTCGCGACGAGATCCTCCGCCGAATCGTAGAGCACGATGTCCTCGTCCTCGACCAAGCCGTAGTCCTCGATCAGTGGCGCGTAGCGCGTGGCGATGCACATCTGCCCGTTGCGCACCGCCTCCCAAATCTTCGTGTTCATGTGCAGCGCGCCGGTGAGGTGGTCCTCGAGCGTCGCGAGCACGATCCGGCAGCGTCGCACGGTCGCGTCGAAATCAGCCGACGCCACGAACCCGCGATGGAACGGCCGGAGTTTTCGGATTTTTCGCCAGCCTGCGCCGCCAAACAGGGACACCTTCAAGCCGGCGTCGACCAGGTGTTCCACGACTCGCCGTCGCGCCGGAAAGACCGAGCCGAACAGGCCGACATCGTGCGCCTTCCCCGCCTCCGGCACTTGCAGAGCCGAAAAATCCCGCTCCGTGAAAAAACAACTGTTCGGCAGACAATGGCAGCAGCCGGGCCGGAGCGAGTTGTAGTAGTCCGCCCAGCGCTTCACGTAGGCCACGACGCGGTCGAAAAGGAAAACGTAGAGCCGGTTGCGCCGCCACGTGAACTCGTCGTCGCCGAGAATCCCGACGGTGAAAAAGCCTTCGGCCCGGAGCCGCGCGATCGTCTCCGGCCGGAGGAACTGCGCGTAATTGTCCACCGTAGCCAGTACCACGATTTTGCAGCCCGAGGCGACGACGTGGCGGTAAAACCGTTCGTTGAGGTCGCGCAGCTTTTCGTTCGTGAAAAACCCGACCGCCTTCGTGCGATGCAGCGCGTGCGCCTCGCTCGCCGAATCGAACTCGTAGATGTCGCGAATGCAATGCGCCCTCCCCTCCAGCGCCCGACGGATCGCCGGCAGCCGGTCGCGATCCCACGGATTTCCCGGCAGCGTGTCGCAAGCCAGCAGGATGCCCCGGCGCGGATTCATCAACGCACTCCCAGCCGCTCGAGGTCCGCACACCAGCTTCGCACCGCCGCCTCTTCCGCTCCAGCGACAATGCCCGCCTGCGCCAGGGCCGCATGGATCCGCGGCAACTCGCGCGTCGGCGCATCGGTCACGGCCAGGCGTTCGAGCAAATCCAGGACGCGCGGCACGGTCAGATACATCGACAGTTCGTCCTGGAAATCCCGCATGAGGTCATGCTCGTTGCGTTCCTGTCGCACCGACGCGGGGCCGAATCCCAGCAGCAGCTGCCGCTCCCAGAACAATCGCTGCGCGACATATCCACGCAGGATGTCGCAGTAACGCGAGGTCACCGTGCCGGGCAGATACAGGCAGGGATACGCCGCCGGGCTCCAGAACGTGTTCTGCGAATTGAACGGACAATAAACATGCGGCCCCAGGGCCAGTCGTTCGCGCCGGACAAAACGCACGCGCTCCGGTCGCGTCAGGCGAAAGATCGCATCCACATCCGGATCGTCATCCGCCAGTTCCTGCCACACACCGACCTTCGCCGGCCCGCGGCTCCACTGCGGCGATTGCGCCGCACGAATTTCCGCGAGCGGGAAGCCCCGCGGCCACACCGGCGCTTCCGTGAAGGCGCGGTAGACGTTGAAGGTGCGCAGCCCGGCGGCGCGCTCCACGTCGTGCGGATCGAAATCCACGCTCCGCCCCCAATCCGGGCCGGGAAAATTGTCGTCGTCGGTCTCGGCGATCACCTCCGCGCCCTGCGCGATCGCATGCAGATACCCGATGTTCTTCCGGGCGTAGTGATTTTCGGGGCAATGCCGCACATATTCGAAGTCGAGCCGGCGCTGCCGCTCGATGTCGAGAAACTCGATCCGCTCGTCGGTGATCGTCTTCGGGCCTTTCCGGTCGCCGACGAACACCACCCGCCAGTCCTCGCGCGCCGCGAACGCCTTCACCGCCGCCGTGCATTCGCGGATGCTCGTGACGACCACAAACCGTTTTCGTTGTGGCCCGCTCATGATTGGCCATTCGCTCCCGGCTCGCGCAACGCCCACCCGGCCCGGCCGAAAATCAGCCCGGCCTGGCGCGGCAGCGGTCGTGCACAAATGGCAAAATCCTGCTCGATCCAGAACCCGATGCCGTCGACGTCGGTTTGAAAACCCGATTCGGCGTCGGTCAACGCCAGCCGCAGCAGATACTGCCCGGGGTAGAGCTGCAGCGCCGGCAGCGTGATGTCCACGGCGTAACGCCCCGGGCCCCGGGGCAGCGCAAATCCCGCATCGCCGCTCGTAAAATGGAAGACCGGCGAAAAATTGCTCTCCTTGACCTGGACGCTGAACGTGAACGCCGATTCGCGCGCGAGCACGAATTCGCACGCCACCACCATCGGCTCCGACATCGGGAACGTGTTCCGCTTCTCCCCGCCAACCGTGCGCAGGTGGATCGCTGCGATTCCCGCCGGGCCGCGCGGCGCGGCGTCGGCCACGTAATCGTCGTCCGCCGACGCGGAAAGCTCGGCCATGTAGCGCGAGACCACCGCCTCGGCCGGGCCGTCCGCGGCCAATTTTCCGCCCGCGATCAGAATCGCACGCGTGCACAGGCTCGTGACTGCACCGGTGTTGTGGCTCACGAACAGGATCGCGCGGCCGGAGTGCCCGACGTCGCGCATCTTGCCGAGGCATTTCTTCTGGAACATCGCATCGCCGACGGCGAGCACCTCGTCCACGAGCAGGATTTCCGCGTCCAAATGCGCCGCCACCGCGAATCCCAGCCGCAGGAACATGCCGCTCGAGTAGTGCTTGCAGGGCGTGTCGAGAAACTTCTCCACCTCGGCGAACGCCACGATCTCATCGAACCGCCGGCGCACCTCGTGCCGGCGCATTCCGAGCATCGCTCCGCTCAGGAAAATATTTTCCCGGCCGGTCAATTCGGGGTGAAAACCCGTGCCCACTTCCAGCAGCGATCCGACGCGGCCGAAAATGTCCACGCCACCCGCGCTCGGATCGGTGATGCGGCCGAGAATCTTCAGCAGCGTGCTTTTGCCCGCGCCGTTGCGGCCCACGATTCCGAGCACTTCGCCTTGCTTCAGCGTGAACGACACGTCGCGCAACGCCCAGAAATCCTCCGTGGCCGCATCGCGCTGCTTTCCGAACCACCGCGCCGGCAGTCCGGCGAGGTCGTCGCGCAGGGTGCGATAACGCGCGCCGCCGGTGACATGGCGCAGCCGGTAGCGCTTGCCCAGATTTTCCGCGCGGACGGCGAGGTCGCTCATGGTCTCACAGTTGGTCCGCGAAATCGGACTCCACGCGACGGAAGAAAAGCGCGCCGGATAAAAGCGCCGCCGCCGCCATCACCGTCGAGATGCCAAGCCATGGCCAGGCCCATGCCCCGCCAAGCAGCGCCCCGCGGAAGCCCTCCAGCAAGCCGGTCATCGGGTTCAGCGCGAACCAGCCGCGCCAGCGGCCGGGAATCATCTCCATCCCATACACCACCGGCGAAGCATACATCCAAACCTGCAGCAGGAAGGGCAGCGCATACATGAAATCACGGTAGCGCACGGCCAGCGCCGAGACCCACAAGCTCACGCCAATCGCGAGCGCGAGCGTGAGCGCGGTCACCACCGGCAGCATCAGCAACGCGCTCCCCGGCCACACGCCGAACCACGCCAGCAGCCCCGCCATGCACCCGAGCGAAACCGCAAAGTCCACCAGCGCCGCCAGGCCGCCGGCGCACGGGATCAGCATCCGGGGAAAATAGACCTTCGTGATCAGCCGCGCCTCCGTCACCAGGCTGTTGCCCGCCCGCTGCAGCACGCCGGCAAACAGGTTCCACCCGACCAGCCCGGCGAAAACGAAAACGAGATACGGCCGCCCGCCGCTCGGCAGCCGCGCGAAATGTCCAAACACCACCGCGAAAATCGCCCCCGCCAGCAGTGGCTGCAACACCACCCACACGACGCCCAGCGCCGTCTGCTTGTAGCGCAATTTGACGTCGCGCACCGCGAGCATGACCAGCACGTCCCGAAATTCCCAGAGTTCCCGCCACCGCAGACTCGACCATCCTTGCGCGGGACGAATGCGGATGTGACGGGACGGTGCAGATGCAGGCATCAATATCCACCGAACTCTGAACGACCGCGTGAAAGGGTCAACCCCGCCCTCGCCCCGGAATTGCCTTCCGTCGTTCCCGCCGCGGGATAGTTTCACCCCGCATGCCGCCTGGCAACCGTCCCTCCGAATCCGGCGCGAACGCCGCGGGTCGCCGATGACCGCTCGCCCGTCGACTTCACGCATCCTGCAGGGGCTTCGCGCCGGCGGCCTGCGCTGGCTCGCTGGCGCAATCTACAACCGCGCGTGGCCCGCTCGCCTCGCGATGAAGCCGGCGGTCGAGGGCGCGATGCGCGGTCGCAGCGGACTGGAGGTCGGCGGACCCAGCCGCGTGTTCGAGGCGCGCGGCCTGCTCCCCGTTTATCCCGCAGCCGCCCGCGTCGACAACGTGAACTTTTCCGCGCAGACGACCTGGGAAGCGGATCTGCGCGACGGCGGTGAATTCATTTTCGACCGTGGCCGGCCGCCCGGCCGGCAGCTCATTCGCGACGCGACGGCGCTGACTGGCATCGCGGATGCGAGCTACGACTTCGTCCTGTCCTCGCACTGCCTCGAGCACGTCGCCAACCCGCTTCGCGCCCTGCGCGAATGGCGGCGCGTGACCCGGCCGCACGGCCATCTGGTCCTGCTCCTGCCCGATCCCAAACGCTCGTTCGATCACCGCCGGCCGGTCACGACACTCGCACACCTGCGTGAAGACCTCGCGCATGGCACGGGGGAGGACGACACGACCCACGTGCCCGAGGCGCTCGCGTTGCACGATCTCGCTCGCGACCCGTGGGCCGGCTCGCCGGAGGCATTTCGTGCGCGGCTGCAGCACAACGCCGAGAACCGCTGCCTGCACCACCACGTCTTCGACCTGGCCCTCGCCACCGCGGTCCTGCGCGAAACCGGCTGGAAAGTCCTCGCCGCCGAAATCGCCCGCCCCGTTCACCTGGTCGTGTTCGGACAAAATTGCGATGAACCCTGACGCCGCGAAATTCGCCACGCGGGGGTCGTGCCGCCGCGATTTCGAAATAGGCCTTCACCCGACGGCGCCGCGCCGCTAGTGTCAGCCTGAGTGCATGAAGCTTTCCATCGTCATCCCCTGCTACAACGAAGCCAAAACGATCCGCGCGATCGTCGACCGCGTCCGCGCCGCGCCGGTCAAGGACATGGAGATTATCGTCGTCGATGACGATTCCCGCGACGGCACGCGCGACCTGCTCCGCACCCAGATCGCGCCGCTCGTGGACCGCGTCGTCTACCACGACGTGAACCGCGGCAAGGGCGCCGCGCTGCGCACCGGCTTCGCCGCCGCCACCGGCGACATCGTCCTCGTGCAGGACGCCGACCTCGAATACGACCCGCAGGAATATCCGCGCCTGATCAAGCCGATCCTCGACGGCCGCGCCGATGTCGTCTTCGGCTCGCGCTTCGCCGGCGGCGACGCCCACCGCGTCGTCTACTTCTGGCACATGGTCGCGAACCGCATGCTCACGCTGCTCTCGAACATGTTCACGAACCTGAACCTCACGGACATGGAAACGTGCTACAAGGTCTTCCGGCGGGAGGCCCTCCAGCGCATCACGATCGAGGAGGACCGGTTCGGCTTCGAGCCCGAGATCACCGCGAAGGTCGCGAAGCTCGACATCGCGATCTACGAAGTCGGCGTCAGCTACTACGGCCGCACCTACGCCGAGGGAAAAAAGATCGGCTGGCGCGACGGCTTCCGCGCCCTCTGGGCCATCTTGAAATACAACCTGATTCGCTGAAGAGCACAGGCGGGCGATTCCATGCTCATGCTCCTTGAGGTGCTGCGCAGTGCATTCGTCTTTCTCGCGATTTCGACGGGTCTCGCCTGCCCAATCGTCGAACGGCTTGGCCTCACCCCGGCGGAGCGGGTTGTGGCCCTGCCCGCGCTTTCCCTCCTCGGCGTCTTCCTGTTCGCCTGGGCCATTTACGTGTTCGCGCTGCCGGCCGCCGTTTTCGGGTTGCTCCCGCTCCTGGCGGCGGCGGGGTTGCTGTCGGGGTGGCGCACCCTCGTCGGCACGTGGCGGGACGCCGCCGCCCGCAGCCTCGTGGTCAGCCAGTTGCTCGTCACCGGCTGGTGTATCGCATGGATGACAACGATCGCGAGCTACTCGGGCGGCGGCTGGGCGGGCGACTGGTTCGAGCACTGGGAGCGCACGCGCTTCTTTCTCGAACGCTGGCCGCTCGATCGGAAATTCCTTCTCGACTACTCGCTCACGGCGCGGCCGCCGTTGGTCAATGTCGTCGTTGGCGCCTTCCTGCAGCTTACCCGGGCGGATTTTGCCCATTTCCAAATGGGAATGACGCTGTTTTCCAGCCTCGCCTTTCTGCCGGCGGGCCTCTTCGCACTGCACTGGGGCGGCCGCCGGTCGATCGCGGTGCTGGCGCTGCTATTTCTCGTGAATCCGCTGTTCGTGGAGAATGCGACCTTCGCGTGGACGAAGCTGCCGGCGGGGTTCTTCGTGCTTGCAGCGCTATATTTCTTTTTGCGCAGCCGGGGAGTCGGAGTGCCTTCTGGCGCCTCGCTGCTTGGCAGCGCGCTACTCGGCGCCGGGTTGCTGACGCACTATTCCGCCGGGCCCTATGCTGTCATGCTCGCCGCCGCGTGGCTCGGCACGGCCTGGGCGCGGCGCCGCGACCTCGCGTGGTGGCGCACGACCGCTGGCATCTGCCTCGTCGGCGGCCTAGTCCTCGCCGTATGGTTCGGCTGGGCCGTTGCTCACTATGGCTTCGCTGGCACGTTTTTCACCAACACCAGCGTGACCGTCCCCGAAGCGCATGGTGGCGTGGAACCAATG
>DASZPP010000207.1:0-19648 GCA_035549975.1 Opitutus sp.
CCAGCGGTCCCAGCCCTCACGCCGCGCCGACGCCTCGATCGCCGCCAGCCGCGCGGCCGTCGGCGGATCGAGCGCTTCGGTCTCGGGAATCGGCGCCGCGCGGCACGCGAGCGGGGCGACGAGGCAGCAGAACAGCAAACCGGCGGAGAAACGCACGTGGATCGCGTAGAGCGTGTCAGGCACTGTTATCCCGTGGACGACAGCGTGGTTCGAGTAGCGGCAGGCGTCCCTGCCTGTCGACCTTGCAACGCCGGCAGGCAGGGACGCCTGCCGCTACCCTGGAAAAGTGCATGACACGCTCTAGCGGATTCGCCGCGGCCTGCGAAGCTCGGAATGACGATATCGCCTGTGTTGCAGGGCGGGGTCGGGAGACCCCGCCCTACAACATCGGACCTCCAAAAACAGGAAGCCCCGCTCCCGTTGTTCTCGGGGGGCGGGGCTCCAAGGCGACGGTTGGTCGTCGTTCTTTGTTCAGGGCGCGACGCCGCTGTCCGCGGCGGGGGCCTTTTGTTTGAAGACTAGTTTCTCGCCCTCGCGGTCGACGAGGCACGGCTCGCCGTCTTTCACGTCGCCGCGCAGCAGCGCCTCGGCCAGCGGGTCCTCGAGATATTGCTCGATCGCCCGGCGCAGCGGACGTGCGCCATATTTCTCGTCGTAACCTTTTTCGATGAGCAGCGCCTTCGCCTCGGGCGTGAACTCGAGCGCGATTTTCCGCTCGGCGAGCCGCTTCGCGAAATTCGCCACTTCGAGCTCGACGATCTTGACGAGGTCGCTCCGGTCGAGCGGGCGGAAAAAGACGATGTCGGAAATCCGGTTCAGGAACTCCGGCTTGAAAATCCGCTTCGCCTCCTCGAGCACCTTCTCGCGCATCTTCTCGGCGTCGTTGATGCTCGACTTGGCGGCGGCGAAGCCCATCGAGGTCTGCCGCTGCAGCAGGTGCGCGCCCACGTTGCTCGTCATGATGATGATCGTGTTGCGGAAATCCACCGTGCGGCCGAGCGAATCGGTCAGCCGGCCGTCCTCGAGGATTTGCAGCAGGATCTGGATCACGTCCGGATGCGCCTTCTCGACTTCATCGAACAGGATCACGGAGTAAGGCCGGCGCCGCACCGCTTCGGTGAGCTGTCCGCCTTCGTCGTAGCCCACGTAGCCCGGAGGCGAACCCACGAGCCGCGAGACGGCAAACTTCTCCATGTACTCGGACATGTCGATCTGGATGATCGCGTCCTGGTTGCCGAACATCTGCGCGGCGAGCTGCTTCGCGAGCATCGTCTTGCCCACGCCCGTCGGGCCGACGAACATGAACGAGCCAATCGGCCGGCGCGGATCCTTCAGGTCTGCACGCGAGCGCCGGAGCGCCCGCGCGACCGCCGACGCGGCCTGATCCTGGCCGATGACGTTCTTCTGGAGCTCGGTTTCGATCGCGAGGAGCTTTTCGCTTTCCTTCTTTTCCATCCGGCTGAGCGGAATACCGGTCCAGTCGGCGACGACCTGCATCATGAGGTCCTCGTCGATGTTCACGCGCTTTTCCTCGCGCGCCTTTTTCCACTCCTCGGTGATCTGGTCCTGCTTCACGCGGAGCTGCTTCTCCTGGTCGCGGAAACGCGCGGCCTCCTCGAAGTGCTGCTCGCTGATGGCCTTCTCCTTCAGTCCGCAGATCCGCTCGATCTCCTTCGTCAGGTTCTCGATGTCCGGCGGGCGGCTGAGCGCGCCGATGCGCGCGCGCGAACCGGCTTCATCCATGACGTCGATCGCCTTGTCCGGCAGGAAACGCCCGGTGATGTAGCGGTCGGAAAGTTTTGCGGCCGCCTCCAGCGACTTGTCGGTAAAGGTGGCCTTGTGGTGATCCTCATACTTCGAGCGGATGCCCTTGAGGATGAGAATCGTGTCGTCGACCGACGGTGCCTCGACCTTGACGGACTGGAAGCGGCGGTCGAGGGCCGAGTCCTTCTCGATGTACTTGCGGTATTCGTTGAGCGTGGTCGCGCCGACGCACTGCAATTCGCCGCGCGAAAGCGCGGGCTTGAAGATGTTCGACGCGTCCATCGCGCCCTCGGCCGCGCCGGCGCCGACGATCGTGTGCAGTTCGTCGATGAACAGGATGATGTTCTTCGCGCGCTTGATCTCGTCCATCACCGCCTTGATGCGCTCCTCGAACTGGCCGCGGTATTTCGTGCCCGCGACCATGAGGGCGAGGTCGAGCGTGATGACCTTCTTCTCCATCAGGATCTCGGGCACCGCGCCGGAAGCGATTTCCTGCGCGAGACCCTCGACGATGGCGGTCTTGCCGACGCCGGCTTCGCCGATGAGCACGGGATTGTTCTTCGTGCGGCGGCAGAGAATCTGGATGACGCGGCGGATCTCGGTCTTGCGGCCGACCACCGGGTCCATCTCGCCCTTGCGCGCGAGGTCGGTGAGGTCGCGGCCGAACGCCTTCAGCGCCGGGGTCTTGACCTCCTTCTTGTCCTCCGACGTGCCACCGGGCCGCTGCGGCGAACCGGCCGCGGCTTCCTCGGGGCCTTCGCCCTGGCCGCTCGAAAACTGCGGATCGAGCTCGCGGAGGATTTCGTTCCGCGTCCGCTCGATGTCGATGTCGAGCGACTTCAGCACGCGCGCGGCGACGCCCTCGCCCTCACGCAGCAGGCCGAGCAGGATGTGCTCGGTGCCGACGTAGGAATGGTTGAGCGTCTTCGCTTCCTTGCCCGCGAGGGCGAGAACCTTCTTTACGCGTGGCGTGTAGGGAATGCTGCCCTGCGTCTTCGTTTCCTGACCGGTGCCGACCTGCTTCTCGACGGCGTTGCGCACCGTCTCGAGGTCGAGGCCCATTTTCTGGAGGACGCTGACCGCCACGCCCTGGCCGAGCTTGATCAGGCCGAGCAGGATATGCTCGGTGCCCACGTAGTTGTGGTGAAAGCGGTCGGCCTCCTTGCGCGCGAGCGCCAGCACCTGCTGGGCCCGCGGCGTGAAATTGTTCATCGGTTCCTGTGACATTGGTGTGGTAAATTCTAGTTCGACCCGTCTGAGGTGAAATTAAAGTTCGGTTGGGGAAAATTCGCAAATTCGCCGCGGAGCCGGCTGGCCCGCAGCAGGTCGCGCTGGCCCGGCTCGAACTCCCCCTTGTTCGCGTATTGCAGGTGACCGGGCTGGGCCTCGATGAAGAGGCGGTCGATCACGGCGCGATTGCCCTCGGGGAAGACCCGCAGGTCGACGCCGAGCCGCAGCAGCGAGAGCAGGTTCATCGCCTCGCTCGAGCTGAGCACGTGGCTGTTTTGCAGGATGCCGTAGGCGCGGCCGATCTTGTCGAACAGCTTGCCGGCATCCGCCTCGATGAGCTTCTGGCGGGCGTTGACCTCGTGCTCGATGATCGACGAGAGCACGCTGCCGAGCCGCTTGATGATGTCGTCCTCGGATTCGCCGAGGGTCGTCTGGTTGGAGATCTGGAAAATGCTGCCGCTCGCGTCCGAACCTTCCCCGAACAATCCGCGCACGACCATCCCGAGCTGGTTCACTGCGCGAACCACTTTTTCCATCTGGTTCGCGATCACCAGCGCCGGCAGGTGCATCATCGCCGAGGCGCGCATCGCCGTGCCGAGATTCGTCGGGCATGCCGTGAGATAGCCGAGCGACGGCGAGTAGGCGTAGTCCAGCGCATCCTCGAGCGTGTTATCGAGGTCGTTGATGACGTTCCAGGCCTTCTTCAACTGGAATCCGGCCCGCAGGACCTGGATGCGCAGGTGATCCTCCTCGTTGATCATCACCGAAATCATCTGGTCGCGGCTGATGACGACGCCGGCGCCACCCTTGGCGCCGCTCAACTCGCGGCTGATCAGGTGGCGCTCGACCAGGATCTGCTTTTCGAGGTCCGACAACTCGCCGATCGGCGTCTCGAAGCCGCGCTTCATCTGCGGCGTGGTGGCCACCGCCTGCCGGCAGCCCTGAAAAATTTCCTCGCGCCGCGCCGGCTTCGCCCAGCCGGGAAACGGCGTGGCGGCCAGGTTACGCGCGAGCCGCACCCGGGTCATCAGCACGATCGCAGTCTTGCTGCTCGAGGTGTCGGTCAGCTCATAAGGCGAATCGATGAGCGATCCAATCGTCATGGCTCTAACGCGCCGGGCTTTGCCCAAAGGTTTCTTTGACTTGCTTGATTTCATCGCGACAACGCGCGGCATCCTCGTAACGCTCGGCTTTGACCGCTGCCGTGAGGTCGAGCTCGAGTTTGGAAAGACGGTCGTGAAGGGTTTTGCGGGCGAGCGCCTTTTGCGGCACCTTGCCCTTGTGCGACGTGCCCCGGTGCATGCTGTCGAGCATCGGCTCGATCAGGCTCGTGAACGTCTCGTAGCACGCCGGGCAGCCGAAGCGGCCCTGCTTCTTGAAATCCATCGGGGTGAAACCGCACTGCTCGCAACGCACGCCCGCGATCGTGGCCGGCTCCGGGTTGAGCGACGCCTTCAGCAACAGGTCCGCCAGCGAGAAGCCGCTCGGGTCGGTCACGCCCTTCGCCTGCGCGCAGGACTCGCACAGATCCACCTTGTGGACCTGATTGTTCACGATCTGCGTCAGGTGAACGGTGGCCGGCTTCGAGCAGAGATCGCATTTGAGCGGGTTGGGCATCGGGCGGAAATTGTTTCTGCACCAACCATGCCACGCCGCGTTGCGCTGGCAAGTGTCGTCGCGCGTGTATTTCGCTCGCGCCGCGTTGACGCATCGCAAATTCGTTTCGGCGCCGGACTGGCGCAGTCCGCCCTAGTCATTCCGCCGATGCGGCGACCCCGGTTTCCCGCACTCACCCGCCGGCGCAAGGCGACCGTGATCTCTTATTCCTGCTTCTGGCTGCGGGCGCGACGTCCTCGTCGCGCTCTCTTCGAAACCATAACTGAAACGCGACGACAGTTTCGCGCGTTCATCTCGCCAGCTCAGAGCCGCGTGCCTTCGACCAGCACGCGCTCGCGGAATTTTTCCAGCACCCGCCGCGTGATCGCGCCGGGCTTGCCGTTGCCGATCTCCCGCCCGTCGAGCTTCACCACCGGCACGACTTCCGCGCCGGTGCCTGTCATGAAGCACTCGTCGGCGCACCAGACATCGTAGCGCGTGAGGTTCGCCTCGCGGAAGGGCACGCCCAAATCCTTCGCAATGTCGATGATCGCCCCGCGCGTCACGCCGCGCAACGCCCCCTGCGACGCCGCCGGCGTCAGCAACTCGCCCTTCTGCACCGCGAAGATGTTGTCCGCCGTGCACTCCGCGATGTAGCCTTGGTCGTTCAGCATGATCGCCTCGAGCGCGCCGAACTGCTTCGCCTCGATTTTGGCCAGGATGTTGTTGAGGTAGTTCAACGATTTCACCGTCGGCGGGATTGCCGCGGGGCTGATCCGGCGCGTCGGCACCGTGACGATCCCGAGGCCGTTCTCGTAAAATTCCTTCGGATAAAGCGAAATCTTCCCCGCGATCACGAACATCGACGGCTTCGCACACAGCCATGGCGCCAGCCCGAGATCGCCCGGGCCGCGCGTCGCCACGAGGCGGATGTAACCGTCCTTGAGCCCGTTTTGCCGGCACGATTCGCAGACCACGTCCGCCAGCCCTTTCCGATCGAGCGGCAGGTTCAGCATGATTGCCTTGGCCGACATCTCGAAGCGTTCGAGGTGTTCGTCGAGGCGGAAGACGTTCCCGCTGTACAACCGGATGCCCTCGAAAATCCCGTCGCCGTAGAGCAACCCGTGATCGAACACGGAGATCTTCGCATCAGCCTCGTCCACGAACTTGCCGTCCAGGTACACTTTCATTTGCGCCCAGCCTAGCGGGCCGCAAAAAGCTTTGTCCAGCCCCGCCCGGGAGTTTCTGCTTGTGCCCGCATTCTTTCGGCGAAACTGTCGCGACGGTTCCGCTCCGACCATGCACACCTCCCATCGCCGTTCGGATGAGGCGGGCTTCACGCTCATCGAGCTGCTGACCGTGATCGCGATCATCGGCATCCTCGCCGCGATCATCATCCCCACCGTCGGCAAGGTCCGCGCCACCGCGCAGCGCACGGTCGACGCGAACAACCTCCGCGAAATCGCCAAGGCCGCCATGATCTACGCGGCCGACAACAACGACCGCCTCCCCGACCCCGCCTCCTCGTCCGGCCAGAAAATCCACGGTGGCGACGCCGTCTACGTCTGGGCCGGCCTGCTCGCCAAATCCGGCGCGCTCAGCGACGCGTCGTTCTATTTCTCGAAAAACGACCCGAAGGGCGACGGCACGTTTCCCACCTCGATCCTCGATCCCGCCGACGCCACCAAAAGCACCCTGCTCGCCAATTTTGCCAGCCGCACGCCCAGCGTCGAGCTCGTCGGCGGACTGAAAATGAGCGACCCCTCGACCACGCCCGTCGCCTTCACGCGCGGCCTCAAGCCCGACGGCACGTGGGACAACAACGCCGACGGCAGCGGCCGTTCCGTCTACGGCGAGGAAGGCGGCCACATCGCTTTCCTCGGCGGCAATGTTCAATTTTACAAGGATCTCGGCGACAGCGATGCGTCCGGGCGGCTCACGAAAACCAACGGCAAGCCCACTGTCGACATCCGCCAGACGATCCCGCTCACCGGCGGCCAGCAGCGAATCTACGGCAAGGACGGCAACATCGGCACTCCCGCCGGCACGCCGCCCGTCGCCGCCAATTGATCGGCCGGATTCGAGCGCCTGTCCCGTGCGGCCGGTCTCCGACCGGCCTTTTTATTTGTCATCGCAAGCCCCGCTCTGGCGGGACGTGGCGATCCGTCTGAATTCCGACCGTCCGCCGCGACTTCACTTCGTTTCTTCATTTCCACCTTTCCCCGCGGCGCACTCGGCTTCACCTTGCGCCGTCGCATGACCGCACCATCGCCCGTCGCCTCCATCACTTACGTCGTCGGCCATCGCAATCCCGACGCCGACGCCGTTTGCTCGGCCATCGCCTACGCCGCCTACAAGGAGGCGCGCGGCGAACGCGATTTCGTTCCCGCGCGTTGCGGCAACTCGAATGCGCGCATCGACACCGTCCTCGCCCGCTTTCGCCAGCCGCTCCCGCTCTATCTCAGCGACGTCAGCCCCCGCGTCCGCGATCTCATGGCCAGGGACGTGCTTTCGCTCCCGGAAACCGCCACCTGCGCCGAGGCGCTCGCGCTCCTCGACCAGCACAACATCCGCGTCCTTCCGATCACCGACGCTCAAAAACGCGTCCTCGGCACCGTCACGCTCTCGGCGCTCGGCCGTGTTTTCATCCCGCGGCTCAGCGAGCCGAAGCTGCTCCGCCTCGTCCGCACTTCCCTCGCCCACATCGCCCGCACCCTGCAGGGCCGGCCGCTCCATCTCGTCAAGGAGGACGACGTCCAGGAACTCTTCGTCCGTCTCGGCACCATGGACATCGCCTCGTTCTGGAGCGTCTCGATCCGCGAGAACATCCCCGCCGCTCAGTCCATCATCATCGTCGGCGACCGCCGCGATGTGCAGCGCCGCGCCATCGAAATCGGCGTTCGCGCCATCGTGATCACGAGCAACCTCGGCGTCGACGATGACATCGTCGCCCTCGCGAAACAAAAAGGCACCAGCCTCATCGTCAGCCCCTACGATTCCGCCACCACCTCGTGGATCGTTCGCACCGCCTCGCTGCTCGAGCACGTCGTCGAGCGCAATTTCGCCACCGTCGATTCGGACACGCGCATCGCGGAGGTCCGCAAACGCTTCACCCCGGATTCGCCGCACGCGCTCCTCGTCACCGACACCGCCGGCGTTCTCGCCGGCATCATCACGAAGACCGATCTCCTGCGCCCGCCCGCCGCCCGCCTCGTCCTCGTCGATCACAACGAGCTTTCGCAGGCCGTCCCCGGCGCCGACGAGGTTACGATCGCCGAAATCATCGACCACCATCGTCTCGGCGCCGTCACCACGCCCCAGCCCATTCTCTTCATCAACGAGCCCGTCGGCTCGACCTGCACGATCGTCGCCGATCTTTTCCGCCGCGAAGGCCTGCAGCCCTCGCCCGAAATCGCCGGCATCATGATGTCCGGCCTCATCTCCGACACGCTTCACCTCAACGGCCCGACAACCACGCGCAAGGACGCCATCATCCTCGCCTGGCTCGCCGAGATCGCCGGCGTCCCGTCGAAGGACCTCGCCGACCAGATCTTCAACTCCGGCTCCGTCATCCTCGCCAACCCGCCGGACAAGATCATCCGCTCCGACTACAAGATCTACGAGGAGGAGGGCGTGCGGTTTTCGGTTTCGCAGGTCGAGGAGCTCGGCTTCGGCAATTTCTGGCAGCACGCCGCGCCGATCACCGGTGCGCTGCAGGACCTGCGCGACGAGGAACGCCTCGCCTTCGCCGCACTCCTCGTCACCGACATCAACACCCAAAACTCGCTCCTCCTCGTCAAGGGCGACCCCGATTTCATCCGCCGCATCTCCTACGCCCACATCCAGCAAAACGAAATCTTCGACCTCCCCGGCGTCGTCAGCCGCAAGAAACAGCTCATTCCGTATCTCAGCAGCCTCCTCCGCGAAATGTCCGCCGACGGCACGCTGCCTTCCGTCTCCGCGCCGCCCTTTCGCCGCAGGAAAAAGTAGGGCGGTGCTTCAGCCCGCCCTCCGGGCGCCATCGAACTCCGTCGCACTTCGAAAACTGCGCCGTTGCGTCATCCCGACGCGCACCGTAGGTTTTTTCCTCCATGTCCGCCGAGCCCAACGCTCCCTCCGCCGCCGCACCTTCCGATTTCATTCGCGACATCGTCGCCCGGCACGTCGCGGAAAAGCGCTACCCGAAGATCGTCACGCGCTTCCCGCCCGAGCCCAACGGCTATCTCCACATCGGCCACGCCAAGGCGATCTGCCTCAACTTCGGCCTTGCCCGCGAAAACCACGGCATCTGCAACCTGCGCTTCGACGACACCAACCCGCTCAAGGAGGACGTCGAATACGTCGACTCGATCACCGCCGACATCCGCTGGCTCATCGCCGGCTGGGCCGACCACTGCCTCGGCTTCAAGCCGAAGGGCGCGCTGCCCGCCAACACCACCCGCGACGGCCGCCCCGATTTTTATCTCGGCTCCGTCGATCCCTCAACTCTCAACTCTCAACTTTCAACCGGTTCGGCGAACGCCGAGCCCTTCTTCGCCTCCGACTACTTCGACGCGCTCCACGATTTCGCCGTCGAGCTGATCAAACGCGGCCAGGCCTACGTCGACGACCTGAGCCCCGAGGAAACCGACGCCTACCGCGGCGCGCCCGACAAACCCGGTCGTGATTCGCCGTGGCGCAATCGCAGCGTCGACGAGAACCTCGACCTCTTCGCCCGCATGACCGCCGGCGAATTTCCCGACGGTGCCCGCACGCTGCGCGCGAAGATCGACATGGCCTCGCCAAACGTCTGGCTGCGCGACCCGCTGCTCTACCGCATCCGGCACGCGCCGCACTATCATGCCGGCGACAAGTGGTGCGTCTACCCGCTCTACGATTACGCCCACTGCCTCAGCGACTACATCGAGGGCGTGAGCCACAGCGCGTGTTCGCTCGAGTTTGTGCCGCACCGCGCGCTCTACGACTGGATTCTCGCGGCGCTCGGTCTTCCGCGGCCGCTCCCGCGCCAGTACGAATTCGCAAAGCTCGTCCCGACCTACACGATCCTCAGCAAGCGCAACATCCTCCGGCTCGTGAAAGAAAAGGTCGTCACCGGCTGGGACGATCCGCGCCTGCCCACGATCTCCGGCCTCCGCCGCCGTGGCATCCCGGCAAGCGCCATCCGCAACTTCGTCATCGGCGTCGGCGTGACGACGTTCAACAGCGTCACCGAGATCGCCGTTTTCGAGCACGCGATCCGCGAGGAGTTGAACACGATCGCTCACCGCCGCCTCGCGGTTCTTCGCCCGGTCAAGCTCGTCCTCACCAACATTTCCGCCGGCGAGTCGATCGAATGCGAAGCGACCAACGATCCGCAGAACGAAAACCCGACCACCCGCAAAATCCTTCTCACCCGCGAAATCTTCATCGACGCCGACGATTTCGCCGAGGTTCCTCCGCCCAAGTATTTCCGCCTCAAGCCCGGCGGCGAGGTCCGCCTGAAATACGCCTGCATCATCAAGTGCGACGAGGTCGTGAAGGACGCCGCCGGCGCGGTCACCGAGCTCCGCTGCACCGCCGACCGCGCGACGCGCGCCGGCCAGCCCGACTCCGCGCGCAAGGTGAAAGGCACGATTCACTGGGTCAGCGCCACCGAGTCGATCGACGCCGAGGTCCGGCTCTACGATCGCCTCTTCACCGTGCCCGAACCCGGCGCCGAGGAGGATTTCATGACGGTGGTCAATCCGCACTCCCTCGACACCGTCACCGCCAGGCTCGAGCCCTCGCTCGGGTCCGCGAAGCCCGACGACCGCTTCCAGTTCGAGCGCCTCGGCTATTTCACGCTCGATCCCGATTCCTCCGCTTCGCATCTCGTCTTCAACCGCACGATCCCGCTCAAGGACACCTGGGCAAAAAAGTAGCGCGGCGCACCAGCCCGCGCCACGCGCGCCGGCCCTTGCGCGGCACCGGCGACGAAACTCGATCCGCCATTGAATCGTTCCTCTGGCGGTGTTCATACTGCGGGAGCGAGCTTGCACGCGAGTCGTTTGCCGGCGGTCGCGCGCGGGTTCGCTCCCGCAATTCTCCCTTCTGGCATTTTTAATTCCGCCATGCACCCGCGTCTGCTTTCCCTTCTGATTTTCACAACCACCGCCTTCGCCGGCGCCCCGTTCAATCCGCCGCCGACCCCGCAGCATCCCGTCACCGACACTTACCACGGCGTCACGGTCACCGATCCCTACCGCTGGCTGGAAAACCCGAACGATCCCGCCGTCAAGGCCTGGTCCGCCGCGCAGAACTCCGCCGCCCGCGCCGTGCTCGATTCGCTGCCGCACGTCGACGAAATCCGCCGCCGCGTCACCGCGATCCTCTCCGCACAGACCACGAGTTATTTCAGCCTCAAGGCCGCCGGCGGAAAACTTTTCGCCCTCAAACGCCAGCCGCCCAGGCAGCAGCCGTTCATCGTCGTCATGGACTCGCCGCGGCATCCGGAGGCGGAGCGCGTCCTCGTCGACCCGAACGCGATGAGCGCCCAAGGCTCCGTCGAGATCGACTGGTTCGTCCCCAGTCCGGACGGCAAGCTCGTGGCCGTCTCGCTTTCCGAGGGCGGCAGCGAAGCCGGCGATCTCCATATCTTCGACGTCGCCACCGGCAAACCCGTGTTCGAGACGATTCCCCGCGTGCAAAACGGCACCGGCGGCGGTTCGCTCGCGTGGCGGCCCGACTCGAAAGGTTTTTTCTACACCCGCTACCCGCGCGGCAACGAACGCCCGGCCGCCGACCGCGATTTTTATATGCAGCTCTGGCGCCACACGCTCGGCAGCCTCACCGACGGCGACCACTACGAAATCGGCCGGGACTTCCCGAAAATCGCCGAGGTCACGGTCGAAACCTCCCGCGATGGTGTCGCGCTCGTGTGCATGCAGAAGGGCGATGGTGGCGAGTTCCAGCACTACGTCCGCACGCTCGATGGCAAATGGACGCAGCTCACGCACTACGACGATCGCGTCGTGCAGGCCGCGCTCGGCCGCCCGGCCACCGGCGACCGCACCGCCGTTTACCTCGTCTCGTTGAATGATGTGCCGCGCGGCCAGCTCCGGCGCGTCACCTTCGACAGCCGTACCGGCGCCGCGCACGCCGAGGCGGTCACGGTCCTGCCCGAAACCGACGACACGCTCATCTCCGGTTTTGGCGAATACGGCGGCAATCTCGCGATCACCGACCACTTCATCTACGCGACTTACCAGCTCGGCGGTCCGAGCGAACTCCGCACGTTCAATCTCTACGGCACGCCCGAAAAGAGCCCGGCCCAATTTCCCATCGGCGCTGTCTCCGGCCTCGCCCCCGCCTCCGACCGGGGCGACGTCCTGCTTTTTCGCGACAACAGCTATGTCGAACCGTCGACCTGGTTCCGGTTCGACCCCGCTTCCGGCGATGTCGCGAAGATGCCGCTGTCTTCCTCCGCGCCCGTTGATTTCGCCGATTGCGAGGTGGTCCGCGAATTCGCGACCTCGAAGGACGGCACGAAAATTCCGGTCAACATCATCCACAAGAAAGGCCTCGCGCTCGACGGTTCCCATCCGTGCCTCGTCACCGGCTACGGCGGCTACGGCGTCAACATCGACCCGGTCTTCCGGCCCGCCGTGCGCGTTCTCATCGACCAGGGTTTTGTCTGGGCGCAGGCGAACCTTCGCGGCGGCGGCGAATTCGGCGACGCCTGGCATCGCGCCGGCAATCTCACGCACAAGCAAAACGTGTTCGACGATTTCTACGCCGCGTGCCGCCACATGATCGACGCCGGCTACACGAACCCGAAGAAACTCGCGATCGAAGGCGGCAGCAACGGCGGCCTCCTCATGGGCGCCACGCTCACCCAGCACCCGGACAGCTTCGCCTGCGTCGTCAGCCACGTCGGGATCTACGACATGCTGCGCGTCGAGCTCTCGCCCAACGGCGCGTTCAACATCCCCGAGTTCGGCACGGTGAAGAACGAAGCGCAGTTCCACGCACTTTACGCCTACTCGCCCTACCACCACGTCCGCGAAAACGCGGGCTACCCGCCCGTCCTCTTCCTCACCGGCGCCAACGACCCGCGCGTCGACCCGATGCAGAGCCGCAAGATGGCCGCGCGGCTCCAATCCGTCGGCGACGAATGCCTCCTTCGCACCAGCGCCAACAGCGGCCACGGCATCGGCAGCAGCCTCAGCGAACTCATCGAGCAGACCGTCGACGTCGACGCCTTCCTCTTCGCCGAACTCGGCGTCGGCTACCGTCCCGTCCCAGCCGGCCCATAAATCCTCCGCCTCCCGCAGCGGCCGGCCTCCGCGCCTGCCGTCCCCACCTCCTTATCCGCCCGACCCGCCATGGACGACCCGCTCCCTCTCCTCGACGCCGCCGAACTTCGCGTTCTCGGCGCGCTCGTCGAAAAACAAATCACCACGCCCGACTACTATCCGCTCTCGCTCAACGCGCTGACGAACGCCTGCAACCAGCTGACGAATCGCGACCCCGTCGTGTCCTACGAGGAACAATTCGTCCTTCGCACCCTCGAGCGTCTCCGCGACAAGCGCCTCGCCACAATCTTCGCCGGCGCCGAGAGCCGCGTCGCCAAATACAAGCACACGCTCAACGACCGCCGGCTCCTCACGCCCGCCGAAACCGCCCTGCTCGCCGTGCTCATGCTCCGCGGCCCGCAGACGATCGGCGAACTCCGCACGCGCTCGGAACGCCTGTTCGCCTTCGACACCCTTCCCGAAACCGAGGAAACGCTCAACGCCCTCGCTGCGCGCCAGCCCCAGCCGCTCGTCGCCAGGCTTCCACGTCAGCCCGGCACGAAGGAATCGCGCTACGCCCAACTTCTCTCCGGCCCGCCGGCCGCCGCTTCCGTCGAGCCGTCCGGATCTCCGGCGCCACCGCCGCCTTCTTCCTCCGCTGCGCCTGCCGACGATCGTCTCACGCGCCTCGAACAGGAGCTCGCCGAGCTGAAGCGCGAGTTCGCCGAGTTCCGCAAACAATTCGAGTGACGCTCGCCCAGGAGCGGTGCTTCAGCCCGCGCTCCACTTCCATCCGCGACACTCCTCAATGGTGCACCGCCGGATGATCCGTGTTCATCCGCGTCCATCCGTGGTTCAAAACGCCGCGTTCCCCGGCGTCCGCGCGAACGGGATCACGTCGCGGATGTTCGCCACGCCCGTGACAAACATCAGCATCCGCTCGAACCCAAGCCCGAAGCCCGCGTGCGGCACCGTCCCGAACCGCCGCAAATCGAGATACCATCCGTAATCCTTCGGATCAAGCCCGTGCCGCCGCATGCTCGCCTCGAGCACGTCGAGCCGTTCCTCGCGCTGGCTGCCGCCGACGATCTCGCCGATGCCCGGCACCAGCACGTCCATCGCCGTCACGGTTTTGTCGTCGTCGTTCAGCCGCATGTAGAACGGCTTGATCTCCTTCGGGTAGTTGAAAACGGTCACCGGGCGCTTGAACACCACCTCCGTCAGATAGCGCTCGTGCTCCGACTGCAAATTCGCGCCATGCTCGATGGGAAACTCGAACTGCTTTCCGCTCTTCGTCAGCAGCGCGACCGCCTCCGTGTAGCTCACCCGCTGAAACGGCCGCTCCAGCACGAAGTCCAGTCGCGCGAGCAGTTCCTTGTCCACGAACTTCGCGAACAGCTCCAGGTCCTCCGCACAGTTCGTCCGCACCTCCCGGATCAGCGCCTTCACGAATTCCTCCGCGAGGTCCATGTCGCCGGTGAGATCGCAGAACGCCACCTCCGGCTCGATCATCCAGAATTCGTTCGCGTGCCGCGACGTGTTCGAGTTCTCCGCGCGAAACGTCGGCCCGAACGTGTAAACCTTCCCCAGCGCGCACGCGAACGCCTCCGCCTCGAGCTGGCCGCTCACCGTCAGATATGTCCGCCGCGCAAAAAAATCCTTCGCGTCGTCGATCGCCCCGTTCTCCGCCTTCGGCGGGTTCGCCAGATCGAAGGTCGTCACCCGAAACAATTCACCGGCTCCTTCGCAATCGCTGCCCGTGATCACCGGCGTGTGCACGTAAACGAAACCGCGCTCCTGGAAAAACCGGTGGATCGCATACGCCAGCCTGCTCCGCGTCCGGAACACCGCGCCGAACAGGTTCGATCGCGGCCGCAAATGCGCGATCTCCCGCAAAAACTCCGCTGTGTGCCCCTTTTTTTGCAGCGGATAGCTCGCGTCCGCCGTGCCCACAACCTTCACCTCGGTCGCGGTGATCTCCCATTTTTGCCCCGCGCCCTGCGACGGAACGAGCTTTCCACGCACGCTCACCGAAGCGCCTGTCGTGAGGTGTTGCACCTCCTCGTAATTCGGCAGCTCTGCGTCCGCGATCACCTGCACGCTCTTCAGGCACGAGCCGTCGTTGAGTTCGATGAACGAAAACGCCTTCGCGTCGCGCCGGGTTCGCACCCAGCCCTGCACCAGAATTTCGTCCATGGGCGCCGCACTCGCGAGCGCGTCCCTGACCGAGGTCGATTTCAGCATTCCGCCATCGAATTAGACCTGGCCGTTCCCGCGCAAAGCAAATTCAGCCACCACGTAGCGGCAGGCGTCTCTGCCTGCCGCCCTTCCAGGCCCCAACTCGGCCAGGCCCGGCGGCCTGCCGCTCCCTCTCCGCTTGCCTCCGCACCCAACCCTCTGGTTCACTCCGCGTTCCGTGAAGCAAAGCATCGTCACCCTCGACATGGAAGGCGTCCTCACGCCCGAAATCTGGATCGCCGTCGCCGAGCGCACCGGCATTCCCGAGCTGCGCCGCACGACCCGCGACGAACCCGACTACGACAAGCTGATGCGCTACCGCATCGACCTGCTCGACCGCCACGGCATCACGCTCTCGAAAATCCAAGCCGTCATCGGCTCGCTCGCCCCGCTTCCCGGCGCGCTCGACTTCCTCAACGAACTCCGCGCCACCGTCCAGGTCATCATCCTCTCCGACACCTTCGAGCAATTCGCGCAACCACTTCTCCGCTCGCTCGGGCAGCCCACGCTTTTCTGCAACCGCCTCCTCGTCGAGAACGACCGCATCGCCGGCTACCAGCTCCGCATGCCCGACCAGAAAAAAAACTCCGTCGCCGCGCTCCAATCGCTCAACTACAACGTCATCGCCGCCGGCGATTCGTTCAACGACACGACGATGCTCGCGCAGGCCAACCACGGCATCCTCTTCCACGCCCCGGAAAACGTCGTGCGGCAGTTCCCGCAATTCCCCGCGATCGACGCCTACGCCGATCTTCTCGCGCTGATCAAAGCGCGTTTCTGAAGGTAGGGACGGCTGCCCCCCAGCCGCCCGCTTCGGCTCACGCTGTCGCCAGGAACCGCCCGATCCGGGCCTGCACCCGCTCGCGTCCCATCACGCGCATCATGCCCGTAATGCTCGGACCGACATTCGTGCCGGACAGCGCCAGCCGCACAATCGCCTGGTAGTCGCCAAAACCGAATCCGCCCTTCGCCGCGAGCGCCTTGATCGCTTCCTCAATCGCCGTGTCGTTCGCAAGGTCCCACCCCGGCAATGCCTCGGCCACCTCGCGCAACCGCGCCTTCGGATCGCCCTTCCCGAGCACCTTCGCCTTTACCTTCTCGTCGATCGGAAAATCCTCCGTGAAAAAATACCCCGTGTAGCCCGGCAGTTCGTCGATCGCCTTCACCTTCGGCTGCGCCAGCCGCATCACGTCGGCGAAATAGCCCGTGTCCGCGGCGAGCGCCGTCGCGACATTCTGCCGCTCGAAAAATTCCCGTGCCTTCGCCACGAACTGCTCCGCCGGCAGCTCCAGCAGATAGGCCATGTTCATGTGCGCGAGTTTCTTCTCGTCGAACCGTGCATTGCTCTGGTTCACCCCCGGCAGGTCGAACAGCCGCACGATCTCCGCGACCGGCATCTTCTCGCGATCGTCGCCCGGATTCCAGCCGAGCAACGACAGAAAATTCACCAGCGCCTCCGGCAAAAACCCGCGCCGCTGGTATTCCTCGATCAGCGCGCCCTGGTCGCGCTTCGACATCTTGCCCGGCCCATTTTGTTTCAGGATCAGCGGAATGTGTGCGAACTCGGGCACGGACGTGCCGAACGCCTTGAACAGCTCCACGTGCTTGCTCGCGTTCGACAGGTGATCCTCGCCGCGGATCACGTGGGTGATCGCCATCGAGATGTCGTCGACGACATTCACGAAATGGAAAACCGGATTCCCGTCCGACCGAAAAATCACGAAATCCTCGTCCTCCAGTCGCTCCACGTGTCCTCGAATCCGATCCTCGATGACCGTGGGCGCGCGCCGCACCTTCGTCACCGTTTTTTTCCGGTGCTCGTCGAACACTTCGTAGCGCTCCCCGTCGAGCTTGAACCAGATCGCACCGTCCTTCTCGTAGGCCCGCCCGCCATCCAGCAGCTTTTTCAAATAAACCTTGTAGATGTCCGTCCGCTCGCTCTGCCGATAGGGCCCGAAACTCCCCCCGACCTTGGGTCCTTCATCCCAGTTCAGCCCGAGCCACGTCAGCGAGTCGTAGATCACGTTGAGGAACGCCTCGGAATTCCGCTCCTTGTCCGTGTCCTCGATTCGCAGCACGAATGTCCCACCCGTGTGCCGCGCGTAAAGCCAGTTGAACAGCGCCGTGCGGGCGCTGCCGATGTGAAAAAAACCCGTCGGACTCGGGGCAAAACGAACGCGGACGGAGGACATGGAATGAAAGTGTTACGATTGGGCCGTGGAAGGGCTGAGCAAGAACCGCCCTTGCTTCGCTGTCAAAGCCGCCGATCCTCGACCACGGATTTCACGGATGAACACGGATAATTGCGGTCGTCGCATGCCTCTATTCTGATCCGTGCCCATCCGTGAAATCCGTGGTCAAAGATCCCGCCTTCAGCCCACCCGAACTCGTCGCCCGCTTCGAATCCTCCGCCCGCGCCCGCGGTTTCCGCATCGAACGCTTCGGCGAAATCGCCGGCACGCCCCTTGTCGCGTTCACGAAACGCACGCCCGGCCCGCGCCCGCGACTCTATCTCTCGTCCGGTATTCACGGTGACGAACCCGCCCCGCCGCTCGCGCTGCTCGAACTCTTCGAAGCCGGCGCCTTCGATGCCCGCGCCAACTGGTTTCTTTGTCCCCTGCTCAATCCGGCCGGATTTCTCCGCGGCACCCGCGAAAACGCCGCCGGCATCGATCTCAACCGCGATTACAAACATCTCGCCTCGCCCGAAATCCGCGCCCACATCGCCTGGCTTCGCCGCCAGCCCAATTTCGATTTCACGCTCTGCGTTCACGAGGATTGGGAATCCGCCGGCTTCTACCTCTACGAGTTGAATCCCACCTCCCGCCCGTCGCTCGCCGAGCCGATGATCGCCGCCGTCGCGCCCGTCTGCCCGATCGAAACCGCCGCGATCATCGACGGACGCGAGTCCGCCGCTCCCGGAATCATCCGCCCGGTCGCCGATCCGCTCCTCCGCGAACTCTGGCCCGAGGCGATCTACCTCCGCGCGCACCACACCCCTCTCACTTACACCCTCGAGAGCCCCTCCGCTCTTCCGCTCGCCACGCGCATCGCCGCACATCGCGCCGCGATCGAATGCGCGATCCATTTTTAACCACGGAGTCCCAGAGGTCACGGAGAAGAGCCAGATCTTCGACTCCGTGTTCTCTGTGCCTCGGTGGTTCAAATCCCCAGCTTCCGCGCCGCACAGAACTCCCGCAGATCCTCCGCCAGCGGCGCCGTGAAAACCCGCTCGACGCCCGCCTCGCGCAAATCGATCTCCGCGCAATGCAGCGCCTGCCGCGGCAAAAAAAGCTTCTCCGCCATCGCCGGCGTCCAGCCGTGATCGATGAACTCCAGATACCATCGCGCATCCGGCCCGTAAATCTTGTCGCCCGCGATCCAGTGCCCGAGCCACTGCGCATGCGCACGAATCTGGTGCTTGCGTCCGGTCTCCGTCACCACCCGGGCCAGCGTGAAACCGCCGTCCTCTTTCCCGGCGCCGTCCTCGCTCCACGCCAGCGGCGAAAAATGCGACACCGCCCGCTGCCCGTCTTCCCGCACCGTCGATTTCACGAACACCGGGCTCGCCACGTCGTCGCCGAGCGGCTGATCCACCGTGACCTTCTCCGCCAACCGGCCCGTTAGCAGCGCCCGGTAACTTTTTCGCACCTTTCGTTCCTGCATCGCACCCTGCAGCCGCTTCGCCATCTCCGCATCCTTGGCAAACACCACCACGCCGCTCGTCTCGCGATCCAGCCGGAAAACCAGATGCGCCGCCGCCAGCCCGAAACACTCCCGCACCGCGCCCGCCAGGCTCGACCACGGCCCGGCCTTCGACGGATGACACACCACGTCGCCCGGCTTGTTGATCACGAGCAGCCGCTCATCCTCGAACAAAACCCACCCGCGCAGCTCCTCCGCCCCGATCAGCCGCGCCGGTCCCTGCGCCATCCGACGCGGCCAGGCGCACGCCCGCTTCGAGAGCACTTCAACTTTCCACGCGATCTCGTCGCCCGCACGGTTGCCCGCGTCCGTCATGATTTTGCCCGTCTGACGCGATAGCGACCGATGCCCCAGCGCGCCACCCGCGCCGCCCACGGCTTCGGCACCATTGCGCCGGCGATCGCGCCAAGCCGGTTCTTCCAGCCGGTCACGACCACCGCTTTCCCCGCGCCGAGCGCCGCGAGCGACTGCATGACGACCTCTTCGCACGTCATGCTCAGCGCGTCCGCCACGCTCCCCTGCTGCAACCCCGCCCGTCGAAAGAACTGCGTCGCCGTCGGCCCCGGGCAAACCGCCAGCGCCCGCACGCCCGTCCCGCGCAGCTCCTCGTTCATCGCCACGCTCCAGTTCAGCACGAACGCCTTCGTTGCCCCATACGTCGCCATATACGGCGTCGGCTGGAAGGCTGCCGTCGACGCGATGTTCATGACCACCCCGCCCCGCGCCCGCAAATCCGGCAGCAACAATCCCGTCAATTGAACGAGTCCGCGCACATTGACGTCCAACATTTCCAGTTGATGCGACAGATTGGGCTCAGGAAAGAAGCCATCTGAGCCGAAACCACTATTGTTGATGAGCAGCTC
>DASZPP010000208.1:0-5417 GCA_035549975.1 Opitutus sp.
CTCGATGGCCCGCACCTACGTCGTCGCCGAGCACGCCGTCCGTTTTTACGAAAAACACCTCGCGCTGCCCGACGTGCCGCCGCGGCTGCGTCACCGGCTGCTGGCCGAAAGCCTTGTGTGCCTCGGCCGGCTGCTGCGCGAGCACGAGCCGCAGCGCAGCGCCGCGTGCTTCTGGCGCGCGTGGCATTTCGCGCCCTTCGATCCGCGGATTCCGCTGCAACTCGCGTTCACCGGCTGGCGTTCCTTCGCTCCCCAACACGCCTGAGCAGCGCGGGCTTCCGGCCGGCCCGCGCCAGTCGAACGCCGAAGCCACCTTTTTCGGTCCGCAGTCTGTGGTCCTCGGGGCTCCGTCCCGTCCCTTAGTTCCCCATGCCCCTCGCCATCCTGATCCTCGCGCACAAGAACCCGCGCCAGGTCGCCCGGCTCTTCGAGGTCATCCATCGCCCCGAGGACCTGATCGTTCTCCATTTCGACCGCCGGGCTCCCCGCGCCCTCCACCGTCTCGGTCGCGACCTCGCGCGGCGCCACCCCAATGTCATTCTCCTCCGCCCGCGCGTCGTTCTCTGGGGCGGATATCGCATGGTCGGGATCCAGCTCGAAGCGATCGCCGCCGCGCTTCGCTCGCCGGTCGCGTGGACCCACTTCATCAACCTGACCGGCCAGGATTTTCCGCTCCGGCCCATCGACGAAATCGCCACATATCTCGCCGCGCGTCCGGCGGCGAGCTTCGTGAGCTGGTTCGATCCCGTCTTTGTTTCCGTCTGGCGCGATGCCCACGACCGCCTCGCGCGCTACTACATCGAGTGGCCCTGGCTCGACCGGCTCCTTCGCGTCCGCGGCCTCGGCCGGCATCTTCGCCGGCTGCTCCGCTGGGAAAACGACCTCCCGCATCTCACCGGCTATTCGCGCACCTGGCCCGACTTCCACTATTACGGCGGCGCCAACCACGTCATTCTCAGCCGCGCCGCGGGCAAATATGTCTGCACCTCGCCCGCCGCGCGCGCGATCGCCCGCTGGCTGCGGCATTCGTCGCATGCCAACGAAATCCTTTTTCAAACGGCGCTGCTGAACAGCCCGCTCGCGCCGACCATCGTCAACACCCACCTGCGCGAAATCGATTTTCCACCCCACGCCGCGCACCCGCGCACCTTCACCACCGCCGACCTCGAGCGGCTCGCGCGCAGCCCGCATTTTTTCGCGCGCAAGTTCGACGAGACGGTCGACGCCCGGGTGCTCGACGCGCTCACGCGCCGCCTGCCGCCGCGCGCCGGTCATCGTCGCGATCTCGCGCACCTCTGAGTTCAGTTGTTGTCCATGCGTCGCCTCCCGCGGGTTCGCCCGCCTCCGGCGCGCCGCCCGCATGAATCCTCCGCTCATCAGCATCTGCATTCCCGCCTTCAAGGCGGAACGCTACCTTCCCGAAACCCTCGAGTCCGTCCGCGCGCAGCGGTTCACCAACTGGGAACTGATCCTCACCGAGGACGGATCGCGCGACGGCACCGCGGAAATCGTCCGGCAGTTTGCCGCCAGCGTTCCGCAAACGGTCCGTTACGATCGTCATGCGCAGAACCTCGGCCTGCCCGCGACGCGCAACACCGGCATCGCCGCCGCGCGCGGCGAATGGATCGCGCTGCTCGACTCGGACGACCTTTGGACCGCCGGGCACCTCGAAACGTTTGCCGCGCTCCTGCCCCACGCCTCCGCCGAGCTGCTGCATTCCGGCGCCATCCTCATCGACAGTGACACGGGCCGCGAGCTCGGCATCCGCGCGCCGACCCCGGAAGTGATCTCCGAATTTCCCCGCAGCCTGTTCCAGGGCACCTACACGATCCAGCCGTCTTCGGTCGTGCTGCGCCGGCGGTTGTGGGAGGACGTCGGCGGCTTCGACCCGACGTTTCGCTACGTCGAGGATCGCGAGATGTGGATCCGCTGCGCGCGCCGCGGGGCGAAATTTCACTACACGGGCGTCAACACCTGCCTCTACCGCAAGCATCCCAGCGCACTGTCGCGCCACGCCGCCGCGATGGCCCTCGCCAGCGCCCGGGTGTTCGAAAAGAACATCGACTGGGAAGCCATGCCGCGCGAGCTCCGCCAGACCCGTGCCGCCGAGGCGTGGGTCGCCGCCGGCCGCATCACCCTCCGGAAAGATCCCGCCTCCGCCTGCATTTTTTTCCTCCGCGCGCTCCGGCACCGCGCCTTTGCGCCCGCCACCTTCGGCTACTGGCTCGCCGCCAGCCTGCTGAAACTCGCGCGCGGAAAACCCGCATGAGCTCCGCCGTCTGCACCCTGTTCGAGGGCCAATACCACCTCGGCGTCGGCGCCCTCATCAATTCGCTGCACGCCGCCGGGTTCACCGGCCGCATCCTTTGCGGCCACCGCGGAGCCGAGCCGTCGTGGGCCGCCGCCGCGCGCGAACTCGACGACGGCATCGACGTGCGCTTCGTCCCGGTTTCCGCGCAGGTTCACCTGACGCATCACAAGCCGGTCTTCCTCCGCGAATGCTGGCGCACGCACTGTCCCGCTGCGGCCCAGCTTTTCTACTTCGACCCCGACATCGTCGTGAAGGCCCCCTGGCGCGTGCTCGACCGCTGGGCCGCCGGCGGCATCGCGCTCTGCGAGGACGTCAACGGCTACCTGCCCGCGCGGCATCCCTACCGGCTCGCGTGGGGCGATTTTCTCCGCACCCATGGCTTCGCGGCCACGCGGCCGCTCGACCGCTACTACAACGCCGGCTTCCTCGGGCTGCCGCGCGAGCACGCGGCGCTGCTCGACGGGTGGATTCGCATCATCGAGTGCGCCGCCCGCGAGGTCGGCGATCTGTCGACCGTGAAATCCGGTTCGCCCCATTCGTTGCTGCACACGCCCGATCAGGATGCGCTCAACATGGCGCTGATGGCGTCCGACCTCCCCATCAACGGCGCGGGGCCCGAGGCGATGGATTTCGCCAGCGGCGGCCATCTGCTGTCGCATGCGATCGGCCAGCGCAAGCCGTGGCGCGGCGGTTTCCTGCGCGACGCGTTGCGCGGCCATCCGCCCGGCTCGGCGCAAAAATCCTTCTTTCGTTTCGCGGACTCGCCGCTCCGGCTTTTTCCGGCGGGGCGTCTCGCGCGGCTGCGTCTGTCCCTCCACTCCGGCGCGCTGCTCGGTCGCATGTATCGGCGCGCCTGAACCTTTTTGTTCGCCGTGAAAATCGCCTTTCTCTGCAGTTCGCTCGCACCCGGCCGTGACGGCGTCGGCGACTACACCCGCCAGCTCGCCACCGCCTGCGGCGGGCTCGGCCACGTCTGCCTGCTCGTGGCGCTTCACGACCGCCACACGCCGCCGGCCGCCGGCGTCATCGAGCGGCCGAACGAGGTGCGCTTGTCGTCCACGCTGCCCTGGCCGCGCCGGGCGGAGCTGCTCGCGGAGCTGTTTCGCCAGTTCGATCCGCACTGGTTGAGCTGGCAGCTCGTCCCCTACGGTTTTCACGCGAAGGGCATTCTGCCGCCCGGCTGTTTCCGGCTCCTCGAGGCCGCGCGCCCCTGGCACAATCACGTCATGCTGCACGAGCTCTGGCTCGGCCTCGCGGACCGCGATCCGCTGCAGTCCCGCCTCATCGGCACCGTCCAGCGCGCGAAACTGCTCACGTTTCTCCGTCGTTTGCGGCCCGCGTGCCTGCACACGACCAACCCCGCCTACCAGATCGCGCTCGCCCGCGCCGGCTGGCCGGCTGAATTGCTGCCGCTGTTCGGCAACATCCCGATCGCGCCAGCGTCGCCCGACCTCGCGCGCGAGGAACTCCTCGCGCTCGCCGGCCTTCCCGCCCGCCTCAACCCGCGCGTCGCGATCCTCTTCGGCACGATCCACCCGCAATGGCAGCCCGAGCCCACGCTCCACTGGCTCCGCTGCGCGGCGGCGCACTCCGAACGCCCGGTCGCGCTGCTTTCGCTCGGCCATTGCGGCCCGCATGGTTCACGGCTGCTCGCCCGCCTCGCGCACGCCAACCCGGAGATTCCCATCGTCACGGGCGGCGTCCAGCCGCCCGACAAACTCTCGCGCCTGCTCCAGGCCGCCGATTTCGCCATCGCCACGCATCCGTGGGCGCTCATCGAAAAAAGCGGCTCGACCGCGACGCTCCTCGAGCACGGCCTGCCCGTCCTCGTGCCGCGCGACGAGTGGCGCCCGCGCCACGGCACGTTTGCCTGCGCGCGCGACTCGCTGCTCCGGCGCCTCGACGATCTTTCGCCCGCCGCCCTGGACGCGTGGCTCGCGGGGCGCCGCCCGCCGGCCTCGCGGCTGCCCGACATCGCGGCGCGGTTCACCGCCCACCTCAGCAGTCCGGCGCCCGAGGGCGCCCTCGTCGCATGAATCTCCTTTTCTACGCCCCGCAGATGGCGCCGTTCGGCGGCATGGAGCGCCACGTCTGCAATCTCGCCGGCGTCCTCTCCACGCGCGGTCACCACGTGGTGCTGCTGACGACGAGCAATTCCCTCGCACCGCAGCTCCGCCAGCAGCTCGCGACCAACGGCGTCACGCTGCGCGAACTGCCGGTTCGCCGCGGCGCCGCCGGCAAGCTGCGCAAGGGCATCTGGCTGCTCCGCGAGGCCGCGCGCACCGAGCGCGTCCACTGGGACTTGATCTACACGAGCGGCCAGAGCGGCCTCGCGCCGGTCGCCTGGCTCGCCGGCCGGCCGCAGACCCGGATCGTCCATCATCACCACACCGCGGGCGACCGGCTCGAACAGGCCACGTGGTCCGGCGTGTTCCGCCACGTGCTGCAACGGGCCCCCGAAATCGTGGCCTGCAGCCGCGCCACGCAGCACGAGCTCGCCCGCGCATTGCGCCGCAGCGATGTTCGCTTCCTCCCTTACCTCACCTCTCCGGCGATCGATGCCAGTGCCGTGCGCGACCGCACCCGCTCGCCGAACATGCGGCTGCATTTCGGGTTTCTCGGCCGCCTCGTGCCCGAAAAAGGCATCGATCAAATCTGCGCGCTCAGCCGGCGGCCCGACCTCGCGGACATTTCCTGGCACCTGCACGGCGAGGGTTCCCGCTACCCGGCCGCGCATTTCCAACCTTATCCGAACATCGCCTTTCACGGGCCGTTCGTCGACGGCGCCGGCCACGCCGAAATCCTCCAGCGCCTCGACGCCCTCGTGTTGTTTTCCACGCACAACGAAGGCATGCCGCTCAGCCTGATCGAGGCGATGGCCGCCGGCCTGCCGTGGATCGCGAGCGACCGCGGCGGCACGCGTGAACTCGCCGTCAGCCCCGCCAACGCCATCGTCGTCGGCGATCCCGCGAATCTCGACCAGCTCGCCGCCGCCGTGCGCCGGCTCGCCGGCAACATCCGCGACGGCCGCACGTCGCGACTCGTCCAGCGGCGCGCCTACGACTGGCTCTTTTCCCCGCCCGCCGTCGCCGAGGCGTGGTGTTCC
>DASZPP010000209.1:0-18968 GCA_035549975.1 Opitutus sp.
ATCCGATCAGCACGATGAACGACACATACTCGTGCATCGTGTGCGCCAGCATCGCCGTGCCCGCCGGCACGCCAAATACATAATAGGCCGCCACGGCCACGGCGAGACCAAGCGCCACAAACGGATAATTGTGCTCCCACCAGTGTTTGATCCGCGGCGGCGTCAGCGGCATCGTCGCAATCAACGCGAGCAGCAGGACAAACGGCGCCACCATCGCCAGCGGCACATCGGTCGCCTCGGTCATCGCAAAGGGCGTCGGCAGGTTCATCGGCGGTTGAGCCATGCAAGAGTCCTGCCAACCCGGGCGCAAGGCGCATGACCGTCGCGCACACCCCCTCGCCGCCAAGAGACTCCGGGCCGCGTTCCCGCTCTCTAAAACGTGTGGACGAACAACCCCGACCGCAGCTTCGGCTCGAACCACGTGCTCTTCGGCGGCATGATCTGCCCGGCGTCCGCGATATCCATCAACTGCCCGATCGTCACCGGGAACATCGAAAACGCCACGCCGCCGTCCGCACCGACACGCTTCACCAGCTCGCCCGTCCCGCGAATGCCGCCGACGAAATCGATGCGTTTGCTCGTCCGCGGATCGTCGATGCCGAGCAGCGGCGCGAGCAGCTTGTCCTGCAGCACGCTCACGTCGAGCCGCGCCACCGGGTCGGCGTTCGCATCCGCCGGGCATCGCAGCCCATACCATTTTCCACCGAGATACATGCTCACTTTGCCGACGGCGTCGGGCGACGCCGCCGCGTTTTCCTCCAACCCAAATCGCGCCTTCACCTCCGCCAAAAACCTTTCCGGCGTCCGCCCGTTCAGATCGAACACGATCCGGTTATACGGCAGAATCTTCAGCTCCCTCGCCGGGAACAGCACGCAAAGAAACCAGTTGTAATCCTCCGCGCCGGTGTGCCGCGGATTGCGCTCGCGCCGCAGCCGCGCCACGCGCGCCGCGCTCGCCGCGCGATGGTGCCCGTCCGCGATGTAGGTCACCGGCACGCGCCCGAACGCCTTCACCCATTCCTCCGCCGGTAGCGCAGGCGTCCCGCCTGCTCCCCCTCCCGATGCAGGCGGGACGCCTGCGCTGCTCACGCGCCACACCGTGTGCCGGATCCCATCCGGCGCCGTGAAATCGTGCGTCGGCTTCTCCCGCACTTTCGCCGCGACGAGCGCCGTCACCGCCGGTTCGTCACGATAGGTCAGAAACACCGGCCCCGTGTTCGCGCCCAGCGTGTCGATCAAGCGCGTGCGGTCGTCCTCCTTGTCCTTGCGCGTCTTCTCGTGCTTCTTGATCAACTCCGCGTCGTAGTCCTCGACGTGGCACACCGCCACCAGCCCGCGCTGCTCGTGCGCGCCCATCTGCTGCTGGTAAACATACAGGCTCGGCCCCGCCTCGCGCCGCAGCGTGCCGTCGCGCTGCAGCTCGAGGAAATTTTTCCGCGCCTTCGCATAAACCGCATCCGCGTGCGGATCGGTGCCCGCTGGCAGGTCGATCTCCGCCCGGTCCACGTGCAGCAGGCTGTGCGGCTTTCCCGCCGCCAGCGCCGCCGCCTCGGCGGCGTTCACGACGTCGTAGGGCACGCACGCCACTTCGGGCGCGAGCGCGGGATCGGGCACCAGACCTTGGAAGGCACGGATTCGCATGGGAAAAAAGCGAGCATGGCCGAGGCGCCGCGACAAACACACGGAAAAAATTCTCCCGAATGCGTCACCGCCGCACGTCGTGGACTTCCTCCCGCCCAACCGCCCGTCTTGACGACGCCCGTCGAATCGCAAAGGTGGCGGCCGCATGCGCGATCCGCGCCAGCCATCGCTTCCCTCCTTCCTGCACCGCAGCCTTGCGGCCGGAAGCGCGGTGCTCGTCTTCGCGCTGGGCCTTTTCGCCGCCAGCCCGCTCCTGCATGAGCACCTCCACGGCCATGCCGGGCTGCCCGCGGGCGACACGTGCGCCGTCGCGCTTTTCGCCAACGGCATCTCCGCGCCCGTTGCGTTCGCCACCCCGCCGCCGCCCGTCGCCGAGTGGCACGAGGCCCGCGTGGCCGCCTCGATTGAGATTTTTCTGGATTCACCGCGTTACCTGCATCGCCCGGAACGCGGCCCGCCGGCCGTCTGATCGCCCGCCCCACCGCCGGCTGCCCGCGAGGCAGCGCGGCTTTTCGTCCCGCGCGGACTCCGTCTCCACGGAGCACCGCGGGCGCATTTCGGCATCCGCCTTGCCGCAACCACCGGCTCAGAATCCTCATGAAATTTCGCACTCTCGTCATCTATTTATCCGTGCTCGGACTCGCCTCGGCCGCCCCGGCGGCCGAATCCGACGTCCAGGAATTGAAAAACCAGCTCGCGCAGCTCCAGGCCGCGTTTGAAAAAACCCGCCACGAGCAACAGCAGCAGATCGAAGCGCTCACTCGAAAAATCGAAGCGCTCACCGCCGCCGCGCCCGCTTCCAATCCCGCCCCGGCCTCCGCCGCGGGCGATGAACAGAAAAAACTCGAGCAGGAACTCGCCGCCGAAACCGCCGCCGCTCCCGCTTCGCCCGCCGCGGCCGCGGCCGCCAGTCCGCCTCCGCCCGCTCCCGCCGCGCGCGCCGGCTCGGCCTACATGAACCTCAGCTACGGCGCCAGCGCCGTCGCCGGCTGGTCCTCCGCACCCGATCCGTCCGCGCAGCTCGAGCTCGGCGACCACGACCCGGTCAAACGCGGCGTCTCCCTGCGCAACGCCGAGATCGCCGTCGACGGCGCGGTCGACCCCTACTTCAAGGGCTTCGCCAACATCGTCCTGAAGCTCGACAAGAACAACGAAACCTCGATCGAGCTGGAGGAGAGTTTCCTCGAATCGACCTCGCTGCCCGCGAACCTGCAGCTCAAGGCCGGCCAGTATTTCGCCGCGTTCGGCCGCGAAAACGTCCAGCACCCGCACATGTGGTCCTTCGTCGACCAACCGCTCATCCTCGGTCGCGCGTTCGGCCCCGATGGCTTGCGCAGCCTCGGCGCGCAGGTCTCATGGCTCGCGCCGACGCCGTTCTACACGGAGGCTTTTCTCAGCGTGCTCGACGGCCAGGGCGGCACCGCGTTCAGCTTCCGCAACCCCGGCGAACCCGATCCGACCGGCGTCGAGCGCTACGCCGGCCGTGCCACGATCGATCGCCCGCTGCGCGGCCCGCAGGACCTCGTCTTCGTGCCGCGCATCGCGTCGTCGTTCGAACTGAGCGATACGCAGACGCTGCTCGCCGGCGTCTCCGGCGCATTCGGCCCGAACGACACCGGCCCGCATGCCCGCACCGAAATCTACGGCGCCGATCTTTTCTGGAAATGGAAACCCGCCGACGCCTCGCAAGGTTTTCCCTACGTCACGTGGCAGACGGAGGCGCTCTACCGCCGCTTCGACGCCGGCGCCGATCCGCTCGCGCCCGCGCCGCTGCCGGCCGAGACGCTGCGCGACTCCGGCTTCTATTCGCAGCTCGTCTGGGGCTTCATCCCGCGCTGGAACGCCGGCCTGCGCGCCGACTACGTCAGCGGCAACGACGCGAGCTTCGACGCCAGCGATCCGTTCCGCGGCGAACGCTACCGCTTCTCGCCCGAGCTGACGTTTTTCCCGAGCGAATTCTCGAAAATTCGCCTGCAATACAACTTCGACCACGGCGCTGCCTTCGGCTCCGCCGGCTCAATCTGGCTCCAGGTCGAGTTCGGCCTCGGCGCCCACGCCGCACACAAATACTGATTCACCACTTTTCCGTTTCCCACTTCCCATGAAAAAATTCCTCTTCCTCACCCTCGCGCTCGCAATCACCGCCGCGTCGGTTCGCGCGAAGCTCCGCGTCGTCGCCACGACGCCCGATCTCGGCGCGATCGCCCATGAAATCGGCGGCGACAAGATCGACCTCGTCACGCTCGCGAAACCCACCGAGGACCCGCACTTCGTCGACGCCAAGCCGAGCTTCATCGTCCGGCTCAACCGCGCCGACGTCCTGATCGAAGGCGGCGCCGAGCTCGAGGCCGGCTGGCTCGCGCCGCTCCTCGAGGGCGCGCGCAACCCGAAGCTCGACGCCGGCAAGCCCGGCCGCATTGCCGCGGCCGAGGGCATCGCGCTCCTCGAAGTACCCGCGACGCTCGACCGTTCGCAGGGCGACATCCACGCGTCCGGCAATCCGCATTTTCTGAGCGATCCGGAAAACGCGAAGATCGTCGCCGCGCACATCGCGCGCTCGTTCGCCGAGCTCGACGCGGACGATGCGGCCACGTTTGCGGCGAACGAAAAATCCTTCAGCGCGCGGCTCGACGCGAAGCTCACCGAATGGCAGCGGCTCCTCGCGCCGTATCGCGGCCGGCCGATCGTCACCTATCACAACTACTGGATCTACTTCGGGCGCCGCTTCGGTTTCCCGATGGACCTGTTCCTCGAGCCGAAGCCCGGGATTCCTCCGACGCCCGCGCATCTCGCGCAGGTCATCCTCAAGATGAGGGCCGATCACCTGAAACTCATCGCGGTGCAACCCTACCAAAACCGCAAGACCGCCGAGACCGTCGCGAGCCACACCGGCGCGACCGTGCTCGACTGGCCCTCGTTCCCCGGCGGCCCCGGCACCGAAAGTTACGAGGCCTGGATCGACACCATCGTCCAGTCGATCGTCCACGGCTTCGCCTCCGCCCAATAGTCAACCCCGCATCCCCATGCTCGAAGCCTTCGACATCATGAAATGGCCGCTGCTCGCGTGCCTGCTCCTGCCCGGCCTGCTGGTTTACCTCGGGCTCCACATCGTCAAGCGCGAGATCATCTTCGTCGACCTCGCGCTCGCGCAGGTCGCCGCGCTCGGCACCTGCCTCGGCATTTTGATGCACTACGAGCCGGCGTCGTGGGAAAGCTACGCGCTGTCGCTCGTGTTCACGCTCGTCGGCGCCGGCATTTTCACGCTCACGCGCACGCACAGCCATCGCGTGCCGCAGGAAGCGCTGATCGGCATCGTCTACGTCGTCACCGCCGCCTTCGGCATCCTGCTCCTCAGCCGCAGTCCCGAGGGCAACGAGGAACTTCGCCGCACGCTGATCGGCGAGGTGCTGCTCGTCACGCCGGCGCAGGTCCTGCGCACGTTCGGCCTCTACGTCGGCATCGCGCTCGTGCACTTCTTCTGCCGAAAAAAATTCCTCGCGATCTCCTTCGACGCCGACCGCGCCGCCGCCGAGGGCCTCGCGGTGCGCTGGTGGGATTTCCTGTTCTACGCGATGTTCGGCTGGGTCGTGACGAGCTTTGTCCAGATCGGCGGCGTGCTGCTCGTTTTCTCGTTCCTCATCGTGCCGGCCGTCTGCGCGAATTTCCTCACCGATTCGCTCGGCCGCCGCCTGCTCATCGGCTGGAGCGTCGCGACCATCGCGAGCATCGCCGGGCTGTGGATTTCCTACGCGCTCGATCTGCCGACGGGCGCCGCGATCGTCTGCACGCTCGGCGCCGCGCTCATCCTGACGATGATCGCCGCCCGCATCCGCGGACCGGTCTTGAGTTGAGAAAGTCGCATCCAAGGTAGCGGCCGTCGTCCCGACGGCCATTCCTCTCTCCTGGCGGTCGGGACGACCGCCGCTACCGTTCCGCCCGGACACAAAAAGGCCCTCCGTCTCCGGAGGGCCGAAATTCCTTTCGTTTGCCTCGCGCGTTTACTTCTTCGTCCCGCGCTTGAACTTCGACGTGAACTTCTCGACGCGGCCCGCCGTGTCGACGAGGCGCTTTTCACCGGTGTAGGCCGGATGCGAGTCCGACGTCACGTCGCGGGCGACAACGAAATATTCCACGCCGTCGATCGACTCCTTGCGGGCCGACTTCATCGTGGACTTCGTGAGGAAGCGCCGCCCCGTCCCGATGTCGAGGAAGCACACGTTGTTGAGAGTGGGATGGCCTTCGGCTTTCATGGCGTAGAACGGAAAAATCAGCCCTGGCGCGCCTTGTAGCGCGGCTCGACCTTGTTGATGACGTAAATCTTGCCCTTGCGGCGCACGACCTGGCAGGCCGGGTGACGCTTCTTGGCCGATTTGATGGAGGAAACGACTTTCATAAAAGTGCTCAAAGCATAGGCCGCCCCCACCCCTGTCAACCGGATTTCCTGTAGTCCTTGACCTTAATTCCCGCTCGAGTCCTCCGGCTCATTCGCCAGCAGCTTCCACTCTTCCCCCAGCGCCCCGAGAACATTGCGCCACATCCCGCCATCCTGGGGATGGTCCAGCAAACCCGCCGGCACGTCCGCGACGATCCATGTCTTGTGCTTCAACTCGTTCTCGAGCTGGCCGCCGCCCCAGCCGGAGTAACCGAGAAACGCCCGCACCTGCGTGCCCTCCTCCGCCTTGAGCAGCACCGCCCGCTCCGGTTCCACGCCGAAGTGCAGCCGGAACCCCTCCGCCTGCGGCTGCCATGCGACCAGCAGCAACTGCTCGGTCTGGACCGGCCCGCCGGCGAACAGCGGCACGTTCGACAACGCCCCCAGTGCAAACTCCCCGTTCAATTCCCCGAGTCGCTTTCCCATCGGCCGGTTCAGCACCACGCCCATCGCGCCTTCCGCGTTGTGCACCGACATCAGCACCACCGCCCGCCGGAAATTCGGGTCGCGCATCGCCGGGTGCGCCAGCAACAACGACCCCGCCAGGCTCTTCACGGTGCTTTGGCTTCGTTCGCGCATGGCTGGTAGCCGCGTTGTCCCCAACGCGCCCCGTTCGGTTCCGTCAATTTACAGCTTCAAGATCTTCACGCCCGCCTCCGCCAGCAACGGCTCGACCAGCGGGTCGTTGTTGTAGTCTTCGCGGTAGCGAATCTCCGCGATCCCGGCCGCCGCGAGGATCTTCGCGCAGTTGATGCACACGTAGTGGGTCACGTAGGCCACGCAGCCCTCGACCGAGCTTCCCCGCCGCGCCGCATCCGCCACCGCATTCTGCTCCGCATGCACCGTCGCCTGCTCGTGCCCGTCGCGCACCCGCGACACGTGCGGCGTCCCCGGCAGGAATCCGTTGTAGCCCGCCGCCACGATCCGGTTCTTCCGTTCCCCGCCCGTCACGATCACGCAGCCGACGTGCAGTCGCTCGCAGTTCGAGCGCGTCGACAGCAACACCGCCGTCGCCATGAAATACTCGTCCCACGACGGACGATGCGGAAACTGCGCCGCGGCCTCGGCAATCAAATCAACGGGAGTCGTCATCATACTCATCGAATATCATGCGCACTGTGGAGAGCCGGAAAGTGAAAGTGAAGGTGAAGGTGAATCGCGGCCGTCTCTCCGCGCTCTGCGCCACGCGGTCGCTTTCCGCAAGTTGAAAAGCCTCCGTTCATTCCTGATGGTTCCCCATCGCCATTCGCCACAGCTCGACGCCGGCCGCCTCGTGTCCGTTCACTCTCCCCCTCATTTTCACTCTTCCCATGCAGCGCACCGTCCAGCCCGAGCTCCTCGATTCGCTCCCGCCGGGCGCCCCCGCCGCCATGCACAACCGCCGCGATCTCCGGCTGCTCAACGCCATTGTCGGCAACCATCGCTGGATCGCCCGCACGCTTCCACCCCTGCTCCGTCCCGGCGAGCGCGTCCTCGAGCTCGGCGCCGGCGTCGGCGACCTCGCGTCGAGGCTCGCCCGACACGGGCTCACCATGGACGCGCTGGACTTGTGGCCGGTTCCCTCCGGGTGGCCCGAATCCCGCCAATGGCATCGGTCCGACCTGCGCACGTTTTCCGGCTATCCCCGCTACAGCGCGTTCGTCGGCAACCTGATTTTCCACCAGTTTCACGATGGCGAACTGGCGCAACTCGGCGCCGCACTCCGGCCCTCCGCCCGCCTGATCGTCGCCTGCGAACCCGCCCGGCGTCCCGTCGCGCGCCGTTGCTTCCGGCTGATCGCTCCGCTTTTCGGCGCCCACCCGATCACGCTGCACGACGCCGACGTCAGCATCGTCGCCGGTTTCGTCGGAGACGAACTGCCGCGCGCACTCGGCCTCACCGCGCCGGACTGGTCCGTCAACTGCTCGATCAGCCTCCTCGGCCTCTACCGCATGGTCGCCATTCGCGCCCCGCAACGCAACGCGGCGGGTGAGCCGGGAGTCCCGGCGCCAGCCACGCATCCGACATGAACCAACCCCGCGGGATCGAAATTGTCGGCGGCGGACTCGCCGGGCTCTCGCTCGGCCTCGCGCTTCGCCGCGCCGGCATCAAGGTCGCGATCTTCGAGGCCGCCGGTTATCCGCGCCATCGCGTCTGCGGCGAATTCATCACCGGCCTGTCCGCCGCCACCATCTCCCGCCTCGGCCTCGCGCCCATTCTCGCCGACGCCCTCCATCATCGCGAGGTCGCGTGGTTCATCGGCGAAAAACCTTCCGGCATCCAGCGCCTCCCCGCGCCCGCTCTCGGCCTCAGCCGCTTCGCGCTCGACGCCCGCCTCGCCGACGCCTTTGTCCGCGCCGGCGGCGACCTTCACACTCATGAGCGGGTCACCGCGCTCGATGACCGGCCCGGCCGCGTTTTCGCGCAAGGCCGCCGCCGCGCTCGCTCGCCTTGGATCGGCCTCAAGTTTCACGTCCGCCACCTCGCGCTGGACCGCGACCTCGAACTTCACCTCGGCGATCACGCCTACGCGGGGCTTTCGCGCGTCGAGGCGGGCGCCATCAACGTTTGCGGTCTCTTCCGAAATTGCAGGGCGGGGTCTCCCGACCCCGCCGATTCGACGGCTGTGCCACGGCGGGGTCGGGCGACCCCGCCCTACACGTTGCTCCTCGATCATCTCCGGACCTCCGGCCTGTCGCCCCTCGCGGATCGCCTGGCCGCCGCGGAGATCGACGATCGCTCGTTCTCCGCCGTGGCTGCTCTCGCGTTCGATCACACGCCGCTCGCCGCCCGCGGCATCGCGCTCGGCGACGCCTGCGCGATGATCCCGCCTTTCACCGGCAACGGCATGGCCATGGCCTTCCAGAGCGCCGAGGCCGCGCTCGAGCCCCTGCTCGCCTACGCGCGCGATGAAACCTCCTGGTCCGCCGCGTGTCGGGTCACACGCTCCGCCCTCCGCCGCCGTTTTCGGACGCGCCTCGCCTCGGCCGGCATGCTTCACCCCTTCCTGCTTCGCCCGCCCCACCAGCGCTGGTTCGCTGCCCTCAACCGCGCCCGCCTCCTTCCTTTCCGCCCGCTCTACGCGGCCCTGCATTGAAAACGAACCAAGACTGACGGAGCAGGGGCGACTCTTCAAACCGTTCTGTTACGTTCACCCGCTTCCCTCGGTCGCTGCCCCGTTCCCTTACTCCTTTTCCCCTTCAATGTATCTCCACGCCCTCGCCACCGCAGCGCCTCCTACGAAATTCACGCCGCTGCAATGCTGGGACCTCGCGCAGCGCTCGGGCGTCCGCTCACGCCTCAGCCGCCGCTCAATGCTCGTCCTCCACAGCATCCTGCGCAGCGACCACGGCATCGACACGCGGCACTTTGCCGTCGCCGATGTCGACCGCGTTTTCGATCTCGGCGCCGACGAGCTCAACCACGCGTTCCGCCGCGAAGCCCCCGCGCTCGCCGCCCGCGCCCTCACCGCCGCGCTCGACCGCGCCTCGCTCCGCCCCGCCGACATTGACGCGCTGCTCATCTGCACCTGCACCGGCTATCTTTGTCCCGGCGTCACGAGCTACGTTTCCGAACAACTCGGCCTGCGCCCGAACGCCTTTCTCCAGGACCTCGTCGGCCTCGGCTGCGGCGCCGCGATTCCCACGCTGCGTGCCGCCAGCCACCTCGCTGCGTCGCAACCCGCCGCCGTCATCGCCTGCGTCGCGGTCGAAATCTGCTCCGCCGCCTTTTATCTCGACGACGATCCCGGCGTCCTCATCAGCGCGTGTCTCTTCGCCGACGGCGCCGCCGCCACCCTCTGGCGCGGCACGCCCGGCCCGCACGCGCTCCGCGCCTTCGACTTCGACACGCTGCACCGCCCTGGTGATCGCGACAAACTTCGCTTCGAGCAACGCGACGGCAAGCTCCGCAATCTCCTTCACCGCACCGTCCCCGAACTCGCCGCCTCCGCCGTCGGCGAACTCTGGCAGCGCCGCGGCCCACGCCCGGTCGCCCGCGTCATCACCCATCCCGGCGGACGCGACGTCCTCGAAGCGATCGCACCGGTCGTCGCGCCCCACTCGCTCGCCGCCAGCGCCGCCACGCTCCGCGCCCACGGCAACATGAGCAGCCCGTCCGTCCTCTTCGTCCTCGAGCGCACGCTCCGCGACGAACTTCCCACCGCCGCCGGCGATTTCTGGCTCGCCAGTTTCGGCGCCGGCTTCAGCGCGCATAGTTGCCGGATCGGGCTGTGATTGCTTATTGGCTGTTGCTTGTTGGCCATGGGCTCATTTCAACCCGCTGCGCGAGAGCCTGGGGCCAGGCTCGAAATAGCCGGATAACCGACAGCCAATAGCCAATATCAAATCATGTCCTCCGCGCTCGCCGATCTCGTCGCCTACTGCGACCAACGCACGCGTCGCGCCGCGTTCAAGGATGCGCCCGGCGCCTTCAACGGCCTCCAGCTCGCGAACCGCGGCCGCGTCACCAAAATCGGCGCCGCGGTCGACGCGGGCCTCGCGCCCTTCCAGCGCGCAGTCGCCGCCAAGGTGGATTTCCTGATCGTGCACCACGGCATGTATTGGGACATGCCGCGCCCGATCACCGGTGCCGTTTACAGCCGCGTTGCCACGCTGATCGACGCCGGCTGCGCGCTCTACTCCAACCACCTCCCGCTCGACTCGCATCCGCAGATCGGCAACAACGCGCTCCTCGCCCGCCAGCTCGGCCTCACCGCCACGCGCGGTTTCATCCCCAACGAAGGCGGCGACATCGGCCGCATCGCGCCCGCCCGCGGGCTCACCCGCGCCGCGCTTCGCGCGAAACTCGAAAAGCTTTACCCGCGCGTCATCGCGATCGAATGCGGGCCGCCGAATCCACGCGCGATCGCGTTTTGCAGCGGCGCCGGCAACAGCGCCGTCCCGCTCCTCGCCGCCGCCGGCGCCGACACGCTCGTGACGGGCGAGCTCCGCGAGGAATTTTTCAACCGCGCCCAGGAGGAAAAACTGAACCTCTATCTTTGCGGCCACTATGCGACCGAGGTCCACGCCGTCCGCGCCCTCGCCGCCGAGCTCGCGAAAAAATTTCGTCTCCCGTGGGAATTCATCGCCACGGAGAACCCGCTCTGATCCACCGCGGCCGTTGTCGCGGCGGCCCATGACCGCCGTTCGGGGAGAAGCGCTCGGCGGTCACGGACCGCCGCTACCATTCCCCCAACTAAAAACAAGCTTCCCCCTTTCGCGTATTTCGTGTGTTTCGTGGGCAGCTTCATTCGATGAAACGCATCGCCATCCTCAACGGCCCCAACCTCGACCGACTCGGCCGGCGCGAGCCCGATGTCTACGGCCGCGCGACCCTCGCCGATCTCGAGGCCGCGCTCCGCGCCGAATTCGCCGCCGCCGCCCAGCTCGAGTTTTTCCAGTCCAACCACGAGGGCGCGCTCATCGACAGGATCGCCGCGCTCGCCGAGGCGAAATACGACGGCCTGGTCATCAACGGCGGCGCGTTGACGCACACCAGCGTCGCCCTCCGCGACGCGCTCGCGGGTTCGAACCTCCGCGCTGTCGAGGTCCACATTTCCAACATTTATCGCCGCGAGGAATTCCGGCACCAGTCGCTCACCGCGCCCGTCTGCCTCGCCGTGATCAGCGGGCTCGGTTTCGAGGGCTATCACGCCGCCGTCCGCTTTCTCCTGAAAGCGTGACGCCGCGGCCCGCCGGCAGCGGCGGTCGCCCCGACTGCCACGATTCCATGAGCTCCACGCCTGCTGCATCGCCATCGCCTGTTTCGCCCTTGTCGGCCGATGCCGTGTGGCTCGTCTGCCACACGAAGCCGCGCTGCGAAAAAAAATTCTCCGCGCTCATGACCGCGGAACATTTCGAGCACTACCTGCCGCTGGTCCCCAGCGTCCGCAAATACCGCCAGCAGACGAAGCGCTTCACCAAGCCGCTTTTCCCGGGCTACGTCTTCGCCTGCGTGCCCGCCGAGCTTCGCGCGCGCATCTACCAGCAGGACCTGCTCGCCCGCGCCATCGTCGTCGAGGACGTGCCTCGTTTCCTCCGCCAGCTCGAGGATGTGAAGCTGATTGTCGCCTCCGGCTACGAACTGACGGTCCTGCCGCTGCTCGCGCGCGGCCGTCGCGTCAAGGTCGTCGGCGGGCCGCTCCATGGCCTCGAGGGACTTGTGGACGATCCCTCGAACCCGCGCGGCGTCGTGCTGTCCGTGGATGTTCTCCAACAAGGTCTGCTCGTGAAATTGCCCGCGGAAAATCTCCAGGTCCTGCCCTGACGTTTCATGCCCCCGGCTCCCCAGTTTTGGCGTGGTGCGCGCGGGCTCGCCGTCGCGGTCCTCGCATTCTCGGCGCTGCTCCCGCTCCGGGCCGATGAACCCGCCCCGCCCGGCAAGACCACGCCGGCCACCGAGAGCGCGCGGGACGCGCTCGCCCATTTCATCGACCGCCTGCCGGACCTGCTCGACCTCGGCCTGCCGGGGTTCGCCCCCGAGGGCGCCTGGTATTTTTATTCGCATCCAAAGTTCGGCGATTTCCTGCACGAGGATTATTTCCGCCTGCCCGTCGGCGTGCGCTACAAGGTCACCGACAAGTTCGAGCTCCACGGCGAGCTCGGGACCTATTTCACCAACGGCTTCGGCGCTTCCGTCGGCAACGGCCTCTACGAGTTTCAGGCCGGCCTGAAGCAGGAAGGTGAGCTCTGGATCGACACCGGAGCGAGCGTCGGCCTCGACTTCGTCACCCCGCTGAGCCGCCCGCCCCTGGGGATCACCGACGGTCTGCGGCACACGCTGCCCTACGTCACGCTCACGCGCAGCCTCTGGCCGGAGTGGGACGTGGTTGTCTTCGGCACCTTTGGCGCCGATCTGCTCGATCACACCAACATCCCGCCGGATTTCCGCACCAACGAGCTCCGCGCCAATTCGCTCATGCTCACGCTCGGCCTCGCGCGCGAATGGCGCCACCTGCACGTCATCCTCAAGGTCACGGACGGCACGACGCTGCTGTTGAGCGGGCTGCACCAAAACGCCTTCGGCATCCGCCCCAGTATCGGCATCCCGTTTCTGCGGCGGCATGATGGCAGCCCGCGCGCCACGGCGACCTTCGAGGGCCGGATGGTGTGGGGTCCGGACGGCCTCGAGACCGGCGTGACGACCAGCGTGCGCGTCGACCTTCGCTACCGTCACGCCAACGTCTCCACGGGCGAATAGCCGCCGGCCGGATTTTGGACCTGGGCGGGACGGCCGCCGTTCGTCCCCGGCCCACGAATTTCGGCCCGCCCGGAGCCGGTCTCCCAACGGGACTCTCGTGCGGAGGCGGTTTGCTTCCACTTCACGCCTGCACGCGCAAAAATTGCGCGCTCACCGCGCCGCGTGTGCGAATACCCACGCCGCCTTCGCCACGTGCATCGTCGCGCACGTTGCCAGCGCCGCCGCGAAGTCGTCCACCACCACGCCCCAACCCGCCGGCAGGTCCTGCAGCCGCCGGATGCCGAGCGGCTTCACGATGTCGAAAAACCGGAACAACCCGAAGCCCGCGAGAAAGATCAGCCCCTGCCACTCCGCCGGCACCAGCCCCGCCGCCAGTTCGCGCCAGCCGAGGAAGCACAGCGGCATCGCCACGAATTCATCGAGGATCACCTCGCCCGGATCCTTGCGGCCCAGCCGGAATTCCGCCTCCCCGCACAGCGCCACCGCCACATAGCCGCCGAGCGCGCTGAAGATCAGCGTGCCCAAAATCCCGAGCGGGAAAAAGAACACCGTGAAATAAAGCACCCCCGCCAGCGAACCCCAGGTTCCGGGCGCCCGCAGCTTCCGGCCGATCGGCCCGAGCGTGGCACAGGCCAGCACCAGCCTGCTCGGCAAAAATCTCGGCCAGATCGGCTGCTCCAGTCGCATCGCTCAATCGACGATCACGTGCCCGTGCCGCCGCAGGTAGGCCGCCCCCGACGTGATCGTCAGCACCACCGAGAGCGCAAAGAAACCGATCCCGACCCATTGCACCGTGTGCACCCACCATGCCTCGCCGCCGCGAAACAGCTCGTTGAAATCCTTCGAAAACATCCGCGCCCCGAGCAGCCAGCCGATCGCGTTCAACTGGAGAAACGTCTTCAGCTTCCCGCCCGCGTCCGCCTCGACCACCACGCCCTTCGTCGCCGCGACCATCCGCAGGCCCGAGATCATGAACTCGCGGCAGAGGATGCACAGCACCGCGATCATCGCCGTGATCCGGTGCCGCATGAAATAGCCGCCATTCACCAGCGCGATCATCAGGCCGATCACCATCACCTTGTCGATGACCGCGTCCATGAACCGCCCGAACGTCGACACCGTCCCGCTCATCCGCGCCAGTTTCCCGTCCAGCCAGTCCGTCAGCGCCGCCGCGATGAACAGCCAGAACGCGCCCGTCGCCGCCCATTGGAAATCGGAATACATGAACGCCACGATCACGAACATCGCCGGCAGCCGGGAAAACGTCAGCAGGTTGGGCAGGTTCAGGCGCACAGTTGGGAATCGTCGACAACACACGCCCGCATCCCAAACGCAACATCTCCGTGGCCGGCTCCGCGCCCGACGGAGCGGCGAAGTCCCAGGCCCCGACATCCAAGCTCCAGGGAATGACCAAGGCCCGGTCGCCAATTGAAAATTGGATGTTCTCTGGAGCTTGGTTCTTGGAGCTTTTCCTCCGCTCCCTTCTTGCTCCCTTCCCCCTTCTCCCTTCTCCTTCCTTCCCGCCCTTCTTCAGCATGCGTCACTGCATCTATCCCGGCACCTTCGATCCGATCACCTACGGCCACCTCGACGTGCTGGCGCGCGCCGCCAAGCTGTTCGACCGGGTCACGGTGGCGATCGCCGACCACTCGGCGAAGGCGCCTCTCTTCACCATCGACCAGCGCGTGGAAATGGTCCGGCCAAACGTCACGAAATTTCCGAACGTTGTCGTCACCTCCTTCACCGGGCTCCTCGTCGACTTCGCCGTCGCGCAGGGCGCCATCGCGCTCATCCGCGGCCTGCGCGCGCTCTCCGACTTCGAGTTCGAGTTCAACATGGCGCTCATGAACCGCCACCTCAACGAGCGGATCGAAACCATCTTCGTCATGCCGAACGAGCAGTTCAGTTACACCAGCTCGACGCTCGTCAAGCAGGTCGCCGTCCTCGGCGGCGACGTCGCGCACTTCGTCCCGCCCAACGTCGGCGAGGCTCTCCGCGTCGCCTACGCGCGGTAGTCCCGCTCCGCGCGCCGGGCATCACCGTCCGCCGCCACGCGCCGGCCCAAGCCCTCCTCCGGCGTCACGACGCTTGACGACAACGCCGCGTCACCTTTCCCCTCCGCCACCGTCATTACGCGCACCTCCATGGCTCAATCGAAACGCTCCGGCCGTATCGTCCTGATCCTCGTTGTCCTCGCCGCCCTTGGCGCCGGCACGTGGTATTATCTCAAGAAACCCGACGAGGCTCCCACCGAGTATGCCACCACTCCGCTGGCCCGCGCCGAAATCGTCCAGGCCGTCACCGCCACCGGCGCGCTGCAACCGGTCGTCACCGTCGACGTGGGCAGCCAGATCTCCGGCATCATCGACAAGGTGCTCGTCGACTACAATTCGCAGGTGAAGCAGGGCGAGGTGATCGCCCATATCGACGACGCCACCTACGTCTCGCACCTGCGTTCCGCGGATGCCGACCTCGCCAACGCACTGGCCAGCCAGAAACTCGCCAAGCTCAACACCGATCGCACCGACGCGCTCCAGAAAAAAGGCCTCGTGCCTCAGTCCGACCTCGACCAGGCCATCGCCCAGCTCGCCCAGGCCGACGCCCAGGTGCAAACCCGCGTCGCCGCCGTCGAAAGCGCCAAGGTCGACCTTTCCCGCTGCACGATCTACTCGCCCATCGACGGCGTCGTCCTCTCCCGCCAGATCGACGTCGGCAAGACCGTCGCCGCCAGTTTCAACACCCCCGTTCTCTTCACCATCGCCAACGATCTCACAAAAATGCAGATCGTCGGCGCCATCGCCGAGGCCGACGTCGGCAACGTCGCCGTCGGCGAGGCCGTCAATTTCACGGTCGACGCCTTCCCCGGCCGGCAGTTTCACGGCCGCGTCTCCTCCATCCGCAACTCGCCCGAGACGGTCCAGAACGTCGTCACCTACGACACGATCATCGACGTCAACAACGACGACCAGAAACTTCGCCCCGGCATGACCGCCAACATCTCCGTCGTCATCGCCCGCCGGCCCGCGGCGCTGCGCATCCCGAACAACGCCCTCCGCGTTCGCCTGCCCGACGTTCCACCACCCGCGGCGCCCGAAAACCCCGCCGGCACGGCCAGCGCCGCGCTGAAGCCGCTGCCTCCCGAACAGCGCCGGGCCTATCTCGCCAAAGCCGGCTTCACTCCCGGCGGCGGCTGGCCCGGCCCGGAGGTCATCAACCGCGCCCGCGAACTCGCCAAGGCCGACGGCTACGAATGGCCCGAGTGGGGCGGCCGTGGCGGCAACCACCAGGGCCCCGCCGCGCCGTCCAACGCGCCCACGCATCGCGTCCTCTACCGCATGGTCGGCAAGGGCGAGGCCGCCCATCCCGAAGCGGTCAACGTCCTGCTCGGCATCACCGACGGCACCGGTACCGAGGTCATCTCCGGCCTGGCCGAGGGCGACCTCGTCATCACAAGCGCCTACACGCCGACCGGCGCCGAAAATCAGCGTTCGGCCAATCCCTTCCGTGGCGGCCGCCGCTTCTAAGCCCTCCGCTCCGATGCCGCCAGTCGTTCAACTCACCGACATCCACAAGACCTACGACTCCGGCGAGGTGAAGGTCCACGCCGTCCGCGGCGTGTCAGTCGAACTGCGGCGCGGCGAGTTCATGGCGATCATGGGCGCGAGCGGCTCCGGCAAATCGACGCTGATGAACACCCTCGGCTGCCTCGATCGCCCGACCAGCGGCACCTACCTGCTCGACGGCATCGACGTCGCCAAGCTCGACCGCAACGAGCTCGCCGATCTCCGCAACGAGAAACTCGGCTTCGTCTTTCAGGGCTTCAATCTCCTCGCCCGCACCACCGCGCTCGAAAACGTCGAGCTCCCGATGCTCTACGGCCGCCGCCACGGCCGCGCCCACGAGATCCGCGAACGCGCCGTCCACGCGCTCGAGATCGTCGGCCTGTCCGAACGCGCCGATCATTTTCCGAGCCAGCTCTCCGGCGGACAACAACAGCGCGTCGCCATCGCCCGCGCGCTCGTCAACCAGCCCAGCGTCCTGCTCGCCGACGAGCCGACCGGCAACCTCGACAGCAAGACTTCCGTCGAGGTCATGGGCGTTTTCCAGAAGCTCAACGACCAGGGCATCACGATCGTGATGGTCACGCATGAGCTCGACATCGCGCGTTTTTGCCGGCGCAACCTCATCATGCGCGACGGCCGCGTCGTGAGCGACGTGCCGGTCACCAACCGCAACCTCGCCGAGGTCGAGATGCAGAAGCTCCTCGCCGCCGAAGCCGAGGCCAAGCTCTCGGCCTGATCGGTCATTGGTTATCGCTGATCGCTCATCGCGCATTCCCGAACCGTCGCGCCGTTCCGTAGCCAATAACCAATCAGCGATACTCGATAAGAAATCTTCTCATGCGTTTCGGCTCCACCATCATCGTCGCCCTCCGCGCCCTGCGCCGGAACAAGCTGCGCTCGATCCTCACCGCGCTCGGCATCATCATCGGCGTCGGCGCCGTCATCGCGATGGTCAGCATCGGCAACGGCGCCAAGGCCCAGGTCGAGGAGCAGGTCGCCAGCCTCGGGCAGAACGTCATCACCGTTTTCTCCGGCAACTTCACCACGGGCGGCGCGCGCGGCGGCTGGGGCAGCGCACCCTCGCTCACCGTCGCCGACGCCGACGCGATCAAAAGCGAAGTCGGCAACATCGAGGGCGTCAGCCCCGAGGTGCGCGACCGCAACCAGATCCTCGCGAACGGACTCAACTGGAACACCATGGTGATGGGCGAATCGCCCGACTACCCGCAGATCCGCAGCTGGCCGATCGGCAGCGGCGCCATGTTCACCGAGCAGGATGTCCGCAGCGTCGCCAAGGTCGCGGTCGTCGGCAAGACGGTCGTCGATCAGCTCTTCCCGAACGAGGATCCCGTCGGCCAGACGATTCGCATCCGCAATATTCCGTTCAAGATCGTCGGCGTGCTTTCCCCGAAGGGCTTCAACCTTTTCGGCTCCGATCAGGACGACATCGTCGTCGTCCCCTACACGAGCCACATGAAGCGGCTCTCGCGTCGCACGAACATCAATTCGATCATGCTGCAGGCCACGAGTGCCGGCGCCATCGACCGCGTGCAGCAGGACATCACCAGCCTGCTCCTCCAGCGGCGCAAATCCGCCGAGCCCGACTTCACGGTCCGCAACCAGGTGGAACTCGCGCAGACCGCCACCGCCACCACGAAAACCATGACGCTCCTCCTCGGTGCCATCGCCGGCGTCTCGCTCATCGTCGGCGGCATCGGCATCATGAACATCATGCTCGTCTCGGTCACCGAGCGAACCCGCGAGATCGGCATCCGCCTCGCCGTCGGCGCGCACGGCCGCGACGTCCTGCTGCAATTCCTCATCGAAGCGGTGATCCTCAGCTCGCTCGGCGGCATCCTCGGCATCCTCATCGGCGTCGGCTCCTCGCAACTCATCTCGAAGCTCAACGGCTGGCCCGTCCTCGTCTCGACTCCATCCGTCGTCGTCGCCTTCGTTTTCAGCGCCATGGTCGGCATGTTCTTCGGCTTCTATCCCGCCCGCAAAGCCGCCCAGCTCGACCCGATCGACGCCCTCCGCTACGAATAGCGCAACGCCTCAGCCCGCTCCTCCTCGCCGGCATTCGATATCGACGCCGTCAATTGTAGGGCGGGGTCTCCCCACCCCCCCGCCCCCCCAGCCCCCGACGCCCGGCC
>DASZPP010000210.1:0-11129 GCA_035549975.1 Opitutus sp.
GCAGGCGTGGGAAAGCGTGGTGAGGTTGGCGCCCCAGCCGAGTTCGCGCGCGAGAGCGTCGACGGTCAGGTACGGCGTGCCGTAGGCGAGATGGGCGCGATCGGCGGTCCGGCGGTAGGCGTAGAGGCTGCCGACTCCGAAATTGCTGCTCGTGATGAAAACGGGGGCGCGGGCAGCGCCCCAGGCGGGTTGGGCGGTCGCGGGTAGGGACGTCTCTCCGAGACGTCCGCGGGTTTCGGCGACAGCGGGCAGGGGCGGACGCCTCGGAGAGGCGTCCCTGCCGGGGGAGGGCGGCGGGATTTTTTCGACGAGCGGGCGGAGGGCGGCGAACCAGTTGGGCGGCGCGGTTTCGTCGAAAGCGCGGCCGGGGGCGAGGGCGAGCGGGACGGGTTCGCCGCCGTCGCGGCCAAGGACGGGTGTGAGTTGCAGCGCGCGTTCGCCGCGGAGCAGCGCGGCGAGCGTGGCGTCGGCGTCGCCGAAGGCGGTGAGGCAGCCGGTGGCGGCGAGGCGGACGGGCGGAGACATGGGAGCGCGGGGAGCCGCGCCGGCTCACGCGGGCAGGCGGGATGGATCGGCGCGGGCGCGGATGAATTCCGCGAGATGCGCAACGCTGGCGAGGGCCTGGCGGGATTCCTCGCTGCTGGAGATCTTGATGCCGAATTCCTTCTCGAGCGTGACGACGAGCTCGAGGGCGTCGATGGAGTCGAGGTTGAGGCCGGAGCCGATGAGCGGTTCGTCATCGGCGAGATCGGCGGGGGAAACGTCCTCGAGCTTCAGGGTGGAAATGATGAGCTGCTTGAGGCGCTGGATCAGGGAATCGGGCATGCGGGAGACGCGGACAGAAGAGGCGTGGCGAACGGACAAGTCACGCGAGAAGTTGTTGCGCGGCACGCCGGTGATCAGGCGTGATCGGCGCGCAGGACGTGGCAGACGTTGCTGCCGCCGAAACCGCTGGTGTTGTTGAGCGCGACGCGCGGCGGCTGGTCGAGCGTGGCGCGCGGGAGGTCGAGCCCGGCGGTGGCGGGGTCGGCGTGGTCGAGGTTGACATTGCCGGGGATGAAGCCGTCGCGGAGGGCGAGGGCGCAGAAGGCGATTTCCATCACGCCGGACATCGAGAGCGGATGGCCGGTGATGCCTTTTGTGCTGCTGATGCGCGGGTGTGCGCCGGCGTCGGTGAAGACGCGCTGGAGCGCGAGCGCTTCGGAGCGGTCGCCGGCAGGCGTGGAGGTGGCGTGGGCGCTGACGTAGTCGATGTCGGCGGGCGCGACGGCGGCGTCAGTGAAGGCGCGGCGCATGGCCTCGGCGAGGCCGAGGCCTTCGGGGTGGGAGATGGCGACGTTGTGGCCGTCGGCGGCCTGGCCCCAGCCGGCGAGCTCGGCGTAGATCGGCGCGGCGCGGCGGAGGGCGGAATCGCGTTCCTCGAGAATGAGGCAGACGGCGCCGCCGGACGGGACGAAACCGTCGCGGGCCTCGTCGAAGGGGCGCGAGGCGGCGAGCGGGTGGGGGTTGGTCGAGAGCGCGCGCATCGCGGCGAAGGGGAGCACGCTGTCGGCGTTCATTTCCTCGGCGCCGACGACGAGCAGGCGCGTCTGCCGGCCGAGCCGGACGTCGTCGAGCGCGCAGCCAAGGGCGTGGCTGGACGAGGCGCAGGCGGCGACGAAGCCGCCGACGGCGCCGCGGATGCCGTAGTGGGCGGCGAGGTTGAAGTTGAGCGTGCCGGCGATCGAGGAGACGACGCCCATGGGATTGCCGCGCTCGCCGCGGGCGGCGCGGAGTTGGGCGACGTAGTGATGGAGCAGGAACGCGGAACCGGCGGAGGCGCAGTAGAGCCCGGTGGCGCCATCGGTGAGATCGGCGGGGGCGAGCCCGGAATCGGCGAGCGCCTGCTCGGTGGCGCAGAGCGCGTAAAGGCCGTGCGGTGGAAGGCTGCGGAGGGTGTCGCGGGGAAATTCGTAGCGGGCCGGAAACGTCCAGTCGCGCCAGGTGGGCGATTCGACGATGAAATCCTTGATCGTGCCGGCGACCTTGACGGGCAGCGAGGGATTGCCGAGGAACTCGACGCGGGCGAGGCCGGAGCGGAGCTCGCGCAGCGAGGCGGTGACCGTGGCGCGGTCGTTGCCGATGCTGGTGATGAAGCCGAGGCCGGTGATGACGGCGCGGCGCATCACGGAGCGGTCGAACAGGCGTGCCGGTGGGATCTCACGCGTTCGAAGCGGCGGGACCGGCGGCGAGCTTTTCGCGGACGAAGGCGCGCAGGTCGCCGACGGTGCGCACGCGGAGGATTTCCTCGTTGGTGATGCGCACGTGGAAGAGATCCTCGACGAAGAAAACCATTTCGGTGATCGCGACGGAATCGAAGCCGAGGTCGGCGACCAGCGCGGCTTGATCGGCCGGCGGCGGGCCGGAGCGCTGGGCGCGGGTGGGCAGGTGGTCCTGCACGACGGCGAGGATGACGATGTCGGCATCGGCGGGATCGCGCGTTTGCGCGAAGCGCGCATAGGCGTCGCGGACCTCGGCGGGAAAATGGCGGATGAGCGTGTCCGCGGCGTCGGGCCCGGGCGGTGAGTCGGTGGAAGGCTTGAGCGCGGAGTGCGACATGGTCAGGCGGAGGCGGGTTCCTGCTGGAGCAGCGCGGGGGCGGGCGCGGCGGCGAACCAGGAGCGCCAGCCCTCGGCCAGTTCCAGTTTTGCCCAGAGCAGGAGGAGGCCGGCAACGCGAAACGGCAGGCGGCGGTTGAATTCGTAGCTGATGAAGGCGAAGTGGCGGCGGTCGTTCCGGCGGCCCCAGGCGCCGCGGCGGTGGCGGTCGCGGGCGATGGCGGCGAGGCGGCGGTTGTAGAGCTGCATGAGGCGGAACGGCCACTTCGAGCGCGGGTGGGAGAACGGCGGATTTTCGAGGTAGCGGTGGCCGTGCTTGAACGGCTGGGTGACGATGCCGAGATAGTAGAGCCCGAGGTCGAGGCGGAAGGCGAGGGTCATGAGCTCGAAGTCGCCCATGTAATAATATTTGTCCTGGTAGAGCGCGCGGAACCAGCGGTCGTAGCTCTGGCGGAAGGCGGCGTTGTGTTTCGCGACGCGCGGCGCGACGGGCTTGTGGCGGAAGCTCGCGTCGATCAGCGCGGCGGCGGCGCTGGTGGAAAACGAAATCCAGTCCATGCCCGGCGAATAGAACGGATCGATGAAGCCGGCGGCGTCGCCGACGAGCACGGCGCCGTCGGTCGCGAACGTGCTGGCGGAGTAGGCGAGGTTGCGGCGGAAGTGGACGTCGCCCTCCTGCCACTGGGCACCGGCGAGGAGCTCGCGGGCGACGGGCTGGGTCTCGAGCATCGTGCGCAGGCGTTCGCCGAGCGACGGGCCGGGAGGCAGTTCGGTGATGCGCTGGTCGTAGACGACGCCGACGCTGACATCGCCGCCCTTCAGCGGAATGAACCAGGCCCACCAGCCGTAGCCGGTGATGTGGTTGGTGGCGATCGAGCGCGTGGCCTTGACGCGCGCAGACCACGCGGGATAACGCGCGGCGAGTTCGCGGTCGTCGAGCGAGCGGACGTTGGTCCAGCGGCTCCAGCAGGTCGCGGTGGGATGTGCGCTGTTGGATTGCCACCAGTGTTCCTGGCGCGCGAGCAGCGCGGCGCAGCCCGAGGCGTCGACGACCCAGCGGGCGGACGAGGGCCGGGTGACGCCGGCGGGATCGTCCCACGTCACGGTTTGCTGCGCGCCAGAGGCGAGCGTGACGGAGCGGACGCGGACGCCGCGGCGGAGCGTGGCGCCCGCGGCGACGGCGTTGGCGAGGACGTGTTCGTCGAGGACGGCGCGGTCGATTTGGTAGCCGGGGAGGCGGACGTTGTAGAGCGGGCCGGTTTCGCTGCACTGGTCGAGGGCGCGGGCGCGGTCGTTGGCGAAGAAGTAGCGCAGGCCCTGTTTCGGAATGTGGTGCTCGAGCAGATGGCCGGTGAGGCCGAGGACGCGGCCGAGAAAATAGGCGCTGATCTCGACGGTGGACTCGCCGACGCGGCGCTTGAGCTGCGTGGTGCGCTCGAGGATCAGGATGCGCAGCCCGGGGTTGCGGCGAAGGAGCAGGCAGGCTGTCGCCGAACCCGAAAGCGCGCCGCCGACGATGATCACGTCCCATTCATCTGGGGTGGGATTGGACATGGGTCGTGGGGACGAGGAAAGGTTCCTGCTCCAAAGCGGCAATCGCAAAGATTCTGAGCGAGGCGGACGGTGCTCACGGCGCGTGGACAGCCGGGACGTGGGAACGTTCGTGGAGCCGGGATGAATGTCGGGTTCGTCGCAAAGGAACGCGGGCCGAAGCGCCGCGCTACCGGGGCGGCTTGACGATTTTCCAGCGGCGCTGGAGCCGGCAGACGGCGAGGAAAACCTGATAGCGCCACCACAGCGGCCAGGAGAGGTCGGCGCAACCGGCGACGATGGCGTTGAGGCCGGGCTGCAAGTCCCACGGGACCTCGTCGCACATGAAGACGTCGAAAGCGTCGTCATCGTAGAACGCGGCGATCAGCTTTTGGAAGACGGCGGCGTGGCGCTTGATCTTGCGCGTGTAACGGCGGCGTTCGCCGGGCGTGAGCGCGCGCCGGCCGGCGTGGGCGCGGGCGACGAGATCGGCGGCGAGCCGGCCGGTCCACGTGGCCATGTAAACGCCGGAGGAAAAAACGGGATCGAAAAACCCGGCGGCGTCGCCGGCGAGGAGGAGGCGTTCCGCGGCGAGGTCGCGGCGGAAATAGCTGTAGTCGCTCGTGACCTGGAATTCCATCGCCGGCGAGGAGCCGGCCAGCAGCGCGCGCACCTTGGGCGAGGCGGTGACGGTGGCGGCGAAGAATTCGGGCGGAGGAAGGTTCGCGGCGCGAAAGGCGTCGACGGTGGTGACGAGGCCGACGGAGGTGCGCGCGGCGTCGATCGGGATGAGCCAGAACCACCCGCAGTCGTGGCGGACGACGAGGATGTTGCCACCGTCGCGGCCCGCGGCGCGGGCGACGCCGTGAAAATGGTTGAAGATCGCGATGCGTTTCGGAAACGGCGAGGGATCGAGCGCGTTTTTTTGCGCGGAGCGAAGGCCCGGGTCGCGGCCGGTGGCGTCGATGATCCACGGGGCGGTGACGGACTGCTCGCCGGCCGCGGAGGCGAGCGTGACGCGATGGCCGGCGGGGTCGGAAGTGATGGTGGTGGCGGTGGTGCGGTGACGGACCTCGGCGCCGAGGGACTGGGCGTGTTCGAGGAGGATCGCGTCGAAGCGGGCGCGCTCGACCTGAAAGGCGCTGTCGAGGCCCGGCACGAGAGTTTCGGAAAAGAGGATGCGCTTCACCGCGGAACCGTCGCTGCGGTGGAATTCGGCGCCGAATTTCGGGATGAAGCCGGCGGCGGCGACTTTCGGCCAGACGCCGGTGGCGCGCAGCGTGGCGTTGCCGGCGGGGAGAAGGGACTCGCCGATGTGAAAGCGGGGGAAGGCGTTTTTTTCGACGACGAGCGCGCGAAGACCGTGCTGGCGTGCGGTGGCAGCCGCGGTGCTGCCGGCGGGGCCGCCGCCGAGGATGACGACGTCGTAATCGAAGGGCGCCATGGGAGAGGGGCTGCGACTTCGGCCGGCGTTGAAAGGAGTCAGGGGAGCGCGGCTTCGGTTGCGGGGTCGAAGAGATGGGCGCGGTCGAGGTCGAAGGCGACCCTGATTTTTTGGTTCACTTCGAAAGGATCGGTGGAGCGCACGCGGGCGATGAAGGAGGTGGCGCCGGAATTGAGATGCAGGAAGGTCTCGGCGCCCATCGGTTCCACGACTTCGATTTTCACCTCGGCGGAAGGCGCGGCGGCGGGCGGGCTTTGCACGTTCTCGGGGCGGATGCCGAAGATTACGGGCTGGTCGATGAAGCGGTCGGCGCGAGTGTGGAAGGCCGCGGGCAGCGGAAGTGAGATGGGCGAGGAAGGGTTGTCTTCGACGAAGGCGAGCTGGCCGGTGGGGCGGCGGATCGTGCCGCGGAAGAAATTCATCGACGGCGAACCGATGAAACCGGCAACGAAGAGGTTCGCGGGCTGGTGGTAGAGCGTGAGCGGTTCGGCGACCTGCATGATGGCGCCGTCCTTCATCACGCAGATGCGGTCGCCCATGGTCATCGCCTCGACCTGGTCGTGCGTGACGTAGATCATCGTCGCGCCGAGGCGCGCGTGGAGCTTCGAGATTTCGGCGCGGGTGGAGACGCGCATCCTGGCGTCGAGGTTCGAGAGCGGTTCGTCGAAGAGAAAAACCTTCGGCTGACGGACGATGGCGCGGCCGACGGCGACGCGCTGGCGCTGGCCGCCGGAGAGGGCCCGGGGCTTGCGGTCGAGCAATTCGCCGAGGCCGAGCAGCGTGGCGGCGTCGCGGACGCGGGACTCGATTTCGGCGTGGGAAAATTTTCGCAGCTTGAGGCCGAAGGCCATGTTTTCGCGCACGGTCATGTGCGGGTAGAGCGCGTAATTCTGGAAGACCATCGCGATGTCGCGGTCTTTCGGGGGAACGTCGTTCACGACGCGGCCGTCGATGGCGATGGTGCCGCGGGTGATTTCCTCGAGGCCGGCGAGCATGCGCAAGGTGGTGGACTTGCCGCAGCCGGACGGGCCCACGAGGACCATGAACTCGCCATCCTCGATGGTGAGATGGATGTCCTTCACCGCGACGACGCCGGCGCCGTGCTTGTCGGGGTAAATCTTGGCGAGGTTTTCGAAGACGACTTTGGCCATGGGATGGCGGCGACGCAGGGGCGGCGAATCGCGGGCCGCGCGCCCCGCACGGTTCAACAAGTTCGTCGGGACGCAAGCGATGGAGACGCGAGGGGGAGACGGGGTAAATGCCGAGTTTGGGTCGTTCATCTGCTCGCTGGCGCTCGCCGCTAAGAGCGCTCGCGAGGGGACTCGAAGAAACGGGGGCTACCGAAATCCCGCGGTTCCGGCTCCGGTTCCGAGGGAAAGTCCGTAATACGGAGTTTTGGGGTTCCGCTCCGAACCGAGGGCATCGGGACTATGCGTGCGCCCGATCAATTCGCGACGGCGAGCTGGCCGCAGCCGGCGGCGATGTCGATGCCGCGGCGCTGGCGGACGGTGCTGGGCAGCGCGAATTCATCGGCGAGGATCTTCTGAAAACGCCGCGCGGCTTCGCCGGGCGTGGGCGCGCCGTCGTAGCCGGTCGTGGGATTGAGCGGGATGAGATTCACCTGCGCGGGCAGGCCGTGAAGGAGGCGGCCGATGGCGCGCGCGTGACCGGGCGAATCGTTGTTCCCCTCGATCAGCGTCCACTCGTAGAAGATGCGCCGGCCGGTTGTCTCGCTGTAGGTGCGGCAGGCGGCCATGAGCTCGTCGAGCGGCCATTTTTTCGCGGCGGGCACGAGGGCGGCGCGCTCGGCCTGCGTGGCGGCGTGGAGCGAGACGGCGAGATGGAGCGGGCGTTGTTCGCGCGCGAGGCGGAGGATGCCGGGCACGACGCCGACGGTGCTGAGCGTGATGCGCCCGGCACCGAGCGCGAGGCCGCCGGCGTCGCGCAGGATGTCGACGGCGTGCATGACCGCCTCGTAGTTGTGCAACGGCTCGCCCATGCCCATGAGGACGACGTTGCGAAGGCGGGCGGGCAAAGTGTCACGTATTACGTGACACTCGCTTTGGGCGGGGGCGGGCGGGCGCGATGGGCGGCGCAGGGCGCGGGCGACGTGGACGGCCTGGGCGACGATTTCGCCGGGGGTGAGATGACGGGTGTAGCCCATCTGGCCGGTCGCGCAGAAAACGCAGCCCATGGCACAGCCGACCTGCGAGCTGATGCAGGCGGTGACGCGGCCGGTGAAACGCATGAGGACGGTTTCGATGCGTTCGTGGTCGGCGAGGGTGAGGAGGTATTTGCGGGTGAAGCCGTCGGATGAATCGGTTTCGAGCGCGACGGGCAGCGTGCCGATGCGTGCTTCCGCGGAGAGACGGGCGGCCACGCGCGGCGGCAGCTCGGGCATCGCGTCGAACGAGTCGGCGAGGCCGAGGTAGAGGGAGGACCAGATACGTCCCGCGTGGACGGGGTTGAGATCGCGGCGGGAAAGCCAGAGGCGCAGCTCGTCGCGGGTGAGGTCGTAGAGATTCGTGCGGGCGTCGGGCATGCGGCGCGGAGCAGGGAAACCGGAGGGGCTGGCCGGCGCAAGGCCGGGCGGCGGACGGACCGCGGAAGGAACAGGGAGACGGTCGGGGCGGTTGCGGTGAGGTGCGCCGGTCCACCCGCGGCGACGGGAGGACGAGTTTTCCGCGCGCGCTTGCGGCGACGAGGCGGCGGGCAGGCGCGCGGAGTGGATCAAGTGCCGTAGAGGCGGTCGCCGAAATCGCCGAGGCCGGGAAGGATGTATTTCCGGTCGTTGAGCGCGCGGTCGAGGGTGGCGGTGTAGATCGGAATTTTCGGGAAGCGCTGTTCGACGGCGGCGACGCCCTCGGGGGCGCTGACAATGCTGACGAGCGCGATGTCGGCGGCGCCGTGAGCGCGCACGACTTCGAGCGCCTGCACGGCGGAGCCGCCGGTGGCGAGCATGGGATCGACAATGAGCACGCGCGAGCCGCCGGACACGGGCGGAAGTTTGCAGTAGTAACTGCGGGCGATCGCGGTGGTGTGGTCGCGCTCGAGGCCGATGTAGCCGACGCTGACGTCGGGAAAAAGATCGACGAACGGCTGGACCATGCCGAGGCCGGCGCGGAGGATCGGGACGACGATGAGCGGCTGGCGGGCGAGGACGCGGCTGTTGCAGGCTTCGAGCGGGGTTTCGATCAGCTTCGATTCGGTCTCGAGGTTGCGGGTGGCCTCGATGGCGAGGAGGAGCGTGATCTGGTAGGCGAGCGTGCGGAAGGTCGCGGGCCGCGTGGTCTTGTCGCGCAGGTGGGTGATGACGTGGGCGGCGAGGGGGTGTTCGAGAACGTGAAGCATGGCGAAATGCAGAATGACGGATGACGAATTACGATGGACGAGGCGACGGCGGACGTCGTGGATCGTTTCACCGAGGCGAGCCGGACGACGGAGTGAGCGTCAGGGTGTGGACCGCGGGGCCGGGAAGCAATGGCGTCGGGTTGCCGTGAACCCAGTCCTCGTGGCCGGCGCGGTAGAACGGCGACAGCGGGTGGCCGCTTTCGCCGCCGGGCATTTCGAAGAGGCCCTGGTCCTCGTGCCCGGGCGAGACGACGAGGCGCATGCTCGCGCCGAAGGTCGGAGACTGGACCCGCGGCATGTCGACGTCGCCGGGCAGTTCGTCGGCGGGCATGTCGAGCCAGCGGCCGAGGAAGCCGGGCAGGATGCTGCCAAATGGATGGTGGATGCGGGCGGTGTTGCGGCGGCCCCAGGTGGCGCGGTCGAGCGCGACGCCCTGGCGGTGGAAGTCGGCGATCACGGCGTCGGCGGAGGCGAGGAGCAGGTCGTTCCAGGTGGCAAATTCGGGCGCGAGCAGGTGTTCGGGTTTTTGGTGGAGAATCGTCCAGAGCGCGGGCTCGTAGTTGAACGCGTGCCAGTCGAACGATGCCTGGTCGGAAATGCACGGAGCGAAGATCGGCAGGAGGACGAGGTTCGCGGTTTGCGCGCGAAATGCGCGGACGATCCGATAGCTGATCGAAGCGGTGCTGGCGCGGCCCTCCCAAGGTTCGACGAGGCGGCGGAGCTCGGCGCGGGCGTCGTCGTGGGCGACGGCCCCGGGCGTGAGCGTGTCGAGGAGGAGCTGGCGCCAGCGCGTGAGGAAGACGGCGCGGTCGTCGAGCTGGACGTCGAGCAGGTCGGGCGGCGAGGCGTGCTCGAGTTTCGCGAGGTCGTCGCGGACCTGCGCGGCGCGTGGCGGCGAGGCGAAGCCGCCGTCGCCGATCAGGCGGAGGGCGTCGCCGCCGAGCGGACGCTGGTTCGACGACCAGACGCGGCCGGAGGCGGGAGCGAAGACGGTCGGGATCTTGTCGGGCGGAACGTAGCCGTCCCAGTAGCGATCGCCGTAACTCCACGAAACGGGGAGGCGGCCGTCGTAGCCGTGGCGGAGCGGGATTTTGCCGGCGAGGGTCCAGGCGACTTGGCCGGCGGAGTCGGCGACGACGAAATTGTTGGCGGGAATTCCGGAGTCGTGCGCGATGCGGACGGCGTCGGCGGCGGTTTGTGCGGACTCGAGCTGGACAAAATTGAGGTCGGTGGCGGCGGGATCGAGCGCGACCCAGTGAAGCGCGAGCGGGCGTTCGCGGGAATCGGTGGCGACGATCGGGCCCCAATGGCTCCAGCGGGTTTCGACGGTTTCGTCGTGCCCGCCCTTGACGTGGATCACGTCTTCGCGGGTTTCGAAATGGTGGAGCTCGTCGCTGCCGGGGAGCTTGTAGAGCTTCGGGTCGACGCGGTTCACGTCGATGGCGACAAGGTCGCAGGTGTCGGCGTAAGCGTCGGTCAGGCCCCACGCGATGTGGCCGTTGCTGCCGAGGATGACGAATGGAAGACCGGGCAGCGTGACGCCGACGAGGCGGTGTCCCGGCCATTCGAGGACGCAGCGATACCAGATGTTCGGGATGTTGAGGTTGAGGTGGGGATCGTTGGCGAGGAGCGCGGCGCCGGTGGCGGTGTGAGCGCTGGAGAGCGCGAAGGCGTTGCTGCCGGGGCGGAGTTCGGAGAGAGGGGAGTTGAGGGTGGAGAGTTGAGAGCTGAGAGAGGGAGGCGGAGAGCCGAGAGCCGAGAGCCGAGAGCCAGGAGTGCGGTGGAGGAGGGCGGAGGTTTTTTGGCGGAGATTGATGGTGCGCGGGCCGGGGATGGGCGGAAGCGGCGCGGTGGTGCCGTCGAGGGCGGCGTCGTCGGGCGTGAGGAGCGGGGCGAAGAAATTGACGGCGTCGATGCCGTAGCGATCGCGGAGCGTCATGAGCGAGCGTTCGCGCGTGTCGCTGGCGTCCTGCAGGTCGAGCGTCATCGCATAGCTGATGAGCAGGCTGTCCTCGGGCCGCCACGGAGCGGGCGTGGCGCGGAGCAGGAGATATTCGAACGGCTTTGCGCCGAGTGCGGCGAGGCCGGCGTTGGCGCCGGCGGCGAACTGTTCGAGGAGGGCGCGCTGATCGGAGGGGAGCCGCGCGACGACCTGGCGGGCGAGCTCGCGAAAATGGAACGGGCGGGTGGCGCGATCGAGTGGCAGC
>DASZPP010000211.1:0-21422 GCA_035549975.1 Opitutus sp.
ACCGAATGTGCCCGGCCGGACCGAGGGCGTGGCGAGCAACCCATCGCTCGAATACCTCCGCCGGGTCGTGCCGGAAGCGATCGCCGAGCCGCCGCCGCCCGATTGGGACGGTCGCTACATCATGCGCGAAAAGTAGGCGGGGAGCGCCCCGCGGCCCGAAAAAAAGTATGGCGGCGCGCGCGGCAAGTTGTTGTTCTGACACGCTCCAGCCATGCTTACCCCTGCTCACGGCTTCGCCGTAATCGACGGTTCGCTTTGTGAGCTCGGCCAATTCGGGAGCCGGAGCGTGCTGCTTGGGCCGATGGCGACGGCGATCGCGGAGTTCCGACGCGGGCCGCTTTGCACCTATGTCCGCGAACTGCCGCACGGCCTCCTGCCGGGACTGGCGAACCTCTACTGTCTCGACGGCGCGGGCCGGCTCGTGTGGATCGCGGAATGGCCGCTCATGGACGATCCATGTGCGGCGATCGTGGATGAACACGACACCGACGGCGTGTTGACGGTGAAATCGGTTTCGGGAGCCGAAGTCCGGATCGACACGGCGACGGGGCGGCTGCTCGGCTGGGCGCCGGCGATGGCGGCGGCGGGCTGAAGATTGCCCCAAAAAAAAGAGCCGGTCAAAGACCGGCTCGACCGACGGCAGGCGGGACGCCTGCGCTACTTCAGGAGCATGTCCTTCACGGTGCGGCCGGCGGGGATCATCGGCAGGACGTGCTCGGTGTAAGGCACGATGACGTCGAGCACGTAGGGGCCGTCGTGGTCGAGCATCTCCTGGATGGCCTCCTTCAATTCGCTTTTCTTGATTACCCGCCGGCCCTTCACGCCGAAGCCCGCGGCGATCTTCACGAAATCGGGATAGAGCGCGTCGGGGTTGTCCGGGCTGCCGACGTTGGTTTCGTCGCCGAGGATCGTGTTGCCGCGGACGCTGCCGTAGAACCGGTCCTCCCATTGCACGACCATGCCGAGGTGCTGGTTGTTCAGGATCATCGCCTTGGCGGCGATCTTCTCGATGTGGGCGGTGGCGAGTTCCTGCACGTTCATCATGAACGACCCGTCGCCGTCGATATCGATGACCTGCTTGTCCGGCCGGGCGACCTTCGCGCCGAGCGCGGCGGGATAACCGAAGCCCATCGCGCCGAGGCCGAGCGAGCTGATGTAGCAGCGCGGTTCGTTGAAGCGGTAGAACTGCGCCGCCCACATCTGGTGCTGGCCGACGCCGGTGGTGATGATCGCGTCGCCCTTGGTGAGCTCGTAGAGCGCGGCGATGGCCTCCTGCGGCTGGATGTGCTTGCTGGGCTCGAAGGAAAACGGGTGGTCCTTTTTCCAGGTCGCGATCTGTTGGTGCCACGCGGCGGTGTCGGGCGGAGAAAAGCGATTGGCCGTCGCGAGCTCGTTGAGGCGGCCGAGCGCATACTTGACGTCGCTGATGATCGGAAACTGGACGCGCTTGTTCTTGTTGAGCTCGGAGGCGTCGATGTCGATGTGCACGATCTTCGCGTCGCCGGCGAATTTCGCGGTGTCGCCGGTGATGCGGTCGTCGAAACGCGCGCCGACGGCGATGAGCAGGTCGCTTTGGTCCACCGCCCAGTTGCCGTAGGCGGAGCCGTGCATGCCGAACCATTGCATCGAGAGCGGGTGGGTTTCGGGAAAGGCGCCGACGCCCATCAGCGTCGTGGCGACGGGAAGGTTGGTCTTCTCCGCGAAGGCCCTGAGCTCGGCGCTCGCCTCGGCGGAGATGATGCCGCCGCCGGCGTAGATCGCAGGCCGCTTCGCTTCGGCGATCAGGCTGAGGACGCGCTTGAGCTGATCGTCGGTCGCGTGCTGTGTCGCGGTGGCGTAGGCGTTGCGAAAATCGACCGCCGGCGGAAAGACGGGCTGGAATTTCGTCTGCTGCAAATCCTTGGGCAGGTCGATCACGACGGGGCCCGGCCGGCCGCTGCGCGCGAGGTGAAAGGCTTCCTTGAACACCCGCGGGAGTTCGTGGATGTCCATCACGAGGTAGGAGTGCTTCACGATCGGCAGCGTCATGCCGTAGAAGTCGGTCTCCTGAAACGCCATCTTGCCGATGTATTTCGAGTAAACCTGGCCGGTGATCGCGACGAGCGGGATCGAGTCCATGTAGGCGTCCGCGATCGCCGAGACGAGATTGGTGGCGCCCGGGCCGCTGGTCGCCATGCACACGCCGACCTTGCCCGTGACCCGCGCGTAGCCCTCGGCGGCGAACGATCCGCCCTGCTCATGGCGGGGAAGGATGACGCGGATCTTGTCCGTGCGGCCGAGCGCCTGATGGAGCTCCATCGACGCGCCGCCGGGATAGGCGAAGATGACCTCGACGCCCTCGCGGATCAGGCACTCGACGACGGCGTCGGCGCCCTTCATTTCGCGGCCGATCTCGGCCTGGGGGAACGAGGAGGGTGAGGTCGTGGTTTTCATGGCGGATTTTATTTGGACAAAAGGCTGACGAGGGAAAACCAACTGCACTGGACGTGGCAAGCCTCGGAATCGGGTCCATGGCGGATGCCCGCCGCGCGCTTACGAGCGGCGGCCGGTCCACTGGCGGGGTGCCGCGCGGGATATTCGAGAAAAACAGTTGGCGCTGGCCACGGTGGAGGCGCAGCGTGGCGGGATGTTGAAGCTGCTTTTTATCGGCGACATCGTCGGCCGGCCGGGCCGGGATTGTGTCAGCCAGCGCCTCGCGAGGATTCGGGAGGAGCACCAGATCGATTTTGTGATCGCCAACGGCGAAAACGCCGCCGCCGGGTCAGGGATCACGGCGGCGATCGCGCGATCGCTGCACGAGGCGGGAGTCGACGGCGTCACGCTGGGGGACCACGTGTGGGACCAGCGTGGCTGGGAATCGGAGATCACGCGGATCGCGCGCGTCTGCCGCCCCGCGAACCTGCCGCCGTCGAATCCGGGCTGGGATCATCTGATCATTTCCGCGCGCGGATTTCGCGTGGCGGTGTTCACGGTGCTCGGCCGGCAGTTCATGGGGTTGAAGGCGGACTGCCCGTTTCGCTGCGCCGACCGGATGATCGAGCAATTGCGCGGCCAGGCCGACGCGCTCATCGTCGAGGTTCACGCCGAGGCGACCTCGGAAAAGCAGGCGATGGGCTGGTATCTCGACGGACGCGTGACGGCGGTGATCGGGACGCACACGCACGTCCCGACGGCGGACGCCTGCATCCTGCCGAAAGGCACGGGGTTCATATGCGACATCGGCATGACCGGCGCCTACAAGAGCGTGCTCGGCCGTGACATCGACGCCGTGGTGGCAAAATTCGTCGACGGCATGCCGCGGCGTTTCGAAGTCGCGACGGAGGACGTGCGGCTCTCCGGCGTGCTCATCGAGATCGGCCCGTCGATGGCGTGCACGGAGAAGATCGAGCTGCTGACGGTGCGAAGGTAGGGCGGCTGTCCGCAACCGGCATTGCGCCGGGCGGCCGGGCGGCGCGTTGGGACGACGCGCCCTTCCTCAGGAACGCGTGGTGCCGGATTCCTCGTAGACGCCGAGGTGCCGGTAGCGTTCGTAGCGCGTGGACAGCAAGGCCTCGACGTCGAGCTTGCGGACGGCGCCGAGATGTTTTTTCAGCGCCGTCTTCAACGATGCGGCGGCCGCGGCGGGATCGTTGTGCGCGCCGCCAACCGGCTCGGGAATGACCTCGTCGACGACGCCGAGCTGGCCGAGCGTGGCCGCGCTGAGCTTGAGCGCTTCGGCGGCAGTCGCGGCGGCGGCGCGGTCCTTCCACAGAATCGCCGCGCAGCCTTCGGGGGAGATGACCGAATAGTAGCTGTTCTCGAAGATCAGGACGCGATCGGTGACGCCGATGCCAAGCGCGCCGCCTGAACCGCCCTCGCCGACGACCACGGCGACCGACGGCACGCGCAGCATGGCCATCTCGCGGAGGTTGACGGCGATCGCCTCGGAAACGTGGCGCGCCTCGGATTCGACGCCCGGATAGGCGCCGGGGGTGTCGATGAACGTGAAGAGGGGAAGATTGAATTTCTCGGCCATGCGCATGAGCCGGAGCGCCTTTCGGTAGCCCTCGGGCTGCGGCATGCCGAAGTTGCGCAGGATGTTTTCCTTCGTGTCGCGGCCCTTTTGCTGGGCGATGACCATGACGGCGTGGCCCTCGAAAAAAGCGGTGCCGCCGACGAGCGCGCGGTCGTCGCTGTATTGCCGGTCGCCATGCAGCTCCTCGAAATGTTCGAAGACCGTCTCGACGTAGTCGAGCGCGTGCGGACGCTTGGGGTGGCGGGCGATCTGCACCCGCTGCCACGGCGTGAGGTTGCCGTAGAGCTCGCGCTCGGCGGCGTCCCGCCGTTGCTCGAGCGCGGCGATCTCGGCGGAGAGGTCCACCTTGTGTTCGAGGGCGCGTTGGTGGAGGGCGTCGAGTTCCTTCGCGAGTTCGCGCAAGGGTTTTTCAAACTCGAGCGCGTAAGCCGGCTTGTCCATGGAAGGGGAAAATTACCGGCCCGCGCAGAGCGATGTCAATTGGATGGGTTCCTGAGCTGTTCCTTCCAGCCCTGGATTTTCGCCTGCGCGCCGAAGTGCTCGGCGCGGGCCTTGTCGCCGCGTTCCATCCAGATCCGGGACAGCGTGGTGTTGATGAAAAGGTCGTCCGGGCGCAGTGCGTGCGCGCGCTCGGCGGCGGCGAGCGCGGCGGCGAAATCGCGTTGCGAAAAATTCACCTCGGCGAGCGCATGCCAGGCCTCGAACGAATCCGGCGCCGCGGCGGTCGCGCGGGCGAGCTTCTCGAGCGCGATCCCCGCGTCGCCGAGCGCGTAGTCGGCGGTCGCTTCCTCGATGAGGGACTGCAGTTCGTCGGGGCTCATGCGGCCCAACAGGACGCAGCCGGCCGCGGTTGGCAAAAAGAAAGGACGGCGCGGGGGCCGTCCTTTGTTTGAAAAGCGAAACGTCGACGGCGGTCAACCGCCGGCTTTCATGCCATGGCCTTCGATGCCGATGGTGATCTCGACGTCGTCGCCCAGAATTTTCGGCATCGTCGCGATGCCAAAATCGTTGCGGTTGAGCGTGGTGGTGGCCTGCCAGCCGCAGAGCAGCGAACCCGGGCGCATGCCGGGGCCGAAGCCGAGCGACTTCACTTTGAGGACGACGGGCTTGGTGACGTTCTTGATCGTCAGGTCGCCGGCGACGTCGAAGGTGTTTTCGCCGGTTTTCTTCCACGACGTGCTCTTGAAGGTGATCGTGGGAAACTGGGCCGCGGAGAAGAAACGATCGCTGCGCAGATCGCCATCGCGGCGGTCGTTGCGGGTGTTGACGCTGGCGGCCTCGATGGTCGCCTCGACGGTGCTCTTCTCGAGGTCGTCGCGATCCACGACGATCGTGCCGTTGAACTTCGTGAACATGCCCGGCACGGGCGTGAAGAAGTGCCGGATGCTGAAGGCGACCGACGAGTGGACCGGGTCGATCTGGTAGGTTTCGACGGCGGCCGAGGCGGAGGCGATCAGGCCGAGCGCGAGGGAAGCGAGGGCGAGAAGACGGACGGGTGGTTTCATGGGGGATTATGAAGGTGCTTGACGGCGGGGAAGAAAGAGAGCGCCGGTTAAATTGCAACCAAACCAATTTCTTTCACGGCGTGACGCGTTCAGAGAATCAGCATCGCATCGCCATAGCTGAGGAAACGGTAGTCGCGCGCGATCGCTTCGGCATAGATCGCCTGCAGCCAGGCGATGCCCTCGGTCGACCCGGGGCTGAGAAAGGCGGCGACCAGGCACAGGAGCGTCGAGCGGGGCAGGTGAAAGTTCGTGATGAGCGCGTCGACGCCGGCGAAATGGCGCGGCGGATAAATGAAGATCGATGCTTCGGCGACGCGCGGCTGTGCGCCGGCGAGCGGCAGGGGGTGGCTCGCGAGAAAATCCTCGATCGTGCGCACGCTGGTCGTCCCGACCGCGATCCGGCGGCCGGACAACGGAGGAAACAGCGCCCGCTGGGTCGCGGCGGATATTTCGTAGAATTCATGGTGGATCGCGTGCGACTCGACGGTCGCGGTCGTGATCGGCTTGAACGTGCCGACGCCGACATGAAGCGTCAGATCCGCCGTGCGCACGCCTTGGGCCGAAAGCGCCGCGAGCAATTCCGGCGTAAAATGAAGTCCGGCCGTCGGGGCGGCGACCGCGACCGGATGCGCGCGGTCGGCGTAGACGGTCTGGTAGCGTTCGAGATCGCGGGCGCGTTCGGCATCATGGTCCGGCGATGCGTCATCGCGGCGGATATACGGAGGCAGCGGCACGTCGCCGAGCCGGTTGGCGATGGAGACAATCGATTCGTTCGACGGGGTGGAGAATCGCACCAGCGCCGAGCCGTCGGGCTCACGAGCGACGATTTCGCCCGAAAAGGCCTCCCCATCGCCGGCGAAGCGGGCGCCGACGGGGAGTTTTCGGCCGGGCTTGATCAGGCACCGCCAGGTTTGCTCGTCGGTTTCGAGCGGGCGGAGAAGAAAGCATTCGACTTGTCCGCCGGTGGGGCGGCGGGCGTGGAGCCGGGCCGGGAGGACGGCGGCGTTGTTGCGAAACAGCGTGTCGCCAGCGCGAAGGAATTGCGGCAGATCGGCGAACCGGCGGTGGGCGATTGTATGCGCGGCGCGATCAACGACCAGCAGCCGCGACTGGTCGCGGCGCTCGGCCGGGGTTTGGGCGATCAGGCGGGGTGGCAGGTCGTAGTCGAACAGGTCGGTGGACAGTGGCGGCACGCGGCAAATGAAGGATCGCGCTCATCCGCGCGCGAGTTTCTTCGGCGCTTCACGCGCGCGCCAACATACAGATTCAACGCCGGAATGCCGGGACCCGCGTGACGTCGCGCAGATTCGGCAGAGGCGTTCGCAGGCCAGGATCATGTTCTCGACACGACGACGTGCCTGAAGAATTGGAATCCGGGACAGAGAAATGGGTGCCGGCGACCCATCGGATATGCCGTGTCCGCGGTCCGAATGCCATCGTCGGGAGGAAATGATCTTTACCGCCGCGACGGTGCGGGTCCAGTTTGGCGGACGGCGGACGTTACCCCCGGATTGCTGGCGTGCCTGCCGTCCCTATGCAGCAGTTGACGATCAAGTCTTCCGTGCGGTCGCTCCTGACGACGGTCGTCCTCGCGAGTGCCCTGGTCGCTCGCGCCGCTGCCGATCCGCCGGTGCACGGGCTCCCGTTCGTCCGCTCCTATTCCCTCGGCGATATTGGCACCGTTCCCCGGGGGTCAAAACTGGGCTTCGACCGCTTCGGCCGCATCACGGTCATCCACGAGGCGGTGTATTCGGTCCTCAATGATCAAGTCTGGCTGAACCTGGCCGAACCCGGCGGGATGAACCGGATTCCGATGCTGAACGTGGTGCAGGGGGCCGACGGTCGCAGCTATTACGGGGCGCGCATGTCCTGGGGCTATGCGGAATTCGGCAAGGACGGACGGCTTCATCCGGTGCCGCTTGTGTCTGCGAATCCACCGCACTGGGTGCACACCGCGGTTTTCCGGGACCTGCTGGGAACGCGCTCCGGCATGTATTTTGTGAGCTGGAATGGAGTGGTGTACTGGGACTTCGCCCGGCGGCGGAGCTTTTTGTTCGAGACTCCGGGGCTGTCGCGCGCCTTCCGCGTCGGGGACCGGGTCTTTCTTTCCTGTTATGGCGCCCCGCTTCGTTATATCGACGCCGGGAATGCGACGCTGCAGCCCGTGCCGGGAGCGCCGCTCGGGTCGAGGGTGGTCGAGGTGGCGACCCCGCTCGACGATACGCAAAGTCTGATCGGTTTCGACGGCAACCAGCTTGCCGTGTTCGACGGTCGTGCACTCACCCCGTGGCCCGTTGCGAAAAACGTGATCAGCGGTCAGGTTTCGGTGTTGCACGCCTTGGTGGACGGCAAGGTCGCCGTGGGTGTGACCGAACAGGGCCTGCTGCTGTTTTCGCGCGACGGCAAGTTGATGCTGGCGCTGACGATGCCCCGGTACCGAAACATCGCCGCACTGGCCAATCGCGAGCCAGGCGTCCTCTGGGTGGGAACCGAGGAGACCGTCGACAAGGTGCTGTATGGGAGCCCGCTGACCGCGTTTGGCCCGACGCTCGGATTGCCGGTCAACTGGCCGATCATAGCGCGGTGGAACGGACGCATCTATGTGGCTTCGAATGGCCACCTGTATGAAGCGTTGAGCGAAGCTCCGGGCGAGCCGACGCGCTTCCGCCTTTGCCGGTTCCAACTGCCGGGCGGCACTTATGCCATGGACGCGTGGGGCGAGAATATGCTGGTGGGCAACCCGGCGGGGTTGTTCGAGGTCGGCCGTGATTTCAGCTATCGACCGGTGCCGACGGTTGGAGATCTCGTCTACGTCGCGATGACCGATGCCGACCATTGCTTCGAGATTGGTCGTTCCGGCATCACGCAGCTGGAGCATCAGGGCGACCACTGGGTCGAGCCGGTGCCGCGAATCCAGGGCGTGCAGAATCCGGCCATCGTGCATCGGATCGGGCATTCCGTGTGGATCGAGATGGGGGGGGACGGCGTGGCGCGCCTCAGCCGGGCGGGCGAACGACTTCAGCTCGACGTCGTTCGCAATGAAACCTGGACGAAGAACTCGTGGGTGAACATCGGGGCGATCGGGGATGTCGCCGTCCTGAGCTCGCTCGGCGAGGAGCCGCGCCGGTTCTTCGACGAGAAGACTGGCCGGTGGTGCGAAGCCCCCCAATGGGAACATCTGCTCAATCGCTCACCCTCCTGGATCGCGCGGGTGGCCCAGGACAATCGAGGCGTGATTTGGGCGACGCACAACGAGGGTTTGGTGCGGTTTCAGCCCCGGGGCTCCGGTTATGTGATGGATGCGAAAAGCTTCGACCTGGTCAACGACCTCTACCCGGTCGTGCACATCCTTCCGGAGGGGGACGTGTGGATCTCGACGGAGCGGTCATTATACCGCATTGAACGCAGCTGGGATTCGAGCCTGCCCAAGCCGTCTCATCCGGTGCTCGTTTCCCTCGTCGATCTGAACTGCAACGAGGAACTGGCTGCGGCCCGGTGGGCGACCGGTGCAGGACTGCGGCTGCCCTACGCCCAAAACAGCCTCAGGTTTCGGATTTTCTCCGGCTCCGATGCGTGGCGAAGGTCGCCGGTTTATGAATATCGCCTGAAGGAGAGGGATCCATGGACGCCGGTTGACGGCTCCACCGTGGGTCTCCGCGATTTGCGGGAGGGTGATTACAACCTGCAGGTGCGCATGGCGACCATGCGCGGAACGTCGCCAGTGACCTCGATGCTCGCGTTCGAGATTCGGCCCCCTTGGTTTCGCTCGTGGCCGGCCTATGTTGGGTTCGGGACCGTGGCCCTGTTCCTCTTGCTGGGCTTCGTGCGCTGGGCGAACTATCTCGAGCGCCGTCGCAACCGGATGCTGGAGCAGGTCGTGCACGAACGGACCCGCCAGCTTGAACGCGCGATGGCCCGGCTGGGCGAAGAATCGCGCAATGCGGCCACGCTGGCCGAGCGGGATCGCATGGCAGGCGAGATCCACGACAGCGTTCAACAGGGTCTGACCGGCGCCATCCTCCAACTCGACACGACGTTGAAATCGCCGGCGGTCCACCTGGACCTGCGGTCACGGCTGAACGTGGTCCGCAACATGGTGGCCTACGCGCGGCAGGAGGTGGAACACGCCGTGTGGGACATGGAGTCGCCCCTCCTGGACCGCAGCGAACTCGGCGACGCGCTGCGAAATCTGGTCGCGTTCGTCAATTCGGATGGCGTCAACGTGGAGGTCGCGGTGTCGGGACGCGAGGAACCGCTCGGGCGCACGATGAGCCACCACCTGCTGCGGATTGCGCAGGAGGCGACGACGAATGCCTTTCGCCACGCGCGGGCCCGACGGATCACGATTCGCCTGGATTATGGATGCGACACCGTGAGCCTGGAAATTGTCGATGATGGCGCCGGCTTTGTACTCGACGACGTGCTGCAGGCCCGCAGCGGACATCTCGGCTTGCGGGGCATCAAGGCCCGCGTGAAGAAACTCCGGGGAAAAATTGCGATTGACAGCGTCGTGGGTGAAGGAACTTCGATTCGCATCGCGGTGCCAAAAACAATCGCTGAATAGTCCCAACCTATGCAGAGCCTCAACTCCGCCCGCAAGATTCGCGTCCTGCTCGTGGACGACCATATGGCCGTCCGGATGGGCCTGATGACCGCGATTGGGGACGCTCCAGACATGGAAGTTGTCGCCGACGTCGAGGACGGAAATGAGGGCATCGAAGCTTATCGTCAGCATCGCCCCGACGTGGTGATTCTCGATCTGCGCCTGCCGGGGCTCACTGGAGTCGAAACAATTCGTGCGCTTCGCCGGGAGTTCGGTACCGCGCGAATCCTGATCTATAGTAATTATGCCCGCGGGGAGGAAGTGTACCAGGCGATGCAGGCCGGCGCGGCCGGAATCATTGTGAAGGAAATGGCGCTCGACCGGTTGCTCGAGGCGATTCGCGTCGTGCACTCTGGGGGGCAATTCGTCCCGCCGCAGGTCGCCGCGAGGCTTGGCGAGCGGACGCTCGCAAATCTGTCACGGCGGGAAATGGAGGTGCTGGCTCTGGTCGCGAAGGGGCTGAGTAACAAGGAAATTGCGGCGCGCCTTGGACTGGTGGTGGGAACGATCAAGATATATGTCGCGAACATCTATTCGAAGCTGGGTGTATCAGACCGCACGCGGGCCCTCGTCACTGCGGTCCAGCGCGGAATCATCGACATCGAGTGAGTGGCATCGCAAGGCCCATTGCAGTTGGAAGTGCTCCCTCGGTCGCATCAGTTGACCGTGGGATGACGACTGAGGCTACAATTGCGGAAATATTTTGATATATGTCCATGGGCATAGTCAATTATATACCAGATACTATATACATGCAGAATTTTACCCTACCCTAAAATAGGTGATAGCGTTCACGGGGTGTCTTGTCGGGCAGCATATGTCCCGGAACAGTCTGCAAACCAGAAGTATATACGAGGCATCGGTGGGATCGCGGCGGGCGGTCGGGATTTTTTAAGTTATATTGTTAGACTATATGCAAATTTGTCGCCCATCAACGAGTCAACTGATTTGCGATCGCGGCCCACTCGGGCCCGGCATTCGCCCCGATGCTTTATACCCCATAGCGGCTGAGCAATGTGGCGGGCGCCGCAACACGTACTCCTAACCCTACAAAAGTCATGATAAAAGAAGGAAAGCTGTTAAGCAATGCGTTGTTAGCTCTCGGCGCGATCACGTTCTCGTGTGTGGCGCCGCTGTCGCACGCGGGCGATATCCAAGGTCACGATCACGGCTACTGGTACGAATGCTGGTGGACGACAGGTTCAGCCAGCATTTCGTTTCCGAGCGCGGGAACCTACGCGGGCAACTTCCAGGCCAATTGGTCCAATGTCGGGGACACCACGATCGGCAAGGGCTGGCAGCCGGGTCAAACCCGGACCTGCGGCTACAATTGTGGGTCCATTAATAATTTTCAAAATTTCGGCATGTACGGATGGGCGAATTACCCGAACGTCGAATGGTACATGACCGACATGGGCAGCCGCGGCGGCTCGTTCAAGGGTACGCTCAACAGCGACGGCGGCACCTACAATGTGTACCTCGCGTCGCAAGGAGGCGGCGCGCAGTACAACGACGCACGTACCGTCTGGCAATCCACGGGCCAGAATCACACCATCACGATGGCGAATCACATCAACTTCTGGTCGAGCCACGGAATGCCGGTGCATTCGTGGAGCGACGGCTGGACGTATGCCAAGCTGAATGTGGAAGCCTGGGGTAATCAGAGCGGGAGCTGCAACGCGACCGTGTGGTAGTCCCCCTGTGACTATCGTTTGACCGAAGGAGGGCCGGAGTTTTTCAACGCCGGCCCTCCCGACGTCGGGCGAGTGAATTAATCTCGCACCATGAGCCGTGGCCTTCGCTTCCAGATCATCCTGAGCGGCTTTTTAGCCGCGACGGTCGTGGTGCTCGCTTTGCATCAATCGGCGAACCGTTTGCCCGCGCCTGACTCCGCCGTCACGGGGCCGGGAGCTTATGCAGGGAAGGCCGGCGCCGGACTCGCAGCCGCCCGCGCGACCACCAGCGCCAAATCGCGGACGCTCCCGAACTATTCGGGCATCGGCTCGGCCTCCGCGCGGCGCCGATCGATCATCGATCAGTTGCGCGCGATGGGTGTGCCGAATGAAGTCCTGGCGCTGGTGGCCCTGGAGGATTTCGAATCCGAGTGGGATGGACGCTTTGCCGCGTGCTGGGGGGATCCCGCGAGCATGGAGCGGGTGCAACTGGAGAAGGATTTGAGCCAGGACGCGGCCATGCGCGCAGCGCTCGGCGAAAAGGATTTTAAACAATGGGACACGAAGGCGATGCTGTGGGAGGCGATGAGCACGCCGGTCGATGTGACGCCGGGTGAAGCCGAGTCGATTTACGCGCTGAAGAAAAATCTGCAGCAGCGACAGTTCGCATTGGAGCAGGCGCGGATCGATGGCACGATGGACCGCGCCCAGGTTCTGGCCGCCGTGCAAAAATCTTACGCGGACTACAATCAGGAGCTGAAGGCCGTGTTGGGCGAGGCGCGCTACGCGAAATCACAGCAACTCGACGACGACTTCACGGCCGGCAACCTGCGCTACGAACTGGCGAGCGTAAACCCGAGCGACTCGCAGTTCCAGGGACTCTTTAAGGCGGACAAGCAATGGAACACTGCGCTGGCGGAACTCGATCCGGGATCGCCGAATTACCTGGAGCAATTCAAAGCGGCGAACGAGGCGCACGATCAGGCTTATGCACAGATTCTTGGCCAGGACGCGTTCCGAAATCTCCGTGAACAGCAGGACACCGGTTACATCCAGATGAAGAAATACGAGAACCTTTGGGGGCTCGACGACGGCAAGATCGACTACGTGTACGACACGATGAATCAGTATCGCAAGGCGGTGGGGGATTATCAGCTTCAGGTGCGCGCCCTCCAGAGCCAGGGTCAGGACGTCGACTGGTCGGCCGTGAACACATATCTGCAGAAGTTGACCGGCCAGACGCAGCAGGCGCTGCAAAACACGGTGGGCCAGGACAGTTTCAGCAGCCTTCAGCGCAATTCCGTCCTGCGCTGGGCGGGCGCCGGCTTCCGGCCGACCTATGGCGGGGCGCCGGCACAATGAGGGAGACGATGCATTCATGAGCAACATTTCGTGGCGCCGGGCCCTCTTCGTTTTGAACTTCGGTCTTGCCGCGACCGCGGTGATTCTGGCTTTGCGCAAGCCGGAACCGGCGCTCGCGCGCGAGGCCGGCCCGGTCAAAACCGCGACCGAAAAATCGCCGAGCCCCGAGCTGGCCGCGTTGCACTATCCGGACACGGCGCGCGTCGCGAAACAGCGGCGATGGCTCATCGATCAGCTGCGGGCGATGGGCGTGCCCAACAAGGTTCTCGCGCGAATCGTGATGAAGGATCTGGACCGGCGCTGGAGCAAACGCGCCGCGGAGATTTCGCTAAAGACCCGCGGCGACCCCGAGGTGCTCACGGCACTCAACCTTGAAATCGAGAAGAGCAGGGATGCGGAGATGCGAGCTGCGTTGGGCGAAGAAGGATTCAAGGAGTGGGATATGGCGAACATGCAGCGGGAGATCAACCGGGGGCAATTGGAACTCGCCCCGGCCGAATCCGCCACGACTTATGCCCTGTGGAAAAAGCTGCAACAACGCGATCTGGAGCTGAAGGAGATGAAGTTCGATGGAAAGATCGATCCGGCGGGCGCCAGCGACCAGTACGCGAAGGACGTCGCCGAATTCCAGCAGCAGATGAAGACATTGCTGGGTGACGAACGCTACGCGGAGTCGCAGGCGCAAGGTCCGCACGCCGTGGCCGTGAATCTGCGCCACGATCTGGCGAACGCGAACCCGACGGAATCCCAGTTCCAGGATCTCCTGAACGCGCAGCAACAATACAACGATCTGCGGTCGGATCTCGCCGCCCAGTCCCATGACGATGCGGATTACGCACAACGGCTCCAGGACCTCGACGAAGCCCGCGACGAGGAATTCCGCCGCGTGCTCGGCCCGGGCGTTTTCGACAGTCTCCAGAAGCAACAGGATCCGGGCTATTCGGAGATGAAGAAATACGAAGCAACCTGGGGCTTGGATGACACGAAGATCGACCACGTGTACAGCGCGCTCAGGTATTACCAGAAGAGCGCGGAGGATTACCAGGCCGCGGCTCGCGACCTCGCGGCGAAGGGACAGGCGGTTGATTGGGACGCGGTAAATAAAGGCCTGCAACAATTCGCCCAACAAACGCAGCAGGATCTCCAGAATTATCTCGGACAGGGAAGCCTCGATCAATTGCAGCGGAACGGCATCGTTCAATTCAATCAGCCGACGGGCGGCCTCCCCAACGGCAACGACGGGCGGCGTTTCTGAGTAAGACGAGGCCTTCCTCGAAACGAGACCTCGATGCCGGAGGCTCGTTCAATCCGGTGGTGCTTTGACCAACCGCGAAGCGAAGCGCGTGCTGCGGAATGCCGGGCTGATCCGTTAGGATCGAGCCGAAGAGATCACGTCATGACTCGCAACAAAGTGACGGTGCGGCCCTCGAAAGTCGGCGCTGGAGAAGCTTTGCAAGCGGCCCGGCAGGAAATGTGAGCCCATGCGTGCGGCGATTTCGGCTGCGCGAGTATCGTCGGAAAGGCGAAGTTTCACGATCGTGAAAAACTTAGTCGAAAGCGGAGCCCGTTTGGACTTGCCGCCCACTTTGAACCTCCCGTAGTAGTTCCCGCTCCGGTGGTGATGGAGGTCTGAACCTCCGTCGCCTGCCACACGTTCTTTCTCGCGCCGGCTGACTCGGAATTCAGGCCGGGGCGTTTAACGAGGGTGTATGACGGGGCTGAACAAACTTCGTTAAGTCACCGCGGTTACAAGCTAATGCCAACATAGCTCAGCTGGTAGAGCAACGCTTTCGTAAAGCGTGGGTCGTCGGTTCAAATCCGACTGTTGGCTCCAGCTCGCGGAGCGGCTCGTTGAATGGTGGCTGGACGTGGGAACAGATGCGGTTTCGTCGGCCAGCGAGAACGGCGGCGATCACACTTTCGGCCGCAATATCACGAATTTCAGGTTCGTAGCGCCGCCGATCCTCCTCGCTTCTGTTGGGAGAACACTCGCAGTGGTCGCTCTTTTCGTCGTCGCGAGGTGGCGAGGCGACTGGCGGCGATTCAGTTGGATTGCTTCATTCCTCCGTCCTTCGCAATGACAGGCCTTCGCAACCCCTCTCGGTGATTCTCAACAGGAATTGCGATCGCGCAGCGACAACGCTCCGGCATCGCGCAACATCAATCATTCGTTTTTCGTGATGCTACGTTCACTCGGGACAGTCATGCTACGGACAGGCGAAGCGGTGTCGGCGGCGGTTGTCGGCGCTCCGGACAACGACTGGGCGGCGCGGATCGAGCGGATGCTGGTGCACACGGGCGATCCGTGGAACTGGCAGAACAGCGAGTTGCTGCGGCGCGACTGCGGTGTGGCGGCGAATTTTTTCGTGCTTCAGCGCGAAGGTGCCCCGTTCGCGAACATCATGCTCGTCGAAACCGCCGGCGTGGCGTTGCTCGGCCACGTGTGGACGGCGCCGGCGGATCGCGGTGGCGGCGCGAGCTCGATCCTGATGGAGCGGGCGATGGATGATTTCGCGACGCGCGGCGGCCGGGCGATTTTTCTCGGCACGGAATTCGACAGCACCGCCTGGCGGTATTACCAGCGGCGTGGTTTCGAGCCGGTCGAGCCGGGGAGCGGCTACATGGAGTTTCACCGGCAGCCGCGGGCGGAATTTGAGCGGGGCTGGTTCGGGGCGAAGGAAACGATCATCGAGCCGCTGGACTGGCCGCACTGGCCGGCGGCGGCGCCGTTGTGTCTTGGCGATTTCGGCGATGTCGTGCGGCTGGCGGCGGTGCGATTGATCGGCCGGCGGTCGAGCGAGGAGCCGTTGCTTACTTTGATCCGCGAGGCGCGGCGGCAGCATGCAGCCGGCGCGCCGCCGCCGGCGTTCGTGTTGCGCGATGCAAATGGGCCGGCGGTGCTCGGCGTCGCGTGTCGCCAGCCGCATCCGCTCTGGCCGGGAACGGAAATCCTCGATGTCTTCTGCCATCCGCGCTGGTGGCGGCGCGGGGCCGATTTGATCGCCGCGCTTCCGCGGGCCGGCGCGTCGCGGACGATCGCCTACGCAGACGCGAACCAGACGGAGAAACGAGCGGCGTTCGAGGGCGCGGGTTTGCGGGAAACAACCGTGCTCCCGCGCTGGGTTCGACGCGCGGCGGCGGGAAGCGAGCGGGTTGACGTGAGCGTGTTTGCGAGCGACTGAGGTTTCGATGTCCACCAAACAACGATTTGATTTTTCCACGGCCGCGGCGCGCAACGCGATCGCGCGGGATTGGAAACGTCTTTGCGCCGACATCGGCGAACGCCGGGCGGGGACGGATCAGGAACGGCGCGCGGCGGAATATGTCGCCAGGCAGTTTCGCGCGGGCGGGATGGAGGACGTTAGCCTCGAGGCGTTTCCCTGCACGGGCCTGCGCAAGGCGACGGCGGAGGTGCACGCGCACGAAGGAAACCGCTGGCGCCGGGTGGAGGCTGCGCCGCTGGTGGGCGCACCGGCGACGCGAGGCCGGCGGCCGATCGAGGCGGAACTCGTGTGGCTCGAGCTGCCGGAGGAAGCGGGTCGATTGCGGCCGGGCAGCCTCGCCGGACACATCCTGGCGTGGTTCGGACCGCTGCCGACCGACGTGTCGGTTCATCGGCGGTTGCTGGCGGCGCGACCGGCGGCGGTGATTCACGTCGACGAGCGGCTGCCGTTTTCGTGGGTCAAGAACGATGGCGTCTATCCGTTTTGGGTGCGGCGCCACGGCATGCCGCCGACGCTCACGGTGCCTTACTTCGATGCGTGGCGCTGGCGGCGCGACGGCGTGAGGCGGTTGCGGGTGCGTGTCACCGTGGATCAGGCCGACGCGCTGTCGCACAATGTCGTCGCGGTATTGCCGGGCACCGAGCCCTCGCTGCCGGGGATTTCGCTGACGGCGCATCACGACACCCAGTGCGGCAATCCCGGGGCCGACGACAACGCGTCCGGCGTCGTCTGCCTGCTCGCGCTCGCGCGCGCACTGGCGCCGATGCGGCGGCGAAGAGCCGTGCGGTTTATTTCCTTCGGGACGGAAGAGCAGCTCTCTGTCGGCTCGGATTTCCACGTCCGGCGGCATCGGGTCACGACTGCTGATACCGGACTGGTGGTCAACTTCGACAGTGTGTCGTCGCCGCTCGGGCACTTCGGGCTTTCGGTCGCCGGCGACGATGCGCTGGCGCGCCACGCCGGTCGTGCGCTGGCGGGCCGCGGGCTGGCGGCGCAGGTGCAGCGCGAGATCACGCCGTTCGCGGACCAGTTTCCCTTCAATCGCGCGGGCGTGCCGTCGCTCTATTTCTTCCGCTCGAATTTTCCCGGCGGCCGGTGGCAGCATCACAGCCGGCACGACACGCTGGAGAACGTGTCGCTCGCGACCGTGGCGCGATTGCTTGACGGAGCGGCGCCGCTGATCGCCGGACTGGCGGTGAGCCGGCGATGGCCGTTTTCGCCCTCGCTTCCGGCAGACCAGCGGAAAATGGCGGGGAAACTCGGGCGCGAGTTGTTCGGATAAGCGCCGCACGGGCGGCGGCGAGTCCGGGCCCGGCCGATCACACTTTGCGGAACGTTTATCACGAAATTTGGATTTATCGCGCGATTCCCGCGGGGCGATAAGGAGTCCCGCCACGAATCGAGTTTGATTCGTCGCCGGGAGCGCAGCGATCCCATGCCCATCATCACCCCGGACCAAATGCAGCCGAGCTACGACGTCATCGTCGTCGGTTCGGGCGCGGGTGGCGGACAGGCAGCCTACACGCTCACGATGGAAGGCGTGAAGGTGCTCATGCTCGAGGCGGGACGGAACTACGATCCGACGCGCGAGACGCCGATGTTCCAGATTCCCGCGCAGGCGCCATTGCGCGCCGCGGGCACGCCGGGCAAGCCGTTTGGATTCTACGATGCGACGATCGACGGCGGCTGGTCGGTGCCGGGCGAGCCTTATGCGAACGCCTTCACCGAGCCCCAGCGGAAATTTCACTGGTGGCGCGCGCGCATGCTCGGCGGGCGCACGAATCACTGGGGGCGGATGGCGTTTCGCAACGGCCCTTACGATTTCAAGCCGTATTCGCGTGATGGCCTCGGCGTCGACTGGCCGATCGGTTACGAGGACGTCGCGCCGTATTACGACAAGGTCGAGATGCTCATCGGCGTTTTCGGCACGAACGAGGGCATGGAGAACACGCCGAGTTCGCCCGACGGCGTCCTGCTGCCGCCGCCGAAGCCGCGGGCGGGCGAACTGCTCATCCGGCAGCGCGCCAAGCGCCTCGGCATCCCCGTCATCCCGACGCATCGCGCAGTGCTGACGCAGCGGCTCGACAGCCGCACGATCCCGGCGAAGCTGCATCCGCACAATCCTCGCGCGCAGCGCATTCTCGCCGCGAGCATGGACCAGCGGGCGGCATGTTTCTGGGCGACGCCGTGCAATCACGGCTGTTCGATCCGCGCGAACTACCAGTCGACCACCGTTCATCTGCCGCCGGCGCTGGCGACGGGCAACCTCGACCTGCTGCCCAACGCGATGGCGCGCGAGGTCACGCTCGACACCAACGGCCGCGCCAGCGGCGTGGTTTATATCGACAAGAAAACGGGCCGCGAGCATCGCGTCGCAGGCCGCGCCGTCGTCCTCGCCGCCAGCGCGTGCGAGACGGTGCGGCTGCTGCTCAATTCGAAATCGGCGCGTTTCCCGAACGGCCTGGCCAATTCCAGCGGCACGCTCGGCAAATACGTCATGGACACGGTCGGCGCGAGCTTCGGCGGCCAGGTGCCGCTGCTGGAAAATCTCCCGTTGCACAACGAGGACGGCGCGGGCGAGCACGTTTATATTCCATGGTGGCTCTATCAGGAGCAGAAGGCCGGGCGCATGGATTTTCCGCGCGGCTACCACGTGGAGTTCGCGACCGGCCGCCAAATGCCGTCGCTGCGCACCTTCGGCGGCCTCGAGGCGTATACCGGCGGCAGCTACGGCCGCGGGCTCAAGGCGGACGCCCGCCGGCTTTACGGCTCGTTCCTCAGTTTCGACGGCCGCGGCGAGATGATCCCGAACGAGGACTCGTTCTGCGAAATCGACCCGAGCCTCGAGGACAAGTGGGGTATTCCCGTGCTGCGATTCCATTGGAAATGGTCGGAGCACGAGACGCGGCAGGCCGCACACATGCAGCGCACGTTCGCCGACATCGTTACGGCGATGGGCGGCAAACCGTGGGGCGCGCCGGAAAAGGACGGCGCGAACGCGATCGCACCCGGCGGCCAGATCATTCACGAAGTCGGCGGCGCGAGGATGGGCACGGACCCGAAAAGTTCGGTGACCAATGCATGGGGCCGGACCTGGGACGTGCCCAACCTCGTGCTCGCCGACGGCGCGCCGTTCTGCTCGAACGCCGACAAAAATCCCACGCTCACAATCATGGCGCTGGCGTGGCGCGCCGCGGAGCATCTCCTCGATGAAAGCCGAAAAGGAAACGTGTAGCGCAGGCGTTCCGCCTGCCTCGGATCGAATCGCCGGCGGGACGCCCGCGCTGCCAGCGCCATGAATTCCCGCGATCTTCCCCGCATGGACCGCCGCACGGCAATTCGCTGGATGCTCACGGCGGCATCTTCCGCGATGTTGTTCGATCCCGCGGCGTGGAGCGCGGACGGTGTTGCCGCCGCGCCCGTCGCGCCGTCGGCTGGCTATGGATCGGATCCGGACTTGATGAAGGACTACCGGCCCGGCGACTTATGGCCGCTCACGTTTACGGAGCAACAGCGGCGGGCGGCGATCGCGTTGTGCGACACGATCATTCCGGCGGACGAGCATTCGCCAAGCGCGTCGGCGGTCGGGGTGCCGGACTTTTTCGATGAATGGGTCAGCGCGCCGTATCCCGGCCAGATTCGCGACCGCGCGGTGATCCTCGACGGGCTGGCGTGGCTGGATGCGGAGGCGCGGCGACGTTTTCAAAACGATTTCGCGGATTTGACGGAGGCGCGAAAAACGGCGCTGTGCGACGATCTCAAACTCCTGTCGGCGGCGAAACCCGAGCATCAGGAGGCGGCGCGGTTTTTCGCGCGGTTTCGCGACCTGACGGTGGGTGCGTTTTACACGACGAAGGAAGGCATGAAGGATCTCGGCTACGTCGGCAACGTCCCGCTGCCGCGTTTCGACGGGCCGCCGCCGGAGGCGCTGCGGCGGATCGGGCTTGCGTGACGACGTCCCCGCGCCTTCCGCGTTCCTCAGAAATTTTCCGACCATGAAGTTTTCTTCGCCCCATCTGTCGACGTTTCGCGGGTTGGCCGTTGCGGTCATGCTCAGCGCGGTTTCCGCGCTGGCGGCGGCGGATCTCCAATGGAAACACCTATCCACCGCGACGGGCGATCTGCCGCTGCCGGGCACGTCGACCGAGCAGACGGGCGTTTTCGTGGGCGATTTGGACAAGGACGGAAAAAACGATTTCGTCATCAGCTTCCGCAAGGTCGCGCCGGCGCTCGTGTGGTATCGGCGCAACGCGGGCGGCTGGGACCGAATCGTGATCGAGCCGAAATTCCTGACGGTGGAGGCGGGCGGCGCGGCGTTCGACATCGATGGCGATGGCGACCTCGACTTGGTTTTCGGCGGCGACTGGCAGAGCGACGAAGTGTGGTGGTGGGAAAATCCTTATCCGAATTTCGATCCGGCGGTGCCGTGGAAGCGGCACGTGATAAAAAAAGGCGGCGAGAAGATGCACCATGACCAGGTGTTCGGCGACTTTCTCGGCACGGGCCGGCCGCAGCTCGTTTTCTGGAATCAGAAGGCGAAGAAGCTCTTTCTCGCGCAGATTCCCGATCAGCCGAAGACTTCCGGCCCGTGGCCGCTCATCGAGGTCGCCGGCAACGCGGAGGACGACGCGGCGAAGGGTGGAAAATTCAAATACGTCGAAGGCGTCGCGGCCGCCGACGTCGATGGCGACGGGCAGCTCGATCTCCTCGCGGGCAACATGTGGTTCAAGCATCGCGAAGGCACGAAATTCGACGCGATCCCGGTCGGCACGATCGGCGGACGGATCGCCGCGGGGAAGTTCAAGCCGGGAAAATATCCGCAGATCGTGATCGCGCCGGGCGACGGCATCGGGCCGCTCAAAATTTACGAGTGCGTTGGAAACCCGGAGGTGTCCGCCGACTGGGTGGGGCGCAAACTGATCGACCGCGATCTCGTCCACGGCCACACGCTCCAGATCGCCGACATCGACGGTGATGGCAACCTCGACATTTTCGCCGCCGAAATGGCGCAATGGAATTCTGGAAAGGTCGCGGACAATC
>DASZPP010000212.1:0-15193 GCA_035549975.1 Opitutus sp.
GGCAGGCCTCCGTGCCTGCCGGGTTCGAAATGCCCAAAGTCGGCAGGCACGGAGGCCTGCCGCTACCCGTTCCTGGTCCTTGGTCTTCAGTCCCTGGTCCGCGGCGCAGCCGCTTTAGCCATGTGGGAACGCATCCTCACCATGCTCCGCAAGGAGTTCCTCTCGGTCTTCCGCGACCCGCGGATGCGCGTCGTGATCTTCGGCGTCCCCGTGCTCCAGACGCTGATCTTCGGCTACGCCGTCACGATGGACGTCCGCCACGTCCGCCTCGTTGTCATCGATCACGACAACACGCCCGCCAGCCGCGCGCTCGTCGCCCGTTTCACCGGCTCCGACTACTTCGACATCGTCCGTTACACCGACGATGCCGCGGAGGGGCGCGCGCTCATCGATGCCGCCGAAGCTTCGGCCATCCTCGAGTTCGATTCCGGTTTCTCCGCGAAACTCGCGGCCGGCGAACCCGCGCCCGCGCAGCTCATCGTCGACGGCTCCGATTCGAACACCGCCCGGCTCGTCCTCAACTACAGCTCCGTCATCGCCGGCGGCTACAACAACCAGCTGGTGCTCGACCAGGCGCTGCGCCGCGCCGGCCGCACGATTCCGGTCGGCAGCGTCGACCTCCGGCCCCGCGCATGGTTCAACGAGAATCTCGAGAGCCGGAATTACTTCGTGCCCGGGGTCATGGCCGTGCTCGTGATGCTCGTCAGCCTGATGCTCACCGGCATGGCGATCGTCCGCGAAAAGGAGGTCGGCACGATCGAGCAGATCATGGTCACGCCGATCCGGCCGGTCGAGTTCATCCTCGGCAAGTGCGCGCCCTTCGTCGTCATCGGGTTCGCCGACGTCGCGTTGGTCACGCTCGTCGGCGTGTTCTGGTTCGAGATTCCGATCCGCGGCGAATTCACGATCCTGCTCGTCGGCACGGCGTTCTTCCTGCTGAGCACGCTCGGCATCGGGCTCTTCATCTCGACCGTCAGCGAAACGCAGCAGCAGGCGATGATGACGACGTTCTTCTTCTTTTTTCCGGCGATGCTGCTCTCGGGCTTCATCTATCCGATCGCGAACATGCCGCGGTTTGTGCAATGGCTCACGCTCGTCGATCCGCTCCGGTACTTCCTCGTGATCATCCGCGGCGTGTTTCTCAAGGGCGTCGGCTACGACATCCTCTGGCCGCAGCTCGCCGCGCTCCTCGCGCTCGGCCTCGTCGTGATGACCTTCGCCATCGGCCGCTTCCACAAGACCCTCTAATCCTGAAGCCCCAGAACCAAAGTCCGTAATACGGACTTTGCTTCCAGGCCGCCCGAATGAACCAACCAAATTTTTCCGAGCCATGAAAACGAATCTTGCCGCCGCTCCTGCCGCCGCTCTCGCCGTCGTCGTGACCATCGGCGCCCTTGCCGCACCGCCCGCCCCGCTTTCGCTCGACGACTGTGTCGCCCTCGCCGCGAAGCAGCACCCGGCGCTCGCCGCCGCGCGTGCCGGCGTCGACGCCGCGCAGGAAGCCGTCGGCGAGGCGCGCGCGCCGTATTATCCGCAGGTCGACTTCGACGCGGGCTATCATCGCTGGCAGCGCCGGGCGTTCCTGCCGTCCGATCTCGCGCGCGCCTTTCCCGGCGGCGCGCTGCCGGAACTGATCGGTCCGCTCGACGACTGGAATGCCGGCGTGGTCTCGCGCGTGACGCTCTACGATTTCGGCGCGCGGCGCGCCGGGCTCGACGCCGCCCGCGCGCGCCACTCCGCCGCCGAGGCCGACGCCGCCGCCACGCAGGCCGATGTGCGGCTGAACGCCCAGTCCGCATTCTTCGGCCTCGCCGCCGCGCAGGATCTGCAGTCCGTCGCGCAAAAAAATCTCGAGCGCGCCGGGAAACACGAACAGCTCGCCGAGCTTCGGCACAAAGCCGGCGACGTCCCGCAAGCCGACGTGCTGCGCACGCAGGCCGGCGTCGCCGATGCGCGGCTTCAGCTCATCGATGCCGAAAGTCGCGTGCGCATCGCCCAGGGCCGGCTCAACACCGCGATCGGCCGCGGCGCCGACGAACCCGTCACCATCGCCACGCCCGCCAGCGACCCGCCGCCTCCCGGCAGCGACGAAATCGACAACGCCGTCACGCGCGCGCTTGCCCGCCGCCCCGAGATCAAATCGGAGGAAAAACGCACCGACGCCGCCCGCGCCGCCGTCGAAGCGGTCCGCGCCTCGCGCGCACCCACGCTGCGCGCCGACGGCGCCTTCGGCTGGCGCGACACCGAGTGGTTGCCCGACACGAAGGAATGGCAGGCCGGCGTGAGCGTCGACCTGCCGATCTTCGACGGCGGCGCGCGGTCGCGCCGCCTCGCGCGCTCAAAGGCCGAACTCACGCGCGAGCAGGCCGCCTACGAAAACCGCCGGTTGGAGATTCGTCAGGAAGTCTGGTCCGCGGTTTCCGAGCTCAAGCGCGCGTGGACGGCGATCGACGCGAACGAAACGAGCGTCAAGGCGAGCGAAGAAAGCCTGCGTGTTGTCTGCGAGCGCTACGAGAACGGCGAAGCCGTTGTGACCGACCTGCTCGATACGCAGACCGCCCTTGCCCGCGCCGAGGCCGAACTGGCGACCGCGCGCTGGAGCTACCTCGCCGCCCGCGCCGCCTTCAACCGCGCGGTGGGAAACCCCTGAAAAGTCATTCTGTTTGAGGATTAGAAAAGCGCCGCTTTCCCAATGCCGTCCATGCGCAGGTCTGTCGGTAAGGCCGGTGTTGCTCAACCGCCTATCTCAAAAGCGGCCGGTCCCACTGCGGCTCGTGGTCGGGAGGCGGACCGAAATCGTCGTTATACACAGGAATTCGGCTGCGATCGGGCGAACTTCCCGACGGATGCCTGCTCAAGGAATTCGCGTTGAAGGGGGAATCGGGCATAAGCTTCCCGGCTCTGCCCTGAATCTCCTTCTGCATTGCGGCCAAATCCTGGTTCAGCACATCGTCGATCAGTCGGCGGGGCTGCGGAGCCGCTCGCTTCCGGGCTTCTTCCAGGGTCTGGCGCACCAGTGGATGGCTGGGGACATGATAGGCGAGCGACAACATGGCTTTGACACCGAGGTTGAAAGACTCCCGATCCTCGTGGTCCAGAAACTCGAGTTGGCGCACCAACTGCCGCAGATAACCCGGGTGACCGGAAGCGAAAAAGGCTCCCCAACATCTTTCCGTCTCGCTGGACGAACCGTGCCGCAGCTTCGCCCCCGGCGCGCTTAGTTTCAGGGCCAGGCGCAGCCAATCGCGGGTCTGCCAATTCTGTTGGTCGACAGTCTTTCGCCACTGCGCCACTTGTTCGGGGTTGGCCGCGAATACCTTGGCGAAAAAGCCGACGCAGATGTAAGCCCGCCGAGTATATTGGGGAGGTTCAAGTATGCCGCTGCTGTTCAGGAATCCGCTCGGCCCCAGCGACTCGATCGCCCGCGCGATCCGCTCCGGCTGCGGATGCCGATAATAATACGTCACGAATTGGGCGAGCTCCTGCGCCGTCATGAGTCCGTCGGCTTTGGCCGTGTCGACCGACGCGTTCTCCGGCGCGATTTTCAACAGCATCAGCAGCGAGTAGTCGCTCCCTTTCGGCGCGCGCACGACGAACGCCGCCCACTCGCCCGGCGGGAGCAGCAGGTCCAGCTTCTCGTTGAACCGCGCGAGCACCGGCCTGCCCACCGGCAGCGTCACGCCCGGCAGGTTTTCGCGTGCGCCGACCGAGGCAATATCCACATCGCAGACCAGCGGCAGACTGTCTCCGGCCGCCGCGGTCTCCAGCGTGAAGGTCAAACGCCAGTGCGGCGCGTCGGGCGAATCCTTGGGAATATTCCGCACCAGGAGGCTGCCGTCCGCGGCCTTCTCCAGGTATTGCACCGGCAACGCGGAAAACATCGTGACCGGCCGGCCGGAGGCGATCCGCACGACCGGAGTCTCGATCCGGCTGAAATGTTTCGACGGGCTGGTCCCGCCGTTCCACGAAAAGTCAGCGCCCGTGAGCGCCAGTTTTTCCTGGTCGAACGCGATCGTCGCCGGCGAGTGCAGCAGGACGGTCCCGTCGGCTGCCGGCGTCGCCGCGCCGAGATCGATCGACTGGAAGTCACCCTGCTGGAAAACGTAGATGTTCGTTTCGAGCCGGTAGCCGTCTTCGGCCCGGAGTTCCCCGCCGGACAACAGCAGGAAGGCGATGGCGGCGGCGACCGCCGGAAAGCGTGTGCTTGTTCTCATCGTGTTTTGAAAAGCGGCCGTCGAAGGGCGGATCATGGAGTGCGGCTCACGCGCAGGGCGGATGGCAGCCCGGCCTCGGGCGGCGGCGGATTCAGCAGCATCTCGCGCAACCGGCCTTCCGCCTCGATTTGATAGACGGCGGCAACCGGCGCAGGAAACGACCGCCGGGCCGAGACGACCAGCAACGCCGCCATGCCGCCCGCCGTCGCGAGCGCCGCAGTCCACCACCAGAGCGCCCCTTGGCGCGCAGCGCGCCTCCGGCGCCGCGCGTTCGCGAACGCGTCCTCGATCCGCCGCTCGAGCGCGGCCGACGGCGGCGCGAGGCGCGCGTTTTTCAGTCTCTGTTCCAGTTCGTTCATCATTGCTCCTCCGCCAGCATGATCCTCAGCCGTTCGAGCCCGCGGCGATACCAGGACGCCGCCGTGGACAGCGGCACGCCGCGCAGCGCCGCGATTTGTTGAAAGGTGTGCCCGCCGTGAATCCGCAGCACGATGGTCTCTCGCTCGTCGGGCGACAGCCGCTGCAGCAGCGGCTCCAAATCCTCGCCGCCGGCCGGGCGGCCGGCTCCCGCAGCGACCTCGTCGACCGACGCCGCCAGATCGAAAATCGAATCCTTGCGGACCTGGCTGCGCCGCCACGCATCGTAAGCGGCATTCCGAATGGCGCGGAAAACGTAAGGCCGGAGGTCCGCGGGTAATCCGCCGCCCCGCAGCAAGCGCTCGAAAACACCGTGAATCGCATCCTCCGCCGCCTCGCGGTTTCCCGTGATGGCGACGGCGTAGCTGTAAAGCTCCCGGCGGTTTTCGACATACAAGGCATGCAGGGCTGCGAGATCCGGGCCTTTCATGCTCTCACGGCGTGGTCCGGGCATCGCATCAACCAATCAACGCGCGAACGGCTCGCGTTTATGCAGAAAAACCAGGCCGGCGCGGAACGGCGGCGCGGCCGCGCCGCGCTATTTCTTTTCCACGATTTTCTGCGCGATATCGCCGGCAAACTCGACCGTCTGCGTCGGGAAGGCGAACGCCAGGCCGCGCGCCTCGACCGCGCGCATGACTTCGAGATTCACGCGCTGGCGCAGCGTCATGTGCTTCACGAAATCGGGGTTCTTCGTGTTGTAGGCCATCCACACGTCCAGCGAAGAAGCACTGAAGTCCCGGAAGAAGACGAGCACCGAGCTCTGGTCGACATCGGATTCGCGCGCGAGGATCTGGCGGATGTCCTCCACGATCCCGCTCATCTGCTCGCGCCGGGTGTCGTAGGTGAGGCTGATCACCTGGTCCGCCCGCCGGCCGATGAAACGCGAGAGATTGAGGACCGCCTCGGCCGCGACGGTCTTGTTCGGCACGACGACCAGCCCCTGGTCGGCGCGGCGCAGCTTCGTCGAGCGCAGCCCGATGTCCTCGACGGTGCCGGAGTTCGCCCCGATCTGCACGAACTCGCCGAGTTTGAACGGCTGGTCGATCGCGACCACGATCGATCCGAAGACGTTCGCGAGCGTGTCCTGCGCCGCGAGCGCGAACGCCAAGCCGCCGATGCCGAGGCCGGCGAGCAGCGCCTTCACATCGTAGCCGAGGCTCTGCACGACCAGCAGCACGCCGAACACGACGAAGATCGCGATGAGCGTCTTCTTGATCCACGGCATGAACGCCGCGACGCTCATCTGGCGCTGCTGCGCGAGCACCTGCGCGTGGTCGAGCAGCGTGTCGAGCGCGCGGAGCACGGCCCAGAAGATCACGAGCGAGAACGCGATCGTCGAACCGTAGTGGAGCGCGTCGTCGGAGGTCGCGGAGAGTTTCAACACCTGCAGCGCGCCGACGATGCCCGCGACCATGATGAGGACGGCGCACGGCGTTTCGAGCGCCTCGAAGAGCTCGTCATCGAGCGTGGTCTTCGTGTTGCGCGCAATCCGCTTGAGTGCGCCGAAGACGATGCGCGTCACGATCCGGCGGAGCAAAAATGCCGCGATCAGGAAAACCGCGCTGATCGCGTAGCGCTCCGGCGAGTTGCCGCTGTTGCGCACATCGAAGCGCGCCAGGATCGAATCGACGATGTGTTCGAGAAAATCCGGCTGGCGCGGCAGCACCACCACCGGCCGCGCGCCGACGACCGCGGCGGCCGTCGTGTTCGGCGCGTCGGCGTCGTCCGGGGCCGGGGCCGCGGTCGCGGTCGCGGACTGCGCCGCCGGCGCCGGCGGATTGTCGGCACGCAGCGCCGGCACCGCCAGCACGAGTGCCAGCAGGCAGCCGGGAAGAACGAACAAACGCTTCATACGCGCCGGCGAACAAAAGCATCGCGCGCGAGCGTGTCAAAAGGTTAGGCCGGCAGACGTTGGAACATGCGACGAATTTTCCACGCGCTCACTCCCCGCTTGCCGCCGCGAACCGCGCGCGGCCATGCTCGCCGGAATGTCACTCGCGCCGCTCCTCGCGTTCAGCAAGACCGCACCTCCGTGGGCCTGGGTGGGATTTTTTCTTCTGATCGGTGCGCTGCTCGCCGTCGACCTCGGCGTGTTTCAGCGCAAGGCGCACGAGGTGAAAATGCGCGAGGCGCTGGCGTGGTGCGGCGTCTGGGCGCTGCTGGCGCTCGTGTTCGGCGGGTTCATCTGGTGGCGCCGCGGCTCCGACTCGGCGGAGCAATATCTCGCCGCCTACCTCGTCGAGCTCTGCCTCAGCGTGGACAACGTCTTCGTGTTCATCCTGATCTTCGCATATTTCAAGGTCGCCGCGCGCTGGCAGCACCGGGTGCTGTTCTGGGGGATCATCGGCGCGGTCGCCATGCGCACGGTGTTCATCCTCGCCGGCGTCGGCGTGATCGCGCGGTTTCACTGGGTGCTCTATCTGTTCGGCGCGTTCCTGGTCTACACGGGCGTCAAGCTCGCGCTGCCCAAGCGCGGCGACGACGAGATCGATCCCGAGCACAACGTCACCGTGCGCCTCTTCCGGAAATTTTTCCGGGTCGCGCCGCAGATGGAGGGCGGCCGCTTTTTCACGCGACTCGACGGCCGCCTCGCGGCGACGCCGCTGCTGATCGTGCTGATCGTCGTTGAAACGACCGACGTCGCCTTCGCGCTCGATTCCATCCCGGCGGTGCTGGCGATCACGAAGAGCGGGTTCGTGGCCCTCACATCGAACATCTTCGCGATCCTCGGGCTGCGCTCGCTCTACTTCGCCGTGCACGGGGTCATGCAGCTTTTCCGTTTCCTGCGCATCGGGCTGGCGGTGATCCTGGTTTTCATCGGCGCGAAAATGCTCGCCGAGCCGTGGGTCGATGTGCCGACGCTGGCCTCGCTGGCGGTGATCGGCGGCGTGCTCGCCACGTCGGTGCTCGCATCGATCCTCATCAAGGATCCATCGAAGCAGTAGCGCCGGCGGGCCGCCTGCCGCTTAACCCGCTGGCGGGCCGCCTGCGCCACCTGCGAACCTGTTCCGCGTGCACAAAAAAGAGCCGCGGGCCGGCTGGCGGCCCGCGGCTCGTCTGTTGACTGTGCGGCGCGTCGTTTCAGCGCAGACAGGTTTAGCTCACCGCAATCTTGCGCGGCTTGATCGCCTCGGCCTTCGGCAGCGAGACCCGCAGCACGCCGTCGCGGAGTTCCGCGGCGACTTTTTCGGTGTCGATCGCGTTCTCGTGCGTGAGCACAAGCTCGAACGGCACCTCGGCCGACTCGCGGTAGAGCGAGGTCCAGCCTTCCGGCTGCTTCCAGCTCCGGCGCCCGACGATGCGCACCTCGTCGGCCTCGGCTGTGATGTCGAGGCCGTCCTTGGCGACGCCCGGGAGATAAACGGTCAGCCCGTAGGCCTCGTCGGTCTCCTTGACTTCATAGCGCGGTCGCACGGCGGGACCGATGTCCACGCCGCGATCGCGGTGGACCGGACTGCGGCTGATCGTTGGAATGAGGGAATTGAACAATGACATGGTGATGAATGTTTCTGGTTGAGGGTGGTGGATGCGCGCCGGTTATTTCACCGCGACGGTGACTTTCTTCGGCTTGGCCTCTTCGCGCTTCGGCAGCGTGACGGTGAGCACGCCGTTTTCGAAGCTGGCGCTGACCTTGTCGGCCTGCACCGCTTCGGGCACGCTCACGGAACGGCTGAAGGAGAACGATTGCTCGCCCTCGCCGTCGGTCGCCGGCGTCCTGCGCGCGCCGGTGATGGTCAGGTAGCCCTCGACCATTTCGACGTTGATGTCTTCACGCGTGACGCCCGGAAGCTCGGCGCGGACGTAGGTGTTGTCCTTGTCCTCATAGAGGTCGACCGGGAAGCGCGTGCCGGTGGATTCGCCGCTGAAGCCGCTGAGCGCGGACTCGAACAGGCGATCGATTTCCGTTTCAAGCCCGGACCATGGCGAACGGCTGAAGCCGCTCCACGGCGCGAGGCTGCGATAGGTGGGATGGTTGTAACGAACGATTCTCATGGTTTTCGAAGTTATGATGGTTGGACCGGCCCGCGTGTGGGGACGGTCGGGTTTTGCATGACTCCCTTTTGCACGACGGATGCCGGCCGGGCCGCTGCCGCAAATGGCGCTGGCCCCAGAACTTGTTCCCGCGGCCCGAGAGCCACTGCGAAAAACAGTCCCGGCGCGCGTCACAGCCGCAGGGAAACTTCGTCACAGGGATGCGGGCACGCGGGAAACTTTTCGCCGGCGTTCGTTATGAATAACACGATTGCTGTGCTTGATGACTGAAAATGTCCGTGCCTCCCGCCCCCGCGGTCGTTCAACTTTCACCCTCGTTCGCATGACCTTCGATTTCGACACCCCGCCGGAACGCCGGAACACCGACTCGCAGAAATGGCAGAAATATGCCGGTCGCGACATTCTGCCGATGTGGGTTGCCGACATGGATTTCACCGCACCGGCGCCGGTGCTCGCGGCGCTGCACGAACGGGTCGAGCACGGGATTTTCGGTTACGCGCGGCCCACGAAATCAACGATCGACGCGGTCGTGACGATGCTTGCGACCCGCCATGGCTGGGTCATCGATCCGGAATGGATCGTCTGGCTGCCGGGGCTCGTCGTCGGGTTGAACATCACCGCACAGGCGTTCGCGCAGCCCGGCGATGAGGTGCTCACGCTCACCCCCATTTATCCGCCGTTTCTCACCGCTCCGAAAAACAGCGGGCGCGTCGCCACCCGCGTGCCGTGCGTTTACGATTCCGGCGCGCGCCGCTGGGCGATCGACTGGGACGCGCTGGAACGCGCCGTCACGCCGCGCACCAGGATCTTTTTTCTCTGCAACCCGCACAATCCGCTGGCGCGCGTTTGGCGGCGCGCGGAGCTCGCGCAGCTCGCCGATTTCTGCACGCGCCACCGCCTGCTTCTCTGCTCGGACGAGATTCACTGCGACCTGATCCTCGATCCCGCGCTGCCGCACATCCCGACCGCGACGCTCGGGCCGGAGATCGCGCAGCGCACGATCACGCTTCTAGCGCCGAGCAAGACCTACAATCTCCCCGGGCTCGGCACTTCCGTGGCCATCATCCCCGATGCGGCGTTGCGTGCGCAATTCAACCGCGCCGCCGCCGGCGTCGTCGCCGAGGTCACCTGCCTTGGCTACACCGCATGCGAGGCCGCCTACCGTCACGGCGAGGACTGGCGGCGGCATCTCCTCGCCTACCTGCGCGCGAACCGCGATTTCGTCGCCGACTACGCGGCGCGCGAGCTGCCCGGCGTCGTGCTCGAGGCGCCGATCGAAGCGACCTACCTCGCGTGGCTGAACGTGTCCGCGCTGCGACTCGCCGACCCGGTCGCCCACTTCGAGGCGCACGGGGTTGGATTGAGCGATGGCGCCTATTTCGCCTCTCCGCCCGGCGCGCATGTGCGGCTGAATTTCGGCTGCCCGCGGGTAACGCTCGCCGAGGCGTTGCGCCGGATGAAAGCCGGGCTCGCCGCCCGCTGAGCGGGCCAACTCAGGCTCTGGCCGTCGTTGCCAACGCCGCCTGCACCGACGCGATCAGCATGTCGCGCGTGATCGGCTTGGCCAGCAGCGCCACGCCGAGGCGCCGCAGCTCCTCGTCGTAACGCCCCGAGGCCGCCATGCCGCTCATCGCGATCATCGGGAGATCCGGCTTTTGCCGGCGCAATCCGTTGATGGCGGCGAAGCCATCTCCGTCGGCCATCATGATGTCGGTCAGCACGAGTGCGACTTCGTCCCGGATGTTCTGGAACAGTCGAATGGCCTCATTGCCCGACGCCGCCTTGAAAACCCGATATCCGCTCGCGCTCAGCAGCGAGCCGAGAATGTCCCGCACCCACGCTTCGTCGTCCACCAGCAGGATTCCCTGCCCGGTGCCGCGGCCCGGACTCGCCTTCGCCTGCACCGGCGGCATCGTGCCGGGAGTCGAGAGCGCCGGCAGGTAGATCCGAAAGGTCGTCCCGCACGCGGGCGAACTCTCCACGGCGATCGTGCCGTTGTGCCCTTTGACGATCCCACGGACCGTCGCCAAGCCAAGCCCGGTCCCCTTTCCGACCTCTTTCGTCGTGAAGAAGGGATCGAAGATCTTTTCGAGTACTGCGGGCGGCATGCCCATCCCGGAATCGACCACGGAAATCACCACGTGCGGACCCGGCTTCAACTCGCGCAGCGCCGCGGCGGCCGCCTGGTCGAGCTCGGCATTGGCGAGCATGATGATGATGCGGCCGCCCTCGGGCATCGCGTCGCGCGCGTTGATGCACAGGTTCATCAGCACCTGCTTGAGCTGCGTCGCGTCTCCGCGCACCGGCCAGATTCCCTCGTCCGCCTCAAGCACGACCTTCACGGATTTGGGGAAAGTCTGGCTGACAAACTCCACGAAGTCCCCGAGGAGCGGCTGCAATGACAGGTCCGCCTGGTGGCCCACGACACCGCGCGCAAATCCGAGCAGCTGTTTCACCAGCGCGGCTCCGTGCTGCGCACTGGTCCGGATCGACGCGATGAACTTTTTCCCGTCCGGGTCCGAGATCATCGGCTCGAGCAGCTCGGATGAGATGAGAATCGGCATCAGGACGTTGTTGATGTCGTGCGCCACGCCACCGGCGAGCAGGCCGATGCTTTCCGTCCGCTGCACGCGCAGAAACTGCGCCTCGAGCCGCTTCTTTTCGGCAACGTCGGTATTGATGACGAGGAATCCCGTCGGCTCGCGCCCCTTCCCCCGCACGAGGCTCCAGCGACTCTGCATGATCAGGTCCGCGCCCGCGCGGGAATGCTGGCGCATTTCGCCCAGCCACTCCCCGGAAGCGAGCGTCGCCCGCCGCGCGACCTCCGCCTGCGCTGCATCCTCCGCCCACAATTCCGCCGCGGTCCGCCCCTTCGCTTCCGCGGCAACCCAACCATAAATTCGCGAGGCGCTCTGGTTCCAGTAGGTGATGCGGTCGTTCAGGTCGCGCATCAGGATCGCGTCCTGGGCCCGGTCGAGCAGCTCCGCCTGCTGGTGAATCTGTTCCTCGGCCTCACGGCGCTCGGTCTCGTCGCGCGCAACGATGATCACCTGCGTGAGCGCGCCGCGGGGATCGCGCACGGCGTTGACCTGGGCGTCGACATAGCGGATCCCGCCATCGCCGCGCACCAGCCGGTATTGCACGCGGCCATCGGCGCCCGTGCGCGCCGTGCGATAAAACCGATCCCGCACCATGCCGCGATCGTCGGGATGCACATGGGCAAACACGTCCTCGTCGGCTTCGCCCGTCGGCCGGGCGACGCTGCTCGCATAGGCCGGGTTCGCGTAGACGCAGCGTCCGGTCAGATCGAGCATGAGGATGAGGTCCGCGACATTCTCGGTGATTTGCCGGAAGCGCTCGCGATTTTGCGACAAGGCCTCCTCCGCCTGGCGGAACCGCTGCTCCTCCTGCGAACGCTCCAGCGCCCGGCGGATCGCCGGCACCAGGCGTGACGGCCGGTCCTTGATCACATAGTCGCTCGCTCCCGACTTGAGCGCTTCAATCGCCCGCTCTTCTCCGATCGTTCCGGACAGGAACACAAACGGCTTGGCCGGACAATGCACGCGCGCCAGTTCCAGCGCGGACAGACCGTCAAAGCCGTGCAGCGTGTAGTCGGAAAGGATCAGGTCGAAATCTCCCGTCTCCAAGGCCGTGACAAACTGGTCCTTGGTGGCGGCCCGTCTAATCCGGCAATCCGGCCAGGCGCCGGTGAGTTTTGCGGCAACCAGTTCCGCATCGGGTCCGGAGTCCTCGAGATGAAGAATGCGCATGGAAAGAGAATCGGCCCCGGGAAGGCCGCTCCCCGTCAGTTGACGGGCACGGCCTGGGGCGGAGGCTCATTATGGACCGTCCAAAACGCACCGAGTTGTTTTACAGCTTCAACAAAACTGTGAAAATCGACCGGCTTGACGACGTAGGCGTTGATGCCGAGTTGATAGCTTCGCACGACGTCCTGCTCCTCGCGCGACGAGGTCAGCATGACCACCGGGATCAAGCGGAGTTGCTCGTCCTGCTTGATCGCCCGCAGAACCTCCAGGCCGTCGACCTTCGGCATCTTGAGGTCGAGCAGGACCAGGACGGGATTGCCCGACGGTCGCCCGGCGAAGCGTCCGCGCGTGTAAAGATAATCGAGCGCCTGCTCGCCATCGTTCACGACCACGATTTCGTTCGAGAGATTATGCTCGGACAGGGCCGCAAGCGTCATCTCGACATCCTGCGGGCTGTCCTCGGCCAGAAGAATATGGGAAGTTTCACTCATGACTCGGGGGGATTGTGTGACGGGTTGCCGCCCACATCGGTTGTCGTGTGATGCAGCAACATTGCGAAATGATTTACCACCAACTCACTGAATCAATGCAAGGCCTTTATCCTGTCGAACCGCGGCAGCGATTCGCCGGATTTTTACCAACGCTGATCGACCGAGTTCGCCGGTTTTTGCCACTCGCTTTTTCGACTCACTCCGGCCCCGCTTGAGCTTCGCGTTTGATTTTCCAGCCTGTGCCAGACGATGCGCATCGGTCACCACCAACTGCTCTCGAACCTCTGCCTTTCGCCCCTCGCGGGATATACCAACCTGCCGTTTCGGCTGACCCTGCGCGAACTCGGCGGCCTCGGCTGGGTCACGACCGACCTCGTCAACGCCCGCTCGCTCCTCGAGCGCAACCCCACCGCCCTCAAGCTGGCCGCCACCGCCCCGGGCGACCGGCCCATGTCGATCCAGCTTTTCGGCAGCGTGCCGGAGGAAATGCGCGACGCTGCCCGGCTCTGCGAAGAACTCGGCGCCGATGCCGTCGACATCAACATGGGCTGCCCCGTGCGCAAGGTCGTCAACGTCGGCGGCGGTTCCGCCATGATGACCGAACTCGCCAAAACCGCGGCGCTCGTCCGCGGCATGGTCGCCGCCGTGAAGATCCCCGTGACCGCGAAAATGCGGCTCGGCTGGGACGAGCAGAATCTGACCGCGCCCGATCTCGCGCGCGTGCTCGAGGACGCCGGCGTGGCCGCCATCTTCGTGCACGGGCGGACGCGCGCGCAGGGTTTCAGTGGCGCGGTCAATCTTGCCGGCATTCGCGCCGTCGCCGCCGTCGTGCGAACCATTCCGGTCGTCGGCAACGGCGATGTGACGACCCCGGAGGCGGCGAAACACATGCTCGACGAAACCGGCTGCACCGGCGTCAGCATCGGTCGCGGCGCCTTTTATGATCCGTGGATTTTCCGCCGCACCGATCACTACCTGCGCACCGGCGAACTTCTGCCCGAGCCGGATTTCGCCGAGCGCGTGCGCGTGATGCGCCGGCATTTCGACCGCTACTGCGAGTTCTACAGCGAGGCGCAGGGCGCGAAACTTTTTCGCAAGGTTGCGCCGTGGTATGCGAAACGATTCGGGCCGGCCAAGCCGTTCAAGCTGCGGGTCATTGCGATCCGCTCGCGCGCCGACTTCGAATCAACGCTGGCCGACTACATCGCCTGGCGCGCCCAGTTCTGCGACGACCGCGGAGAACTGCTCCCGAAATTCACGCCAGCGCCGATGGTTCCGTCGTTCATGTCCAATCCAGCCGCCGTGGAATCCGTCGAGCGCGACGCCATTCCGGTGCCACGCGGTCCCGTCGAGGTTTGGTAACCCTTCGACCGCACCGCGCGAAAACTCGAGCGCTTCAGTAACGCCGCCGCACGATCGCGCCCGAGCGATCGCGAAAAACCAGCGAGTGCTTGCTCACGTCGACTCCGGCAAACGTGATGCCGAGCGGCTCGTCCACCGTGTCGCCCGCGCGCACCGTCCTTCCATTGATCAACGCGCGCGGCGGCGTCCCGAGCACGCCGTTGACCCTGGCGTTGCTCACCCACGTGCGAAACTCGCTGCTCGCCGCGCCGCTCACATCGCCGTCCGCGATCGACGCCGTCACGCCGGGGGCGAGTTGCGCCGTCGCCACCACGGCAGGCGGCGGCGGGGCGGCTTGCACTTTCGCGGTCGCCGCCGGAGCCGTGGCGCTTGCAGGTGCGGCTTCTGCGGCCGGTTTGGCGGTCGCCGCCGCCGGTGCAGATGCGGTCGGTTGCGGCTTTTTCGCTGGCACCACCGGCCGGTGAGGCGGCAAAGGCGGCGGTGCCGGGAGCGGCGCCGTGAGAATGCGGTAGCCGATAAATCCCCCGGTCAGCAAGATCACTCCGGCCGCGGCAAGGATCACGATCTTCAGCGGAAAACGACGGCGCTTCGGCTCGACAGCCGTCTTCACCAACTCGTCCTCGCTCACTCCCTTGGGCGCACGCACGTGCGGAATCGGCGGATTCGTCCCGCCCGGCGCCTTCGGTGCCAGCGCCGGTGGCGGAGGAAAATTCTTCGGTCCCGCGCTCGGTGGGGGTGGCGGAGGAGCGGCCGCGGCGGGCGCCGCCGCCTCCGCCGGTTTGACCTTGAGTTTGAATTTCGGCGGCTCGCCGGCGCCCGGAGCAATCGGCGGAATCTCGCTCGGGGTTTCAACCGGCGCAGCCGGGGCCGGCGGCGCGGGTGGCGTCGGCGCTGGCGTCGCCACGACAGCTTCGGCCGACGCTGAAGGCTCCGCGCTCAATCGCGG
>DASZPP010000213.1:0-1795 GCA_035549975.1 Opitutus sp.
AAATTCGAGAGCATGCCGCCGGGGACCTGATAGGCGAGCGTGTCGCTGTCGACGCGCTCGTTGGCGGCGGAGGTGAATTTGCCGAGCTGGCGATAGACGTCGGTGAAATAGTCGCGCAGTTTCAGGAGCGCCGCGGGGTCGAACGTCGGCGTGCGGGGATGCCGGTCGAGGAGCGCGAGCATGCGCGCGGTGTCGGGCTGCGAGGTGCCGTTGGCGAACGGGGTGATGGACGTTTCCACGGCGTCCACGCCCGCGTCGATCGCCGCGAGGTAGGCGGACGCGGCCAGGCCGGCGGTGTCGTGCGAGTGAAGCGTGACGGGGAGGCCGGTGTGGCGCTTGAGCGCATGGACGAGTTCGCGGGCGGCGGCGGGCGTGATCACGCCGGACATGTCCTTGATCGCGAGCGAATCACAGCCGAGCTTTTCGAGCTCGCGGCCGAGCTTCAGGAAGGCGTCGGTCGTGTGCACGGGGCTCGTCGTGTAGCAGATTTCGCCGCGGGCGTGCCGGCCGCAGGCGCGGACGGCGCGGATCGCGGTGGCGAGATTGCGCACGTCGTTGAGCGCGTCGAAAATCCGGAACACATCACAGCCCGCCGCGGCCGTGGCGCGGACGAAGGCTTCGACGACGTCGTCGGGAAAGCTGGTGTATTGAACGATGTTCTGGCCGCGCAGCAGCATGATTTGCGGCGTGCGTGGCGCGACCCGCTTGAGCGTGCGGAGCCGGTCGAATGGATTTTCGTTCAGGTAACGGAGGCAGGAATCGATCGTGGCTCCGCCCCACGTTTCCAGTCCGCTGAAGCCCATGCCGTCGAGGATCGGGGCGGCGGGCAGCATCTGCGCGGTCGTCATCCGCGTGGCGGCGAGTGATTGGTGGCCGTCGCGGAGGACGGTGTTGTTGAATGTGACTGCGTGCATGATCAGCTATTCCAGTTCGCGCAAGAGTGCGACTTGCGACGCATCGTAGGTGCGCCGGCCGAAACGTTCGGTGGTGAGACGGATCCGCCCGAATTCGTCGACGCCGTGAAAGAGCGCGGCAAAGGTGTCGCCGCGCCCGTTGAGGGTGACGGAGACGAGGCGCGGCTCGGACCAGTCGAGATTCAGTTCGTCGGCGATGAGCCGGAAGCGATCATCGCGGATGATGGCCTGCGCGCGGCCGATCGAGCGGAGCACGAGACGCGTGAGGTCCTCGAGCGTGTAGCCGCCGGGCACGAGGTCGGCGAGGCGCGCGGTGGAGTTCTTCAGTGCGGGCTCGGCGGACTCGGGGAAATTGAAGACGTTCAGGCCGAGGCCGACGACCGCGGTGGCGGAGTTGAAGCGTTCGACGAGGAGGCCGGCGAGCTTGCGGCCGCCGGTCATGATGTCGTTGGGCCAGCGGAGCCGCAGGTCGCGCGCACCGAGTTCCTTCAGTGTGGCGACGATCGCCCAGCCGGCGGCGAGCGGGAGGATCGACCACTTCGCGCGTCCGCCCGGGCAGGGCAGGACGGCGGAGAGCCAGAGGCCGCCTTCGTCGGAGGTCCACGCGCGGTGGCTGCGGCCGCGGCCGTCGGTCTGCACGCGCGCGCGCACGGCGTGCCACGCGGGCAGGCGTGCGGCGGCGGAGTTGGTTGAACCGATTTCGCTGGCCGTGTGGACAAACCAACCCTCCGTGTGGGCCGAGGTGGTTTCGGGGGCGAGCAGCGTGGTGGAACTCATGGGAACCTCAGCCATGCTAGCAGAGCGCGCGGGCGGGGGCTGCGCATGGGTTGTCAATTCCTGTGCGCGAAAGAGGCTGTTGCGGCTGCCGGCGAACACTCCCT
>DASZPP010000214.1:0-9912 GCA_035549975.1 Opitutus sp.
ACCGAATCGCCTCGTGCAGGCAGTGCGCGATCAGGGGCAGTGTGACGTTCAGCTCGAAATGCCCTTCACGGCCGCACAGCACCACCGTCTGCGCCAGGCCCTGTGCATAGAGGCAGGTTTGCACGAGCATCTCGCTCATGACGGGGTTGACCTTGCCGGGCATGATCGACGAACCCGGTTGCGTCGCCGGCAGCCGCAATTCCGCCAGGCCCGCGCGCGGGCCCGAGCCGAGCAGCCGGATGTCGTTCGCGATCTTCGTCAGCCCCGCGGCGATCGTCGCGATCTGGCCGGCGACTTCCACGCAATCGTCGCGGCCGCCCTGAGCCTCGAAATGGTTGTCGGCTTCCTCGAACGCCAGCCCGGTTTCCTCGTTCAGCACCGCGCAAACGCGCGCCGCAAACTCGGGCGGGCAGTTGATGCCCGTGCCGACCGCGGTGCCGCCGACCGCGAGCTCGCTGAGCACTGCGATCGCCTTGCGCGCCCGCACCGCCGCCTTGTGCGCCTGCGCCGCGTAGCCGGAAAACTCCTGGCCGAGCGTGAGTGGCGTCGCGTCCATCAGGTGCGTGCGGCCGATCTTCACGATTTCGGTGAACGCCGCGGATTTTTTGTCCAGCGCCGCGGCCAGCACGTCGAGGGCGGGCGCAAGGTCGTGATGCAGCGCCAGGGCGACGCTCACATGCAGCGTCGTCGGGATGATGTCGTTCGAGGATTGCGAGCAGTTGACGTCGTCGTTCGGGTGCAGCGGTTTCCTCGCGCCGACCGGCAGGCCGGCGAGCTGGCTCGCGCGGTTGGCGATCACCTCGTTCGCGTTCATATTGGTCGAGGTGCCGGAGCCGGTCTGAAAAACATCGATCGGGAAATGCAGCGTCAGCTTTCCCTCCGCGATCTCGCGCGCGACCTGCTGGATCAGCCCGCTTTTTTCAGCGGAAATCAGCCCGAGCTGCTCATTCGCCCGCGCACAGGCCAGCTTCACGAGTCCCAGCGCGCGGATGAACGCTTCCGGCAACGGCCGGCCGCTCACCGGAAAGTTCAACACCGCCCGCTGCGTCGAGGCACCGTAGAGCGCGTCGTCGGGCACCTGCATCTCACCCATCGAGTCCTTTTCCGTTCGCATGACGCCGGCAGGTTAACGATTTCAGAGGGAAAGCAAAACCCGACACGCGGGAGAACCCCCGCTCAGACGTGGCTTGATCGTCGCTTCGAGGCACAAAAAAGCGGCGGTCCGAGACCGCCGCCACACAACACGACCGGTCAAAACTTGATCGCCACGCGATCGCCGCGGACGCCGACCCGGCTGATCGAATCGTAAAGCCGGTCTTCCGTCAGACGACGCGCCACGCGATCGCTCGAGCCGACCGAAACGGACGTCGCCATCACCGGCAGCGAAGTGGACAGCAGCCGCGAACGGCGGGATTCGCCCGGCATGCTGATTTGCGCCAGCGGATCACGCATGGGTTCGACGTCCTCGCTGCGATGGCTCCGCACGCCAAATGCCTCCTCGATGAGCCGCGGATCGGCCGCCTGGAGGGCCGCAAGGTTCGCCGCGATGTAGCGGGCCGACGGCGTCGGTTCGGCCTTGGCCGGCGCAACCGCAACGGACTCCGTGTGCGAACGCTGGCCGGTGGCGGCGCGCAATGCCGCGTCCGTCGCCACCGCGGTGGCCGGACGTGCTTCCTCGCGGTGCATCACCGGCCGGGCCATCGCCAGCTTCGCCGCACTTGCGGCGCGCCCGAACAGGGCGGTGTTTTCGTTCATCGCCTCGCGCGCGGCAAGTTCACCACTGATGGTGTTGAGTTCGTAGGTGCGGTATTCACGCACCGTCACAAATGAAAGGGCGAGGATCGCCGCGGCCCCGATCGGGAGCTGGTGGCGCGACACGCGCGCGCCAACCCGGATCAGCGGCGCCCACCACGGGCGCGGCTCGACGATCGCGGCCAGCTCCTTGGCGCGCATCTCGCGTTCAAAGTCGTTCCAAAAACCGACCGGCGGGCGCTCCGCCCGTTTCACCCGCAGCAGGTCCTCAAGCGTGACGTTCGTTTTGCGAGGGCTCATCAGCGGATATACGACTGCAATTCGGATTGGAGAAGCTGCTTTGCATAATGAAGCCGCGAGCGGACCGTGCCGACCGAACAATCCATCACATCTGCAATCTCCTGATGGCTGAGGCCATCGATCTCGAAAAGCGTAATCACGGTTCTATGCTTGATAGACAATTTCTGCATGGCCTCGTTCAATTTTTCCTGGAGCTCGCGGGTGTAGGTCTCGCGATCCGCGCCGGTCGCATCGGTGAGCGCGGCAATCACCTCCGCCGACTCATGGTCGTCCTCGTCCACCTTCTCGAGGCTGAAGAACGTCCGCAGCCGCTGTTTGCGCAGGTGCGTGAGCGTGGAATTGATCGCGATCCGGTAAAGCCAGGTGAAGAACGACGACTGCCGCTGGAAGCGATTGATCGATTGAAAGGCCTTGATGAAAGCGTCCTGCGTCAGGTCCGCGGCATCCTCGCGGTTCGATGTCAGGTTGTAGACCACGCCATAGACGCGCTCGCGGTATTTTACGACGAGCTGATCGAACGCCTCGACTTCCCCGTCCTGCACCCGCCGCACGATCGCAAAATCGGCGTCCGCCTCCCGCTGCCGTTCCGGTGAGGCGACCAGGGTCTTGCCGAGGAGTTTGGTCGCGTCCATAGCTTACCCACAGAAAACCGCATTCGGGACCTTGGCGCAAATCGAAAGTTCGCGAGACGCCCGCGCAGCCAATATTTTCGGCGAAAAATCACCTCTCCCGCCCCGACCCGCCGCTCACACCCGCGCCGGCTTCAGTCCCTCCACCTGGGCGCGCAACATGTCGCAAAGCCCCAGCAGCAGAGGCGTCGGCGGTTCTCCCGGCCACTCCTGCAATGCCGCCATCGCGGCTTCGATCTCCGCCTGCACCGCGCCCGCCACGATGGCGAAAATCCCATGCTCGCTCATCTGCCGGAGATGAAGCGAAAGTTGCGGCGGCCGGGAGCCGAGGATTTCCGCGCCGAGATCGGCCCGGGCGGCGGGCGAGAGCCGCTCGATCAGCGCGAGCAGCGGCAGCGTCAACTTCCCGCTCGCGAGATCGGTGCCGAGTGTCTTGCCGATCCGCTTCTCCTCGCCGAAGTAATCCGCCAGGTCGTCGTAGATCTGGGAGGCGATCCCGAGATGCCGCCCGAAGTGGCTCGCCGCCTCGACATAGCCGGGCGCCGAGCCGGCGAGTCGCGCGCCCAGGAAGCACGACACGCGAAAAAGCTCCGCCGTCTTCAGGTCGATGATCCGCCGATAGTCGGCCAAGGTCACGTTCGTCGTCCCGCGCCGCAGCGTCTGCATGATCTCGCCTGCGCATACCCGCCGCGTCGCCGCCGACACCTCGGCGCAGACCTCGGTGGTGGGAAATTGCGTCGCGAGGTGCAGCGCATGCGCGAACAACGCATCGCCCAGCAGCACCGCCGCACTCGGTCCGTATGCGCGCGCCGCCGTGCGCCGGTTCCGCCGCAGGTCCGCCTCGTCCATGATGTCGTCGTGCACGAGCGTCGCCAGATGCACGAGCTCGACCACCGCCGCGACGCGGACGAGATCCGGCGAAACCTTGTCCGCCCCCCGCCAGCCGCTGAGGAACACCAGCGCCGGGCGGATGCGTTTCCCCGCCGTGTCGACGCAATAGTCGGCCATGGCCCGAATCTCCGGCTCGAACGATTCGATCTGGCTGCGCAAACACGTCTCGAGTTCCGCGAGATGCGGCGTCAGCCGGGCAAAAATGCTCGCAAAGGCGTGCGCGGTGCGCGGCGCGGCTTCGGTGGGGACGGCACTCATGGCAACCGCGAGCCTAGGCACGAAATCGGAAATGGCTAATCAATACTCGCAGCCATAAGGATCATGCCGCCGGTGATGAGCGGCATTGCTTTCAGCCCGGTGCGCATCGAGCCTCGGCACAAATCCGGCAGCGGCGATCTATGTTCGCCGGGCTTGCTTCCGCGAGCCACCTCCGTCCCAAAATCGCGATGTCCAACAACCCCGTTTTCCTCGTCATCCTCGGCCTCGCCGGACTCATGCTGGGCAAGATGTGGCTCGATGACATGCGCGCGGCCCGCGCGGGCCGGCCGCATCCGCGCGCGCTGCCCGGAGCCACGCCGGCGCGGATCTCCGCGATCCTCATCGCCGTGCTCGGCGCACTCGTGCTGCTGGCGGTCGAAACGCTCGGGGAAAACGCCCTCGGCCTTTCCGCGGAGCAATCCCGGATCACCTGGCTCTTCGGCGCCTATTCACTCACGGCCGCGATCATCGAGGAGGTGGTGTTTCGCGGCTACCTGGTGATCGAAGGCCGCGGTCGTGCCGCCCTCTGGGCGGGCATCCTCGGCGCCTCGGTCCTGTTCGCGGTGCTGCATCCGTTCCTTTGGCGCTGGGACGATCACGGTTTCGCGCTGACCTTCACCGCCAAGGGCACGTTCAGCTCCGTCATCGTGTTCGCCACCTCGCTCTGGCTCTACGCCGCGCGTTTCGGATCGTGGAATCCGACCCGGTCGCTCCTGCCGTGCATCGCGGGCCACGCCGCGAAGAACGCCGGCGTGATCGTGATCAAGTTCGCCCAGGGTTTCGTGAGCGGCGCGTGGTGAGCGGCGCCCGTTCGCGCAGCGGCAGGCGGCCCGGCTTGCCGTGATTCGCCCCACCCGGAACGGCAGGCGCGGAGGCCCGCCGCTACGCTGCGTGCATCAGGGCGCGACGACGACCACCTGCGCCGTGACGTCGATGCCGTTTTGCTCGATCCGTGACCGGTCCTGCTGCGCGGAAAGCGTCACGCCTTGCGAGGTCACGCCATCCACGAATTGCAGCTGGCTCACGCCGCTGATCTGCAGGGCGCCGCCGTTTTGCTGCCACAAGTCGCCGCCCGTGACCCGCACGTCGTTCGCCGAGCCGAGCAGCAGCACGGCGTTCGCCGAATCTGAGGCGTTGATGTCGCCGACATAAACCGGCCCGACAAATTGCACATCTGGCGCGCAGATGCCGGTCATGCCCTGGGCCGCGATGTAGTCGGCGTTGGCGGTCCGGACGCCGCCGAATTTGCCGTTGGCGCTGAAGATCGCAAGGTAGCCGATGTCGGCGACGCCGTCGTAGCTCACGCCGCTCTTGAAGAGCGCCTGGTTCACCGCCGTCACCGGGCCGACACTGAACACCGAAACGTTCGTCGTCTCGTTGGCACCCGTGATGATGATGTTGGCGTGGCCCTTCATGTAGCTCACGTCGGGCTGATTGTAGTCCACCGCGGGGGCCGGACCCGAGGCGTCGTCGAGCGACAGCGTCAGCCGGCCCGCGCCGGAGAACTCGACCTGCACGATGTCATTGCTCAGGTCGACATACGAAATGCGCGTGATCTGTCCCGGGTCGGCCGTGATGCTGGCCGAGGCGCCCGTGAGCAACACCTGGTCGTAGACATTGTGGTTGGGCGCGGTCAGGTTCGAGGCGACCTCACGAGCGTCACCGGCGACCTTGGCCTCGGCCATGCCGCCGAGAGGCGAAGCCGACGCGCTGAAGTCGCCACCGCTCGAGCCGGTAAGATGTCCCGTAAGCGCACCCGTCGTCAGGCCGACCGTGCCGGTGAACCGGTTGCCCTGAACCGAAGCGACGTTGAACGCCCCGTTCGCATCGACCTTGCCGCTGCCGGCGTCGGTGAACGTGCCGTCCGCCGCATAGAGCATGATCGATCCATCGCTGCCCACGATCGCCGCGATCGTGCTGGAGGCACGGCCCGAAATCGAGCCGGTGTAGTAACCCGATGCGACCTGGATCGAAGCCGGAAACAATCGCGTATCGATGCCAATGAAGGTCAACCGGCCCGAGTCGAACGTACCGCTCGTGCCGGTGTCGCCCACGGCCCCCGAGACGAGAGTGGCCCCCGAGTCGTCGACTTTTGAGAACCCGCCCGACACATCCACGGAAACGTCCGGATAGAAATATGTTTTCTTCACGCCAGGCGTCGTCGAGTAGGCGATGAACGTCGCGAGCCGGCCGGTGGCCGCGACGATTGCGAAGTTGCCGCTCTCGCCGGTGCCGAGATAAGTGCCGGTGGAAATCGCATCGCCCGCATTTGCGGAGACGGTTACGAGCACGGTGCTCGAAATCGTGGTCGCGCCTTCACTGTCCGTCGTGACGGCGCTCAACCGGTAGAGGCCCTCGGAGGTGGGCTTCCACTGGACTTGGTAAGGATAGGCGGTGAGCGGTTCGCCCAAGCTGACGCCGTTGGCATAAAACTGAACCGTCGCGATCGTGCCGTCCACGTCCGTCGCCGTGGCCTTGACGACTATGTTCGAGTTGACGCGCACCGTCGCGCCGTTCGCCGGACTCGTGATCGCGACCGTCGGAAGGATGTTCGGTGCGACGATGACGGGTTCCGGCGTGGACGTGGTGGTGCCGCCGGCGTTGTCGGTGGCCTCGGCGACGATCGAATACGTTCCTCCCGTCGTCGGTGTCCACGTCGTCGTGTACGGCGCGGTCGTGATCGGCGCGCCAATCACAATGCCATTCGCCAGGAACCGAACCTGCGCGATCGTGCCGTCGCTGTCGGTGGCGGAAGCAATCAGGGTCACCGGCAGCCCGGCGGTCGTCGAGAAGGCGCCCGCGGGGCTCACCAGCGAGACGGACGGATTCACGTTGGTCGGACCGCCGCCGCCGCCTTTGGAAACCGTGAGGGTTACCGCGGCGGACTGCGCCGTCAGCCCCACGTTGTTGGACGCGAGGGCGGTGATCGATGCGGAACCGGCCGTCGTCGGCGCCCAGACAATCGAATACTGGTTGCCGCCGGACGCCGTCCCCGACCCGACGAAGTCTCCGTTGACATAGAACTGTACGTTCGCGATTCCGCCGCCGATGACATTGCTGTCCGACGCGGCCGCCGTCAAGGTGACCGGCACGCCCACGCCGACAGTCGCGCCCGTGACCGGTGCGAGGATCGTCACGGTTGGCTGGGCGCGAATCTTCGCGGTGATCGCGGTCGAGGCGACGACGTTGCTCTTGTCATCATACGCCAGCGCAATCAGCTGATAATCGCCCACCAAGGTGGGCTTCCAGTCGAAGCTGTAGGGAAACGTCGTGTCCGTTCCGAGCAGGGCCCCGTCGACGTAGAGTTCCACCTTCGTAACCAGCCCCCCGGAACTGCCCGAGGATACCGCGATGGGAATCACCCCTGACGTGTCCGAAGGCACAGGGAGTACCGAGCCGTTCGCCGGACTGTTGATCGTGACCACCGGCGGCGTCCCGATCGGCGGCACCATGGTGATGCCGATCACATTCTGGCCATTATAGGCTTGAATCACGTTACCCTTGTTATCTTTCGCGACGGCCAAGATCACGTGTGTGATCGGCGAAGCGGTCGGCGTGTAGATAACTGAATAAGGCGCAGTATCATCGGAACCGATCAAACCGATCAACGTGCCGGGATTAAGCGTACCATCCGAGTTCACGGTCGGATCGGCGAAGAAACTTATCGTTCCTACAAACGCGTCTGAACCAGTAAGCGAGACACCGGTGACAGTCCCCGTGGACGCATCGATCGTCGCGACCGCATTGGCTCCTGTCCCCCCACCCCCAGAGAGGACTACGAGCGGTATGTTCTTATAGCCGGAACCTGGATTTGTGACTGTGAAGGAAGTGATCTTTCCGCCCGCGACCGTCGCCGTGGCCTTCGCGCCGGAGCCCCCGCCGGTGTCCAATATGGTGACCGACGGAGCACTAGTGTACCCGTTACCACCGCCGGTGCCGGTCAAAGGCTGCGGCATCGAAGTCGCTTGGATCACCACGGAGGAACCTTGCGGCACAATCGTGTTGGGCGTGGGGCTGGTGATCGCCGTGCCCGTTGCAAAATAGCGGACCGGCAGGGAAATCGCCGAATTTGCGCCGTCGCTCGCGGTAACCGTCAGGAAATACGCGCCGGGTTGCGGCGGGGTCCAGGCAATCGTGGCAGGCGTTCCGGGCGGCGGCGGAGTGGCGGGCCGGCCGATGGAGATGCCGTTCACGAAAAACTCGTACTGGTAACCTCCCGCCGGAAACGTGCCCACGGCCAGCGCGGTCATGCCGATCGTGTAACCCGCGTGGCCGAACGACTCGTTTTGGACCGGTTGCGCGAAATGCGTGCCCAGGTAGGCCGACGCCGCAGCATTCACGCCGGGAACTCCGGGCGCGCTTACGCCGGTCGGCGGGTCGATCGTGATAACCGGCGGCAGGAAGTAGTTCGCCCCGGGATTGGTGATCGTCAGCGAAGTCAGGCTGCCTTCCAGGCCGATCGTGGCCGTCGCTTTGGCGGCGACGATGATGGCGGCGTTGGGATCGGCCGGGTCGGGCGAAATCGTCACCTTCGGCGCCACTTGGTAACCGGAACCGCTGTTCGTGATGCCGACGAAAGCGACTTCGTCACTCCCGTCGCCGAGGACCGCAACGTCGGTGATGCTGACCGACACGACCGGCTGCTGCTGCGCAATGGAAACGGCGCCCGCGCAGGCCGCGAGGATGGCGCCCAGAATTGGTTTGATCCGAGATTTCATGTTCTCACCTCGTGCTCGTGATAACGTGCCGGGAGCGCCCGCTTAATTGTTGCCGAAAAAGTGATGTTTCTTCTTGGCCTTCGTCGCATCGCTCGTCGGGGTCGGCGCGAACGGGCTGCTGCCGTCGCGATAACCGGGCAGGTCCTCTTTTTTCAGGCCCATCTCCCGGGTCCGGCGCGGATCGAAGATCTCGTCGATCGTCGCGCCTTCGGGGCTGATCGACTTCGCGGTGATGAAAATCAGGAGGTTCGTCGAGCTCACGTTCTTGCTCTTCGAGCTGAACAGCTTCCCGAGCAGCGGAATCGAACCCAGCAGCGGAACCTTCGAACTGCCGTCCTGCGCGTTCGAGGTCAGCAGCCCGCCGATGCCCATCGTGTAACCGTCCTTGATCGAAACCTGCGTGGTCGCCTTGCGCGTGCCGATGATCGGGATTTCCGCCGGGCCGAACGTCGCCACGCCGTTTTTCTGGCTCACCTCCGGCGCGATCGTGAGCTTGATGAAGCCGCGCGCGTTCACCTGCGGCGTCACCTTCAGGTTGATGCCGATGTCCTTGTACTCGAAACCCGAGACCTCGTAGGTGCCCGTCTGCTGGTTGAACTGGTAGCGCGGGATCGGATCCGACTCGCCGACATTGATCGTCGCCTCGCTGTTGTTGAGGGTGACGACGGTCGGGTTGGAAACGATTTTCGTGCTGTTGAGCGTCTGCAGCGCGCTCAACACGACGCCGAACTGGTCCGCGGTGAAGACCGCGCTGAGCGAACGCTGGTTGGTGAGCCCGCCCGAGATGGAGTTCAACAAGTCCAGCGCCTGCTGGCTCGAACTGGTCGCGCCGGAGGCGAGGTCGGTGCCGACCTTCGTGGAAGACTCGGCGGTGACGGCGCCGTTCGTCGACGTCACGGTGTTCGAGGCGGAGGAGGTGTTGCTCTGCGATCCCGTGGTGCCGGTCGTGGTGTTGTTGGTGCCGTTGCTGCCCTCGTTGAGCGCGCCGGTTTGCGCGCGATCGTAGGTGCCGAACGAATTGTTCGGCCCGCCGCCGCCCGCGGCGACATGGTAGCCCTGGAGCGACGCCCAGTTGACGCCGAGGTTCTTCACGTCGCTGCTCGTCACCTCGACAAACTTCGACTCGATCATCACCTGGCCGGTGGCGTGGTCGAGCTTCTCGATGATCGGACGGATGTGGCCCATGCGCGTCGGGCTTTCCGTGATCACGAGGCTGTTCGTGCGCGCATCGACGACGATCTTCCCGCCCTTCGAGCTGTCGATCAGCGCGGTCAGCGTCGGAACGAGATCGATGGCCTTGGCGTAATTGATCACGAAAACCTCCGTCGTGAGCGGCTCCTGCTGCATGGCCTCGTTCGAGACGA
>DASZPP010000215.1:0-21001 GCA_035549975.1 Opitutus sp.
AGGTCGCGGACAATCTTCAACTTTCGGCGGCTGCGGCTCATGATTTTCTGCGGGCGGTCGTCGCCTTTTCGCGGTCGAGAAAGTTTTCCAGCTCGTCGAGGCGCTGGAGCCAGAAGGCGGTCAGATCATCGAGTGTCTTCCGGATGTCCGTCAGCGGTTCGGTGTTGAGGTGGAAGCGATGATGTTTGCCCGACCGGACGCGTTGCAGCAGGCCGGCCTCCTCGAGAATTTTCAGGTGCCGGGAAATCGCCGGCGCGGAGATCCGGAACGGCTGCGCCAGTTCGCCGACGGTGCGGTCCGCCCGCGCGACGCGGAAGAGAATCTCGCGCCGCGTGGAATCGGCGAGGGCGCGGAAAACCCGGTCGACGCGAGGAGTCTGACGATTAACCATGCGGTTAACCGTTCGGGAGGCGACTGCCGGGTGTCAATGTTCAATTAACAAAAAGCTGAAATATTCCGCGGCTATGACGCGATTTCACAGGACGCGGGTTTGCCGGGTCGCATCCGAGCGTCGGACGTCAAAGGCCGCGCGGCGCTTCGGTCCGCGCCGGAGCGGACCCGGCGCCGGCCCAAGCACCGCGCTGCTGGGCCAGGCGGACTCGAATCGCCGGGGGGAGTCGCGCGACGGCCCGCGTCCGCCGAGGCTGCGGCGGACGGGCGGCGAACCGGTTTCAGGCGGTCTCGAGAATCTTGTAGAGGCGGGCGACCATGGCGGTCGCGTCGTCGAGCAGGCCAGCGGAGATGAGGGCGTTGTCGAGGATTTGCTCGGCGACGAGCTTCGCCTTGTCGGGGGCGGCGGTGTGCGTTTCGAAGAGACGCTTGATCACGGCGGAGCGCGGGTTGATCTCGAGGTTCACGCGGAGCGGTGCGTCGGCTTCGCCTTTGTTCATGGCCTTCATCATGCGGCGCATGTGGGGCGACATGAACTTGTCGGCGTTGAGCGCGAGCGCGGGCGAGTCGACGAGGCGGTCGCTGGGCCTCACGTCGGCGACGCGTTCGCCGAGCGTGTCCTTCAGCCATTTCGTGAGTTCCTTCGTGTCGGACTCGCTGAGCGCGCCTTCGGGCTTAGGCAGGTCGGAGAGCTTGACGTCGGCGTGGTCGGCGGCGGTGAGCTTCCTGCCGTCGAACTCGCGGACGCTGTTCATCACATATTCGTCGACGGACTCGTAGCAGAAGAGGACCTCGAGGTTGCGGGCCTTGAAGCCCTCGAGATACGGGCCGGACTCGATCGCGGCGCGGTTCGGGCCGATGAGGTAATAGATTTCCTTTTGGTCGGCGCCCAGGCGCGAGACGTAGTCGGCGAGCGAGGTGGTCTTGCCTTTTTCCGTGAGCGACGACTCGAAGCGGAGGAGCTTCGCGAGGGCGTCCTTGTGCGTGAAGTCGATCGCGGCGCCTTCCTTCAGGAAGATGCCGAACTCGGCGTAGAATTCGTTATAGGCGTCGGCGCGGTTCTTCGCCTCGTCGTCGAGGAACTTGATGAAGCGTTTCGTGATGACCTTGTTCAGCTTCTCGATGAGGGCCTTGTCCTGCATCGTCTCGCGCGAGATGTTGAGCGGGAGGTCCTCGCTATCGACGACGCCCTTGAGGAAGCGGAGCCATTCGGGGAGGAGGTTCTTCGGCTTGGCGTCGATGAGAACCTTGCGGCAGTAGAGCGCGACGGATGGCTCGAGGCGGGCGAAGCCGAGCTTCTCGGTGTTTTCCTTCGGGACGAAAAGGAGCGCGTTGATCGCGAGCGGGGCGTCGGCGCTGAAGTGGAGGCGGAGGCGCGGCTCCTCCATCGCGTGCGCCTGGAACTTGTAGAACTCGGTGTATTCCTCGTCCTTGATCTCGTTTTTATTGCGGAGCCAGAGGGCCTGGACGGTGTTGACGCGCTTGCCGTTGAGGTTGATCGGGAACGACACGAACGCGCTGTAGCGCTCGAGGATTTCCTTGATCCGCCAGTCCTGGGAAAACTCGGCGCACTCGTCCTTCAGCTCGATGACGATCTTGGCGCCGCGGCGCTCGCCGGAGCTCTCCTCGATCTCGTAGCTGCCGGCGCCCTCGCTGGTCCAGACGAGGCCCGGTTCACCCGCGCGCCAGGAATGAGTGAAGACGCGCACGCGTTTTGCGACCATGAACGCCGAGTAGAAGCCGACGCCGAACTGGCCGATGAGGCTGGTGTTCTTCTGCTCGGTTTCGGCGAGCGCTTTCAGGAACGCCTTCGAGCCGGAGTGGGCGATCGTGCCGAGGTTCTCGACGAGCTCGGCGCGGGTCATGCCGATGCCGAAATCCTGGATCGTGATCGTCTTCGCCTTGTCGTCGGTCGTGATGTTGATCTCGAGCTCGAGCCGGTCGTCGAAAATTTCCTTCTCGGTGAGCTGGAGGTGGCGGAGCTTTTCGAGGGCGTCGGAGGCGTTCGAGACGAGCTCGCGGACGAAGATCTCCTTCTCGGTGTAGAGCGAATGCGTGACGATATCGAGGAGCTGGGCGATCTCGGCCTGGAACTCGAATTTTTGCGGTGCGGTGGTGGACATCGAGGGAGTTGAGGGTTGAGGGATGAGTGTCGAGAGAGCTGAGGATAGAGTCGGCTAGTTTAGCAGGATTGGGAAAAAATCAAGAAGGGCGGCCGCGGACGGACGAGGTGATTTCGCGCCGCGGGAACGCCGAGGCAAAAACCCTGTCGGCGGCGCGCCCATGAAGCCGACGAAGGTATGGCGTGGACACTACTACCCGCTCGGCTCCACCTGGACGGGCGACGGGGTGAATTTTGCGTTGTTTTCCGAGAACGCGACCGGGGTCGAGCTTTGCCTGTTCGACCGGGCCGACGGGCCGGAAACGGCGCGCGTCCGGCTCACCGAGCGGACGGACTTCGTCTGGCACGCGTTTCTGCCCGAAGCGCGGCCGGGGCAGCTTTACGGCTACCGGGTCGAAGGTCCCTACGAACCGGCGAAAGGCCATCGTTTCAATTCGCACAAGTTGCTGCTCGATCCCTACGCCAAGGCGGTGGCGGGCGAGGTCCGTTGGGCGGACGAACTCTTCGGCTACAAGGTCGGGGCCGCGGAGGCCGACCTGTCGTTCGACGAACGCGACAGCGCGGCCGCCATGCCCAAAGCCGTCGTGATCGACGTGGCGTTTTCGTGGGGCTCCGACAAGCCGCCGCGGCGACGGCTGCACGAAACCGTGATTTACGAGCTGCACGTGAAGGGCTTTTCCCAGCTCTGGCCGGCAATCCCGGCGGCGCTGCGCGGCACCTATGCGGGGATCGGGAGTCCGCAGGCGATCGACTATTTCAAGCAACTGGGCGTGACCGCGATCGAGCTGATGCCCGTGCACTACCATGTGTCGCCGCGGCATCTCGTCGACCGCGGGCTGACCGACTACTGGGGCTACAACACCATCGGATTCTTCGTGCCCGATCCGACCTACCGCAGCCGCGACGGCGCGCCGGGAGCGGTGGTGGAGGAGTTTCGTACCATGGTGCGGAACCTCCACGCTGCGGGACTCGAGGTGATCCTGGACGTCGTCTACAATCACACGGCCGAGGGCAATCAACTCGGGCCGACGCTGGCCTTCCGCGGCATCGACAATGCAAGCTACTACCGGCTGGTCGCGGACGACGCGCGCCACTACATGGACTACACCGGCACGGGGAACACGCTGAACGTCCCGCATCCGCGCGTGCTGCAGCTCATCATGGACAGCCTGCGCTACTGGGTGACGGAGATGCACGTCGACGGCTTCCGGTTCGACCTGGCGTCCGCGCTCGCGCGCGAGCTGCACGACGTGAGCCGGCTCTCGTCGTTCTTCGACGTCATTCATCAGGACCCGACGATCTCGGAGGTGAAACTGATCGCCGAGCCGTGGGATGTCGGCGAGGGCGGCTACCAGGTCGGCCATTTCCCGATCCAGTGGGCCGAGTGGAACGGCCGCTACCGCGACACGGTGCGCCGCTACTGGAAGGGCGAGTCGGGCTCGATGTCGGACTTCGCCTACCGGCTGTGCGGCAGCTCCGACCTCTACCAGGAGAGCGGCAAGACGCCGATGGCGAGCATCAACTTCGTCACGGCGCACGACGGGTTCACGCTGCGCGATCTGGTTTCGTTCAACGAAAAACACAACGAGGCCAACGCCGAGGACAACCGCGACGGCGACAACGCGAACAATTCCTACAACTGGGGCCACGAAGGCCTCGATGCGCCCGAGCCCGTTCGCGCCATGCGGCGGCGCGTGCAGCGGAGTTTTCTCGCGACGCTCTTTTTCTCGCAGGGCGTCCCGATGCTGCGGGCCGGCGACGAGGCGTCGGCAACGCAGCGCGGCAACAACAACGCCTACTGCCAGGACAACGAAACGAGCTGGCTGCCGTGGCCGCAGGACGAGGAGGCGAAACGGCTGGCGGCGTTCACCAGCGCGCTGATCCGGTTCCGGCTCGGGCATCCGATCTTCCACCAGCCGAGTTTTTTCAAGGGCCGGCCGCTGCACGGCGGAGGCATGAAGGACCTCACGTGGTTCAACGCCGACGGGTCGGAGATGAGCGATGAAAGCTGGGGCGCCGATTTCGCGAAGGTGATCGGGCTCGTGCTCAACGGCGACGCGCTCGAGCTGAAGGCCGACCGCGGCGAGCCGATCCGGGACAAGACGTTTCTCCTCTATTTCAACGCCCACCACGAGGACGTCGCCGTCGAGGTTCCCGGCAAGCGCGATGTGCGCTGGCGGCAATTGCTCGACACGGCGCTCGAGGACGGATTCACGCGGGAGGGCGTCGTGCTGCGAGCGGGGGACACGCATGTGCTGCCGCCGGTCTCGGTCGGGCTCTTCGAGCAGGAAGCGGGTTCGGGCGAGGCGGCAAGACGCGCGCTGCGCGACCGGAAACCGGAGGAGTAAAAATGGCGACGGAAGAAAAGCCGGCGGCAACCGCCGAGCACGGTGATGCGGGTTCCCGGCGTCATCACGGCGCGCACGTCCACGACTACGGCGTGACCTACCGCGTCTGGGCGCCGGATCACGCGTCGACGGCGGTGGAAATCCACCTGGCGAACGGCGGCCGGACGACGCTGCCGCTGGCGCGCGACCGCGACGGCTACTTCACGGGCGAGGACGAGGCGGGCCGGGCGGGTGATCGCTATGGTTTCCGTTTCGCGGATGGTTCGCTGCTGCCGGACCCGGCGTCGCGGTTTCAGCCGGACGGCGTGCACGCGTTGTCCGAGTGCGTCGATCCGCGGGCGTATGCCTGGCGTTGCGAGACCTGGCGGCGGCCGGGCTGGCGCGGGCAGGCGATCTACGAGCTGCATGTCGGCACATTCACGCCGGCGGGGACGTTTCGCGGTGCGATCGAAAAGCTTGACCACGTCGCCGCGCTCGGCGTCGAGGCGATCGAGCTCATGCCGGTGGCGGACTTTGCGGGCGAGCGCAACTGGGGCTACGACGGGGTGGCGCTCTACGCGCCCGCGCGCTGCTACGGCCGGCCTGACGACCTGCGCGCGTTCGTCGATGCGGCGCACGAGCGGGGCCTCGCGGTGATCCTCGACGTGGTTTACAATCACCTCGGCCCGGACGGAAACCACCTGGCGCGCTTCGCTGGCGACTATTTTCGAGCGGAACGATCCACGGCCTGGGGACAGGCGCTGAATTTTTCGAGCGGGGCGGTGCGCGATTTCTTCGTCGAGAACGCGATCCACTGGATCGACGATTTTCGGATCGACGGCCTGCGGATCGACGCGACGCACGCGATCGAGGACGACTCGCCGCGGCACATCCTCGCGGAGATCGCGGCGGCGGCGCATGCGCGGGGGGCGTTCGTGATCGCGGAGGACGAGCGGAATCTTTGCGAACTCATGCGCCGCGAGGACGGCAGCGGGTGGCAGCTCGATGCGGCGTGGGCGGACGATTTTCACCACCAGGTGCGCGTCGCGCTCACCGGGACGCGCGAACGTTTCTTCGGCAGTTTCTCCGGTTCGGCGCACGACCTCGCGCACACGCTCGAACACGGCTGGTTCTACATGGGGCAGCCGTTTTCGTTCTGGCAGAACCGACCCCGCGGCGAACCGTGCCGGCACCTGCCGGCGGCGTCGTTCGTCTACTGCATCGAGAATCACGACCAGACGGGCAACCGGGAGCACGGCGAGAGGCTGGAGCATCTGGTTTCGCCGGCGGCGTTCCGGGCCGCGTCGATGCTGCTGGGCCTCGCGCCGCATCCGCCGCTGATTTTCATGGGGCAGGAGTGGGCGGCAGGGACGCCGTTCCTCTTCTTCACGAATTTCGGCGGGGAGCTGGGCGCGACGATTTCGCGAGGCCGTCGGCGGGAGTTCGGGCACGCAGCCGACGCCAGCGCGCCGGACCCGGAGTCGGAGGAAACGTTTGCGGCGTCAAAACTGCGCTGGGATGAGATCGGCGGCGAGGAGCATGCCCGCACGCTGGAACTTTACCGCGCAAGCCTGCGCCAGCGCACGGCATGGCTGCGAGCCACGGTGGAGCAACGGACGCGCTGGTGCGTGAACGCGACGGCCGTCGCGGTGACGATCCGTTATCTGCCTCCCCGCGGCGAACGGCAGCGGCTGGTCGTCGCGGCGCTGTGGGGCGCCGCGCGGGTGGCGCTCCGGCCGGACGACGCCTGGCAAATCGAGCTGGCGAGCGGCTCCGTTGCGCTCGAGGGCAGTACGCTCGTCTGCAATGAGCCGGCGACCGTGCTGCTGGTCGCGGCGGACGCCGGCGATCGGGGCGGCGACTCATGGCGCTGAGCACGGCGAGGCGGGTGCCGGTCGCGACCTATCGCGTGCAGTTGCGGAAGGAATTTCCATTCGCCGCGCTCGAAAGCCTGCTGCCGTATCTGGCGTCGCTCGGGATTTCGGATTGCTACTGCTCGCCGCTGTTCATGTCGGCGCCCGGAAGTTCGCACGGCTACGACGTGAACGACTATCGGCGGATCAATCCCGAACTCGGCGGCCGCGCGGGACTGGAGCGGCTGCACGCGACGTTGCGAGCGCACCGGATGGGCCTGCTGCTGGACTTCGTGCCGAATCACATGGGCATCAACGGACCCGGGCTGCTCAACACGTGGTGGCGCGACGTGCTGGCGAACGGCCGGCGCTCGCCGCATGCGCGATTCTTCGACATCGACTGGAGCAGCGAGGCCGGCGCGCCGGCGCAGGTGCTCGTGCCGATCCTGGATGATCACTATGGGCGCGTGCTCGAGGCCGGACGGCTGGCGATCGTCAGCGACGGCGGCGCGCTCGGCGTGGCGTTCGGCGACATGCGATTTCCGCTGAGTGCGGAGACGCAGGATGAAATCGTCGCGAGCGCCGGCGGCGGGGAGCGGCTCGATGGCTACCTGCGCGGGCTCAACGGCGTTCCGGGTCAACCGGCGAGCTTCGATGCGCTCGATGCGCTGCTCGCGCGCCAGCACTATCGGCTGGCGTATTGGAAGGCCGGCGCGCACGAGACGAACTACCGGCGGTTCTTCGCGATCGATTCGCTGATCGGGCTGCGCATGGAAAACCTGGAGGTCTTCCAGGCGTGTCACGCGCTGCTCGGCCGGCTGCTCGACGAGGGAGTCGTGACGGGCGTGCGGATCGATCATGTGGACGGGCTGCGCGATCCGGCGGAATATCTCGAACGCCTCCAGGCGCTCGCGGGCGCGGCCGAGAAACCGCTCTACGTTGTGGTGGAAAAAATCCTCGCCGAACACGAGTCGCTGCCGCCCGGGTGGGCGGCGCATGGAACGACCGGTTACGAGTTCATCGCGCAACTCGCGGGCGTGCTGGTCGACACGAGCGCGGCGGCGCAGTCCACCGCGGCGGCAGCGGAGTTTTGCGGTGAAACCACGGATTTCGATGACGTCGTGTACGAGAAGAAGCGGCTCGTGCTCGAGGAGCTGTTCGCGAACACGGTCGAACGGCTTGCGGGTGAGCTGACGGAGATCGCGCGCGCGGACCGGCGCTGGCGGGACCTGACCCGGCACGAACTCGCGATGGCGGTGCGCGAGACCATGGCGGCGCATTCCGTTTATCGCACTTACCGGCGGCCGGGTGGGAACATGGACGCGCGCGACCGCCGGGTCGTCGAGCAGGCGTGCGCGGTGGCGCGGGGGCGGAATCCGCGGATGGCGGCGGAACCGTTCGAATTCACGCGCGCCGCGCTGACCGGCGACTATCCGCCCGACGGCGCGTCCGCGGTGCAGTGCGAAAACACGGAGGCCTGGGCGCTGGATTTTCAGCAATACACGGGCGCGGTGATGGCGAAGGCGGTCGAGGACACGGCGTTTTACACGTTCAACCGCTTCGTCGCGCTGAACGAAGTCGGCGGCAACCCGGGGCGCTTTGGCGGCGCAGTGGCTGCGTTTCATGCGGCGAACGCGGAGCGCGCGGAAACGATGCCGCACGCGTTGCTGGCGACGGCGACGCACGACACGAAATGGGGTGAGGATGCGCGCGCGCGGCTGCATGCGCTGTCGGAGCTGCCCCACGACTGGCGCGTGTGGACGGCCGAATGGCGGGCGGTCAATCGGCGGCACAAGACGATGATCGACGGGCGCGAGGCGCCGGATGCGAATGAGGAGTATCGGCTTTATCAGACGTTGCTGGCCACCTGGCCGGCGGACGCGGCGGCGCCGGACGAAGCGTTCCGCGCGCGGTTGCGCAAGCACGAGCGCAAGGCAGTGAACGAGGCGAAGCGCAACACGACGTGGGCGCAGCCGAATGAGCGCTGGCTGGAAGCGGGCGACCGTTTCATCGATGCCATCCTGGACGCCGAGAGCGGGCGCGAATTCCTGGCGAGCTTCCGTCCGCAGGCCGAGCGGCTGGCGCATCTCGGTGCGATGAACTCGCTCGCGCAGCTTGTCCTGAAAATCGTGTCGCCGGGGGTCCCGGATTTCTACCAGGGGAGCGAGCTGTGGGACCTCTCGCTGGTGGATCCGGACAACCGGCGCGAAGTTGATTTCACGCGGCGCCAGGCGATCGCCGCGCAGGTCACGGACGTGGCGCCCGCCGAGCTGCTGCGCGACTGGCGAAGCGGCGCGATCAAGCTGGCGGTGACGCGCAGGCTGCTGCAGTTCCGCGCGGAGCAGGCGCGATTGTTTCAGGAGGGCGGCTACCAGCCGATGAAGGCGCAGGGGCGATTTGCCGACAACGTGCTGGCGTTCGCGCGCACGCGCGGGGACGCGACCGTCATCGCGATCGTGCCGCGGCTGGCGAGCCGGTTGGGATGTCCGCCGCTCGGGCTCGTTTGGGAAAACACGGCGCTGGCGCCGGAGCCGGCGGGAGGCTGGCGCGACGTTCTGACGGGGCGGAATTTCCCCGGCGAGCGGGAGCTGCGCCTGGCGGACGTCTTCTCCGAGCTGCCGGTGGCGGTGCTGGAACGCGGAGTTTCGCGACCGAACCGGATGGCCTGCCCTTCGCGATGACGGACGAATCGCGCTTGGCAGGGCGGCAGCGAGTCGGCTGGCTTGAGGGCAACCCCAATCCGGCATGCCCTACGAAGACGAGATCGTTATTTCCTGGCCCGAGCTGCACCGCGATGCGCGTTACCTCTCGGAGATGCTGCACGAAATCGGTTCGTGGAAGGCGATCGTCGCCGTGACGCGCGGCGGGCTGGTGCCGGCGGCGCTGGTGGCACGGGAGCTGGAAATCCGGCTCGTGGACACGATCTGTGTGACGAGTTACGAGGCGGCGGCCGGCGGCGGCGCGGCGCAGCAACAGGGCAAGGTGACGGTCCTCAAGAGCGTGCAGGGAGACGGCGATGGCTATTTGCTGATCGACGATTTGGTGGACACGGGCGGCACGGCGCGGGTCGTGCGCGAACTGCTGCCGAAGGCGCATTTCGCGACGCTCTACGCGAAGCCGGCGGGGCGCCCGATCGTGGACACGTGCGTGAAGGAGTTTAAGCAGAACAAGTGGATCCACTTTCCGTGGGACATCGAGTATCGGTTCGTGACGCCGATCAAAAACCGGTTGCCGGCGCGGCGGGCGGAAGCGGCGAATCCGAGTTGAGGCTCAAGAGGTAGGGACGGCTCTCCGAGCCGTCCGCGATGACTTCGTGACATTCGTTCGCGGACGCCACGGAGTGGGGTCCCTACCGATGCTGGCGCGGCTCGATCAGATCCCACTTGTTGCCGTAAAGGTCCTCGAAGACGGCGACGGTGCCATAGCGCTCGTGGCGCGGGGGCTCGATGAAATGGACGCCGCGGGCGACGTAGGCGGCATGGTCGCGGACGAAATTGTCGGTGTGCAGGAAGAGGAAGACGCGGCCGCCGGCTTGGTGTCCGACAGCGGCGAGCTCGGTTTCGTTCTTCGCACGGGCGAGGAGAAGCTGGCAGCCGGCGGAGCCGGGCGGGACGACGAGCACCCAGCGTTTGCCGTCGCCGAGCGGAGTGTCCGCGACGAGACGGAAGCCGAGGACGCGCGTGTAGTAGGCGATCGCTTCGTCGTAATCCCGGACGACGATCGAGACAGCGGCAAGGTGCTGGGGCATGCGGTGGCGACGGAAGCGTGTTCACCCGCCGAGGTAGGTGGCGCGGAGGCGCGGGTCGTTGCGGAGAGTCTTGCTTTCACCCTCCATCACGATGCGGCCGGTTTCCATCACGTAGGCGTAGGAGGAGATCTCGAGGGCGAGGTTGGCGTTCTGCTCGACGAGGAGGATCGTGATGCCGTGGGTGCGGTTGATCTCGACGATCTTCTCGAAGATCGTGTGGATGAGCCGCGGGGCGATGCCGAGCGAGGGCTCGTCGAGCATCAGGAATTTGGGGCTGCCCATGAGCGCGCGGCCGATCGCAAGCATCTGCTGCTCGCCGCCGGAAAGCGTGCCGGCCATCTGCTTCGCGCGTTCCCTGAGGCGCGGGAAAATGCCGAAGACGTAGTCGCGGTTCTGCGCGATGAGCGTGCGGTCGGAAAGCAGGTAGGCGCCCATCGCGAGGTTTTCGGCGACGGTAAGATTGGAAAAGATCATCCGGCCCTCGGGCACGTGGGAAAGGCCGCGGGCGACGATCCGGTGCGGCGGCGCGGCGGTGAGCTCGTGATCCTCGAAACGGATGGAGCCGCTTTTGGCGCGGTGCAGGCCGGAGATCGTGCGGAGCGTGGTGGTCTTGCCCGCGCCATTGCCGCCGATGAGCGTGACAATCGCACCGCGCTCGATGCGGAACGAGATGCCGGAGAGAGCGGCGATCGCACCGTAGGAGACGTGGAGGTCGGAGATGGCGAGCATCGCTAGGGGGAAAATGACGAATGACGAATGGTGATCGAAGACGCGCGATTACGGCGGTTCGTCATTCGCCATTCGTCATTCGGCATTTTGGTCATTGCGCCAGCGGTTGGTGCTCTTCGCCGAGGTAGGCCTCGATGACCTTCGGGTTGGACTGGATTTCCGCGGGCGAGCCTTCGGCGATCTTCATGCCGTAATCGAGGACGGCGATGCGGCTGCAGCAGGTCATCACGACCTTCATCGAGTGCTCGACGAGCAGGATCGAGAGGGAGAACTGTTTTTGGATCTGCTGGATCAGGCGCACGAGCTCGACCTTCTCGGTCGGGTTCATGCCCGCGGCGGGCTCGTCGAGGAGGAGGAGTTTCGGTTTCGTCGCGAGGCAGCGGACGATTTCGAGGCGGCGCTGTTCGCCGTAGGGCAGGCCGCCGGCGGGCGCGTCGCGGAGGCGGCGGAGGTTGAAGATGTCGAGGAGCTCCTCGGCGCGACGGGTGATCGCGGCTTCATCGGCGCGGAAGCGGCCGAGCCGGAGGAGGGTGCGCAGCGGCGCGGTGGCGCGGTGGAGGTTGCAGGCGGCGCGGACATTGTCGAAGACGGACAGGCTGCCGAAGAGCCGGATGTTTTGAAACGTGCGGGCGATGCCGAGCGCGACGATCTCGTGGACGGCGAGGCCGGCGAGGTTGCGGCCGGCGAAGGCGACGGTGCCGTCGGTCGGCTGGTAGACGCCGGTGACGAGGTTGAAGACGGTGGTCTTGCCGGCGCCGTTCGGGCCGATGAGGCCGACGAGCTCGTTGGCGCCGACGGCGAAATCGACGGCGTTGACGGCGGTGAGGCCGCCGAAGCGGATCGTGGCCTGCTCGAGTTGAAGGAGCGGGCCGGTCACTGCGGGTTGATCTCGAGGTCGCGGACGCCGCGGCGCTGGCGCATGAGCTCGGTGTGCGTGCGGATCCGGTCCTTCAGCGTGTTCACGTCGGGCACCGCGTGCATGACGAAGACCGGCGTGGAGCGATCGGCGCTCTCGATGACGATGTTGCCGCGGCCGATGAGGCGAAGGAGGAAGGGTTCGACGACGGTGTAGTCGCGGACACGGTAGAGCTCGAGCTCGCTGCGGCGGCGGGAAAAGATGCCGGTGGAGCAGCGGATGCGCTCGGTCGTGACCTCGTAGACTTCGCTGCGGGTTTCGAGCCAGCGCGCGAACAGGTAGCCGACCGGCAGGACGAGCGCGATGAGGATGAGCGGGCCGGCGGCGGTGAGGACGGAGGCGGCGACGATGAAGCCGGCGACGACGAGCGCGAAGAAGAACGCGCCGAAATTCGTCCATTGCGACGGCGAGCCGCGCCAGACCAGCGATTCTTCGGAAGGGGTCGTGCTCATGAGATGATGGGTTTCTTGCGGAACGCGGGCAGCCGGAAATTAAACAAACCCTGCGGTCGCGCCAGCATCAACACGATCAGGAGAAACGAGTAGAGCACCATACGGTATTCTGCGATCGGGCGGAGGACCTCCGGAAGGAGCGTGAGCAGGACCGCCGCGAGGATGACGCCGAGCGTGTTGCCCATGCCGCCGAGGATGACCATGACGACGATCTCGATGCTCTTCATGAAATCGAAGCCGGTGGGCGTGATCGTCATCTTGAAGTGGCCGTAGAGCCCGCCGGCGACGCCGGCGAAAAACGCGCCGACGACGAAGGCGACGATCTTGTAGCGCGTGGTGTTGAGGCCGACGGCCTCGGCGGCGATCTCGTCGTCGCGGGTAGCGATGAACCCGCGGCCGTAGGTCGAGTTCACGAGGCAGGTGACGACGAAGACGGTGATCGCGACGAAGGCGAGGACCCAGAAGATGTTTGTGTAGGGCGGAATCGCGTTGAGGCCGAGGGCGCCGCCGAGGGTGTCGACGTTTTGAAAAATCACGCGGATGATTTCGCCGAACCCGAGGGTGACGAGCGCCAGGTAATCGCCCTTCAGGCGCAGCGACGGGATGCCGACGAGCACGCCGGCGATGGCAGCCGCGCAGCCGCCGGCGAGGAGCGCGCCGAGGAAGAGCAGGCCCTGTTGAAAAGGCGTGCCGCCGGACGCGCCGAGGAGGCGCGGACCGAGGAACAGCGTGACGGCGGCGGCGAGGTAGGCGCCGACGGCCATGAAGCCGGCGTGGCCGAGCGAAAACTGGCCGGTGTAGCCGTTCACGAGATTGAGCGAGACGGCGAGGATGATGTTGATGCCGATGCCGGTGAGCACATCGAGGAAGTAGGGATCGATGCGGTCGGAGAAATGATAGACGCCGAACGACGCGAGCAGCGCGGCGAGGAGGGCGAGGTGGGGGCGGGGCATGTCTCGGTTGAGAGTTGAGCGATGAGAGAAGGAGGTGGAATTGCGAGTTGCGGCTTCGGTCTATTTGGTCTCTCAACTCTCAACATTCATCCCCCAACTCTGATCCTCACACCTTCTCCACCGTGAACCGGCCGAGGAGGCCGGCGGGGCGGAAGAGGAGGATCGCAATGAGGACGGCGAAGGCGATCGCGTCCTTGTAGGTGGACCACTGGCTGCCGCCGACGAACGTCTCGACCGTGCCGAGGAGCAGCCCGCCGAGCGCGGCGCCGGGGATGTTGCCGATGCCACCGAGGATCGCGGCGACAAAGGCCTTGAGGCCGGGCATGACGCCCATGAGCGGGTCGATCGACGGATAGTTGAGCGCGTAGAGCACGCCGCCGGCGCCGGCGAGGGCGGAGCCGAGCCCAAAGGTGAAGGAGATGACGACATCGATGTTGATGCCGACGAGCTGGGCGGCCTTCGGGTTGAGCGAGACGGCGCGCATGGCGGTGCCGATCTTCGTGCGGTGCACGATGAGCTGGAGCACGATCATCAGCGCGAGCGCCACGGCGATGACGAGGACCTGGTTGCTGGAAAGAACGAGGTGGTGGACGACGATGTTTTTGGCGGGAAACACCTCGGGAAACGTGCGCGGCGCGGCGCCGAAGAGGAGCTGGCCGCTGTATTCGAGGAGGAGCGAGACGCCGATGGCGGTGATGAGAACGTTGAGCGTGGGCGCGGGGCGCAGCGGGCGGTAGACGAGCCGCTCGATCAGCATGCCGAGCAGGGCGCAGCCGGTCATCGCGGCGGCGAGGACGACAAGGCCGCCCCAGATCGTGGCAACGGGGACGTGGTCGCCGACATAGTAGCCGATGAAGGCGCCGACCATGAACACGTCGGAGTGCGCGAAGTTGATGAAGCGCAGCACCCCGTAAACCATCGTGTAGCCCAGCGCGATGAGCGCGTAGATGGCGCCGAGGGACAGGCCGTTGAGGAGCTGTTGGAGGAATTCGGACACGCGATGCGAGTTGAAAGCTGAAAGTTGAAGGTTGAAAGATTCAATCCTTCAGCGAGTCGCGGAGACCGCTCAACATGCGGACGATTTCCAGGACGGCATCGCGGATCGAGCGATGCGATTCCGGTGCGAGGAAGTCTTGGGCGAGTGCGATTTCGACCTGCGAGGCCAATTCGAACGCGGACCCGGGGGCGATTTCAATGAAGCGACGAAAATCGGTTCTGGAGGTTCGAGAGGAACCTTCGGCAATGTTTGACGAAATTGAGACGGCGGCCCGGCGCATTTGGTTGGTGAGGCCAAAGCGTTCGTCGGGAGGAAACGATTTGGTGAGCGAATAGACCAGGTCCGCCAGCGCGATGCTCTTTCGCCAGACCTCAAGTTTCTCAAAATTGAGCATCGGTCGGACGGGTCACTTTCAACTCTCAGCCTTCAACTTTCAACTGCGGCGCGGAGCGCCGCTCAGGGCGCGATGGTTTTGTAGAAGGCGAGTTTGCCGTTTTTGATCGTGAGGATCACGGCGGGCTTGGAGGCGTTGCGGTCGGGGCCGATCGTGGTGAGGCCGGTCACGCCGGGGAAATTTTTCGTCGCGGCGATCGCGTCGCGGAGCTTCGGGCCGTCGGTCGTGCCGGCACGCTTGATCGCGTCGGCGAGGACGTGGCCCATGTCGTAGGCGAGCGCGGCGAAGGCGTCGGGCGTCTCGTTGTCCCAGCGGGCGCGGTATTTTTTCACGAAATCCTGCACGACAGGATCGCTGTTTTCCGGAGAAAAATGAGTGGAATAGAACGCGCCTTCCATCGCGGCGCCGCCGATTTCGAGGAGTTGCGGCGCCTCCCAGCCGTCGCCGCCGAAGATCGGGGCGGTGATGCCGAGGTCGCGGGCCTGGCGGACGACGAGCGCGCCTTCCGTGTAATAGCTGGGGACGAAGATCGCCTCGGCGTTGGCCGCTTTCACGGCGGTGAGCTGGGCGCGGAAATCCTTGTCGCCTTCGGAGAAACTCTTGTCGGCGACGACTTCGCCGCCTTCGGCCTTGAACGTGTCACGGAAGAAGTTCGCGAGGCCGACGCTGTAGGCGTTGGAGACGCTGAAGAGGATCGCGACCTTCCTCGCCTTGAGGTCGTCGTAGGCGAACTTGGCCATGACCTTGCCCTGGAACGGATCGATGAAGCAGACGCGGAAGATGTAGTCGCCGACCTCGGTGACCTTCGGGTTGGTGGCGGCGGGCGCGATCATCGGGATGTGCGCGGCCTGGGCGACCGGCGCGGCCTCGAGGGAACGGCCGGAGGAAACCTCGCCGAGGAGGGCGATGACCTTGTCGCGGGCGATGAGCTTTTTCGCGGCGGTGGCGGACTCGCCGGGCTTGGTCTGGTTGTCGGCGGTGACGAGCTCGATCTTTTTGCCGAGCACGCCGCCGGCGGCGTTGATCTCCTCGATCGCGAGCGTGAGCCCCTTGTGCGAGGCCTGGCCGAAGCCGGCTTCCTTGCCGGTGAGCGAGGCGTATTCGCCGACCTTGATCGTGCGGCCGGTGTCGCCGGAGGCGGCCGACCGGCCCTGGCGGGAACAGCCCGACGCGAGCAGCAGCGCGGCGGCGGTGGCGGGAAGGAGGAGGCGGAGGGATCTCATGGGGAAAGGAGGGTGAACCTCAAGGGGCGATGCTTTGGACATAGTGGAATTTGCCGTTTTTGACCGTGACGATCACGGCATCTTTCGACGCGTTGCGGTGTTCGTCGATGGTGATGTTTCCCGTGACGCCGGGAAAGTTTTTCGTCGCGGCCAGCGCGTCGCGAATCCGGGCGGGCTCGACGGAGCCGGCGCGCTTGATGGCATCGGCGAGGACGAGGACGGAATCGTAGCCGAGCGACGTGTTGGAATCGGGCGCCGCGTCGGGACCCCAGCGCCGGTGAAACGCGGCGACGAATTGCTGCACGCGCGGAGACGGGTCCTCGAAGGAATAGTGCGAGCAGAGGTAGGCGCCCTCGACGGCGGCGCCGCCGAGCTGGATCAGCTCCTCGGCCTCCCAGGCGTCGCCGCCGAAAATCGGCGCCGCGATGCCGAGATCGCGGGCCGGTTTCACGATCAACGCGCCCTCGGCGTAGTAACCCGGGTTGAAGATCGCGTCGACGCGGGCGGTGCGGATCGCGGTAAGCTGGGCCTTGAAGTCCTTGTCGCCCTCCTGGTATTTCTGCTCGGCGGCGATGACGCCGCCGTGGGCGAGGACGGCTTCGCGGAAGAATTTGGCGAGGCCGGCGCTGTAGGCGGAGGAGGAGCTGGAAATAAGGCCGAACCGGCGCGCGTGCAGCGTCTCGCGCGCGAACTTGGCCATGACGGAGCCCTGGAACGGATCGATGAAGCAGACGCGGAAAATATAATCGCCGGTGGCCGTGACGGACGGGTTCGTCGACGACGGCGTGATCATCGGAATCTTCGCGGCCTGGCAAATCGCGGCGCCTTCGAGGGAGCGGCTGGAGGCGGTCTCGCCGAGGACGGCGACGACCTTGTCGCGGGCGATGAGCTTGCGCACGGCAGTGCCGGCCTCGCCGGGCTTCGACTGGGTGTCCTCGGTGATGAGCTCGAGTTTCCGGCCGAGGAGGCCGCCCGACGCGTTGATGGCCTCGACGGCCAGCAACGTGCCCTCGTGGGACGGCTGGCCGAGGCCGGCCTCCTTGCCGGTGAGGCAGGCGTATTCGCCGATTTTGATGGTGTTGGTTTCGCGGGAGCAGCCGGCGATCACGGGCAGGAGCGCGGCGGCGGCGAAGAGACGAAGGCGGCGGGCCATGAAAAGGGAACGGAGGGAACGGAGAGCGGAGACAACGGGGCTGACAGCAGATTTTCAACCAAATGAACGCGGCCGCGAAGATCGAGGCGCGGTCGCTGGTTGCTTTCGGCGACGCGGGTGGTTTGATCGGGGCGGTTGAACACCTACGACCGGCATCTGCTGCGCGAATGGCTCACGATCCTCGGGCTCGTGTTGTGCGCGACGATCGGGCTGCTGCTCGTGCAGGTGCTGTATGACGATTTCCGCTCGATGCGGGAGCTGGGGGCGCGCGCGCTGGATCTGTGGATGTATGTCTTCGTGACCGTGCCGAGCTTCCTCGCGCTGGCGCTGCCGCTGGCGCTGCTGGTGTCGCTGATGTTCGTGCTGGGAAAGCTGCATCGCGCCAACGAGCTGACGGCGCTCCGCGCGGCGGGCGTGAGCCTGGGCCGGATCACGGCGCCGGTGTGGGCGCTGGGCCTCGCCGCCTGCGCGCTCTCGTGGTGGCTCAACACGAGCGTGGTGCCGTGGTCGGTCGAGGCGTCGGCGCGGTTGAAGGACAACCTGCAATTCCGGATGGAGTCGGGCACGCAGGCGCCGGACCGGGTGGGCGCGGTTTACAGCGTGGGCTTCGACAGCCCGGCGGGCCGGATGTGGTTTTTCAACCGCTACAGCCAGCTCACGCAGCACGGCTACGGCGTGACGGTGTCGTTGCTCGATGCGCAGCGGCGCGAGCACACGCGGATCGTGGCGTCGGAAGCGTGGCTCGATCCGGCGCACGGCTGGGTGTTCAAGCACGGACGGCGGCTGACCTTCCGCCCGGCGACCGGCGAGCTGGTGGCGACGGAGCCGTTCGACCAGATCACGGAGGAGCATTTTCGCGAGGACCCGACGCTGATGTTGCTGATCGACCGCCGGCCGGTGGATCTGTCGCTGCCGCAGTTGCGGCGGCTGATGGCCTACTTCGCGATCGAGCACAACCCGAAGGGCGTGCCGTATGCGGTGCGGTATTTCGGGCTGATCGCGGACACGTTCGCGCCGCTGATCGTGATTGCGATCGCGATCCCGTTCGCCGTCACGGGCGTGCGCGTGAATCCGGCGGTGGGTGCGTCGAAGTCGATCGGGCTTTTCTTCCTCTACTACATTCTCGCCAACGTGGGCACCTCGCTCGCGACCCGGCAAATCGTCGATCCGGCCACCGCGGCGTGGGTGCCGAACATCGGGATGACGGCGGTGGCGCTGTGGTTGTTTGCGCGGATGCGGTGAGCCGGATCAGGCGACGAGGGCGCCGAGGCGGCCGCGCGCGGGACTTTTCATGCCGATCGCAGCGGAGACGAAATCGATCACGGCTTCGCGGTAGCCGATGAATTCGAGGACGCGCGCGAGGAAGCGGCGCTTCGTGGCGGTGTCGAGGTTCATCACGGCCCAGTAGGGTGTGCCATCGATCTGGCGGGCCTGGTTGTGCCGGCACCGTTCGAGGACCTCGTCGCGCGACATGCCGAGATAACGCCGGCCGCCGGGCAGGCTGCGGATGAACTCGCCAAACTCGCCGGCATGGCGGGCGGCGGCCCAGCTCAGGATCGCGATGTATTTGTCGGCGTCGGTGAACTTGGCGCGGAATTCGGGGCTGAGGATGAAAGCGGCGATGGGTTCGGCGGCGTCGGGAGCCGAGGCCGGAACGTGAAGCAAGGATCCAAGCACCTGATCAGGCGTGCGATGGAAGCCGGTGGCGAGGTCCTGCAGGGCGGCGTAGACCTCATCGCTGATCTCGATCTTTTTCATGATTCAACTGATTAAACAGGTTGAGCCTGTTGAGACAAGCCCTTTGGGGCGAACGGATGGCACGGCGATTCGAGCGGAACGGAACTTGCGACGGGCGGGTGTTCCAGCGCGGTCAGCGTTGTGCGGGCGGCGGACGCCGGCCGAGGTCGAAGTCGAAGAAGTCGTTGAGGATTCCCTCGTGACGCCGGTCCTGCTTGTAGACCTCGAGGATGCGGGCGTGCTCGTGGTCGCTCGTCGGAAAGATTTTCGGCGGTTCACCGGGCAGGAAGATCCCGGTGTAGGCCTTGTGCCGGTCGACGAGGCGGCGGATGACGAGCATGCGGAAAGCATGGCGAAGCCGGGCTATTTCGCGAGTGGGAAGGAAGCGAGCGTGCGGTGAAGCGCGCCGGCCGGGCGGAGCTCACTCGCGCGCAGTTCGAGAGACTCGATGCGAAACGACGGTCCGGCGAAGTCGTGGTGAGATTTCAACCATTGGGCGGCGGCGCTGGCAGCCGCAGGCGTGTCGGCGCAACGGGCGACGGTGAGGTGCGGGTGAAAGTTGCGGAGGTCGACGTCGAGTCCGGCGGCGAGAAGCGCATCATCGGCGCGCTGGCGAAGCTGGTGGAGCCGCGGATGGCCCGAGCCGAGGCCGAGCCACAGGATGCGCGGCGCGGATTTCGGCGGAAACGCGCCGGCGCCCTCGAGCGAAAGGAGGAAGGGCTCGACGTGGATGTCGGCGAGGCGCGGGACCAGCGGATCGATTTTTTCCGCGGGCGTGTCGCCGAGGAAGCGAAGCGTGAGGTGGAGCTGTTCGGGCGGCGTCCAGCGGAGGTCGCGTGCGGGGACTGCGAGTCCGGCGACGAGCATGCGCACGGATTCGGGCAGGGGCAGGGCGATGAAAAGGCGCTCGGTCATGCGCGCAGCCGGCTCAACAGACTCAGTTGCGCGCCGAGGGTCGGGGTGGCGGCAACGTCCCGAGGATTTCCTTCACGGCGTCGACGATCGCGGCCGGCTGACCGAACGGGATCATGTGCGAACTGTTCGGAACGACGCGCTGGACACCGCGCGGGGAGAGGAGGGCGAGTTCCCGCTGCAGCGTTCGCCAGGTGGCTTCGAAGCGGGCGGCCTTTTCCGCAGGAAGGCCGAGGAGCGGCTGGCTGTGCGTCAGCACGATGATCGGAATCGGGCGGGGGAGCGGTCGCAACTGCGAGCCGTCGGCGGGCGCGCCCATGATCGCGTGGACCTCGCGCGCGGCGGCGCGGACGCTCTCGGTGCGACCCAGCACCGCCTGGCGCGCTTTCCAGACGTCCGGTCGATAGATTGCCGGCGCGCCGCCGCGGAGAAACAGGCGCTGTACGCCGAGCGGCGCCAGCGCGATCATCAAGGGCGTGAGGTCCGGCGCGAAGCCACCCATCCGCTTGCCTTGCTCGGGATGACTTGAATCGACGAGCACCAGTCCCGCGACCTCGTCGGGAAACCGGCGTGCGAAAACCTGGACGTAGATGCCGCCGAGCGAGTGGCCGACCAGCACGTAGGGCGGCGGCACGCCGAGGCGATGCAGCAGCGTGTGCAGTTCGTCCGTGATCTGCGGCGGCGTGCGCGGAGCCGGGGCGGGATCGCTCCAGGCGTTGCCCGCGCGATCGTAGGCGATCGTCCGCGCGACGGAGGCCAGCGGGGTTTGGACGGCGTCCCAATCGAGCGCGCAGCAGCCCGCGCCCGCCTCGAACACGACCGCCGGCCCCGAGCCGCGTTCGATGACGTGGAGCCGGCACCCGCCGATGTCGACGAGCTGGCCCGGCGCGGGATACTCCGCTGCGACGCTGCGGTCGTGGCGAGCCTGCACGATCGCCGCGGTCACGACGGCGACGACGAACACCGCGGCGAAACCCGGCGCGACGCGTTTGAACCAGCGCATGCGCCGCGGCCATTTGGGCCGTGGCCGATCCTGCGGCGGGTAGGCGGCGGTCGCGGGCATCGGGTGCGTCGGCGAAAAGCGGAGATGGGGAG
>DASZPP010000216.1:0-1556 GCA_035549975.1 Opitutus sp.
GGTCCGCTGACCGGCCTGGGGCTCGAGACGCTGCTGATGACGCCCGCGGCAATCGCGTTTCTGCTGTGGCGCGAACACACTGGCACCGGCGCCTTCGGCCACGCCGGCCTCGTCACCCACGCTTTCCTGCTGAGCGTCGGCGTGATCACGACGGTGCCGCTGCTGCTTTTCGCCTACGCGGCGCGGCGCATTCGTTTTTCGACGCTCGGCTTCCTGCAATACATCGCGCCCACCTTGCAGTTCGCGATCGGGCTCTGGTTTTACCACGAGCCGTTTTCGTCCCAGCAGGCGGCCGCCTTCGGATTCATCTGGTGCGGCCTCGGGCTCTACACTGCCGACAACCTCTGGGCGCAACGTCGCCTGCTCGCCGCCACCAGCGCTATTCCGGATGCTTGATCGAGATGAGCTCCATCTCGAACACGAGCACGGCATCACGCGGAATGTCCGGCGCGCGTCCCCGCGAGCCATACGCGAGGTCGCTTGGAATGATCACCAGCCGCTTCTCGTGCAGTTTCATCGCCGGAAGAATTTGATCCCACCCCGGAATCACTTCGCCGCGTCCGACCCGGAAGGCGAGCGGTTGGTCGCGATCGAGGTGTTCGTCGAATTTCTTCCCGTCGAGCAGCGTGCCGATGTAGCAGACGCCGACCGTGTCGCCCTGCTTCGGCGACTCGCCATCGCCTTCCTTCTGGATGATGTAGCGGATGCCGGTGCTCGTTTTCTTCGCGCCCGGCCATTTCTTGTTCACCAACTCGATCTGGTCGGGCGTGAGGCGCTCGATCTGGGCGCGGAGCAGTGGCGCCGCGAGCACGAGGGCAACGAGAAGGACACAGAGGGACTTGGCCACGGGTTTACGGTTGGGCATGATGCGGGAAACGGGCAATCCGTGCCATCCGCAAAAACAAGGGTCAAAGGATTTTTCCTTTCGCCCGACGATCACGCCGCGCGAATCGCCGCATGGCCGGCGATCAGCGCGAGCGCGCGGCGCAGCAACGTCCGGCCCGGCTCGATCCGGTGCCACGGAGAAGCCCCGGACGGATGCGGCAGCGGAATGCAATCGACCGCATGGCCGCGATACTCGATGTGAAATTTTTTCCCGATCAAATCCGCCAGCGGCGCGGGCGGCAGAAACTGCGCGAGCGCGAGCTTGCCGACGGGCAGGACGAGTTCGGGCCGGAGCAGCGCGAACTCGCGCTCCAGCCAGCCGGCGCAATTCGCGATCTCCTCGGGCGCGGGCACGCGGTCGCCGCCCTCGGGCCGCTTGCCTGGAAAACACCGGCAGACCGCCGCAAAGTAGACGCGGTCGCGCGTCTCGTCCTCCGTCCAACCCAGCGCCTCGGTGAACCATTTGAAGAGCGTTTTGCCCGCCGTCCACGCAAACGGCCGGCCGAGCTTCGGCTCCTTGTCGCCAGGCGCCTGGCCGACCAGCAGCACCCGGCTCGCGACCGGCCGGCCGACCACGACCGGAGGGTTCATGCGCGGACAACGATGGCACGCCCGCAGGGCGGCGAAATGGCTTTCGAGAGCGGTGAGCTTCGGCATGCGGTGGCGGGCGG
>DASZPP010000217.1:0-7322 GCA_035549975.1 Opitutus sp.
TCCTTTCGTGGCGGTCGGGCTCGCGGCCGCGGTGGCGGCGTATTACATGTTCGTCGTGCCGGCGGGCGCGGCGATGCTGGGGCACACGATGCACGAGTATGTCTCGTTCATCGTGCTGATCGGATCACTGTTTGTGGTGTCGGGCGGCATCCACCTGCGGGTGAAGGGCGAGGCGCTGCCGTGGGAGAATGTCGTGTTCCTTGCGATCGGGGCGGTGGCGGCGAACATCATCGGGACGACGGGCGCGTCGATGATGCTGATCCGGCCGTGGATCCGGATGAACAAGATCCGCATCAGCGCGTTTCACGTGATTTTCTTCATCTTCGTCGTGTCGAACGTCGGCGGCTCGCTCACGCCGATCGGCGATCCGCCGCTGTTTCTCGGCTATCTGCGCGGCGTGCCGTTTTTCTGGCTCGTCGAGCACGTGTGGCCGGCGTGGCTGTTTACCGTCGGGCTGATCCTCGGGGTGTTTTATGTTTTCGACCGGCGGAGCTTCCGGCGCGCGCCGAAGCGGATCCAGGCGGAGATCAGGGAGCGCGACTCATTCAGGATCGAGGGACTCATGAATGTCGCGCTGCTCGCCGTCGTCGTCGGCGCGGTGTTCGTGCCGGAGCGGTTCTTCGCGCGGGAAATCCTGATGGTGGCCGCGGCGGCGGCCTCGTATCGGCTGACGGCGAAGCCGATCCACGAGCAGAACCAGTTCAGCTTCGGGCCGATCAAGGAGGTGGCGTTTTTGTTCATCGGGATTTTTGCGACGATGATGCCGGCGCTCAACTATCTCGAGGCGCACGGACAGGAATTCGGATTCAAGCAGCCGCGGCAGTATTATTATGCGACGGGTGCGTTGTCGTCGGTGCTCGACAACGCCCCGACCTATTTGAATTTCCTGCAGCTCGGCGAGAGCTCGTTCGTCCATGAAACCGGGGCGGAGGCCGCGGCTGGCGGCGGCAGCTACGACCGGCGCGCGGTGGGTGTGCTGCTCGAAACGCATCCGGAGATCGTCGTCGCGATCAGCCTGGGCGCGGTGTTTTTCGGGGCGATGACCTACATCGGCAACGGGCCGAACTTCATGGTGAAGTCGATCGCGCACGACGCGGGCGTGCACTGCCCGACGTTCTTCGGCTACATTTTCAAGTTCAGCCTGCCGATCCTGCTGCCGATCCTGGCGATCGCGGCGTGGGTGTTCTTGTGAGTTGAATCATTGAACCACCGAGGCACAGAGGACACGGAGCCAAATTCATTCCGGTCTCCGTGTCCTCTGTGCCTCCGTGGTTCAACCCTCCGGCCGGAATTTATTTTTTCTTCAGCAGGTCGCGGATTTCCTCGAGGAGAACCTCGGAGCGCGGCGGCGCGGGCGGCGGCGCGGGATGCTGCCGGTGCAGCTTGTGCATGACCGAGACCAGGGCGAACACCGCGACGGCGACGATCGTGAAATTGATCACGGTGTTGATGAAGACGCCGTAGTTGAAGGTCACGGCGCCGGCGGCTTTCGCGGCGGCGACGGAGGCGTAGGGACCGGCGGCTTTGGCGCCTTCCTTGAGCACGATGAAAAGATTCGAGAAATCGACGCCGCCGATGAGCAGGCCGACCGGCGGCATGATGATGTCGTTGACGATGGAGTTGACGATGCCGCCGAAGGCGCCGCCGATGATCACGCCGACCGCGAGATCGACGACGTTGCCGCGGAGGGCGAATTCACGGAATTCCTTGAGCATGGTGGGAGAGGTGCTGGCAGACCTTAATGGGTGAAGGAGGTTCGCGAACAAGCCTGAAGGCGGGGGACGCGGAATCGGGTTGAAGACACGAGTTGTACGCAACGCCGGCGTGGTTGCTGCGTCCGGCGGCGCATGAAGGCCGGCATCGACCAAATCGCAAGGCCGCCGGGTGTGACGGTCCCGGAGGTTGATGCTGGCGTCGGGCGCGTCCGGCTGGTGCGGTGCGCCGGTTGATGGAGACCCCACCTGTCATGACGCTCGAGGCTCAATCCCGTCGCGGCCCGTCGATCTCGCGCTGGCACATTGCCCTGCTGGCCGCGGCGGCGATCACGGTCAGCTACCTCGACCGCCAGACGCTGCCGGTGGCGATTGGTGAAATCGGGAAAACGATCCCGATCACGAACTCGGCGAAGGCGTTTCTCGATTCGGCGTTTCTCCTCACCTATGGGCTCATGTATGTCGGCGGCGGGCGGCTGATCGATGCGCTGGGGACGCGGCGCGGATTTTTAATCATCATGGTCGTGTGGTCGCTGGCCTGCGCGAGCCACGGGCTGGCGGGCGGCCTGATCGCGCTGGCGGCGAGCCGGCTGCTGCTCGGGATGGGCGAGGGCGGCGGTTTTCCGGCGGCGACGCGCGTGGTGGCGGAATGGTTTCCCGTGCGCGATCGCGCGACGGCGATGGGCATCATCAACGCCGGCACCGGGCTCGGCGGCATCCTCGCGCCGCCCTTGATCGCGCTGGTGATTCTCAACGTCCACTGGCTCGGCCTCGCGTCGTGGCGCTGGGTGTTTTTCATCACGGGCGGGCTCGGGTTGCTTTGGACGGTCTGGTGGGCGCGAGCGTATTTCACACCCGCGGAAGGCGCGGGTCCGGCGGCGGCGGCGGAGCGGACGGCGCCGGTGCCGATGCGCGAATTGCTGCGGTTTCGCGAGACGCGGGGCATCGTCGGCGCGAAGTTCCTCACGGATGCCGCGTGGTATTTCTACATGTTCTGGCTGCCGAAATACCTGCTCGATGCGCGCGGCTTCAACATCGCGGGCGTGGGTGCGGTCGCGTGGATTCCGTTCGCCGCGGCGGCGGTGGGCTGCCTCGTGGGCGGCGGGTTTTCGAGCGCGCTGCTGCACCACGGCTGGTCCGTCGATGCGGCGCGGAAGACGGCGCTCGGGCTCAGCGCCGTGATGATGCCGTGCGTCATGCTCGTGCCGCATGTCCCGGTGGCGTGGGTGATCGTGCTTTTCAGCATCGCGTTCTTCGGCCAGCAATCGTGGTCCACGCTCGTCATGATCCTGCCCACCGATCTCTTTCCGCGCGAGGCGCTCGGCACGGTCGCCGGCTTTGTCGGGCTGGGCGGCGCGCTCGGCGGCGTCGTGCTCGGGCAGCTCGCGGGTTATCTGCTCGACCACGGGTTCAGCTACGCGCCGATCCTCGTGATCGCCGGCTCGCTGCACATCGCGGGATTCCTGCTGATTCTCGCAACCGTGCGCCGGCTCGAGCCGCTGCCGGTCCGGATCGTGGCATGAACGGTTTTTCGTTTTCCAGAATTCATCCATGAAAATCACCGCTATCCGCACGCGCGTCGTCGAGTGGCGCGGCAAAACCGTGCCGCTGCCGCCGCATTTCTGCACCAACCCGATGGATCTCGTTGCGCCGATGCTTTCACGGGCGACGATGGGCACGTTCACCTTTCACGGCTGGGTGCTCGTCGAGATCTTCACCGACGACGGGCTCGTCGGCCTCGGCAACGCCGCACTTTCGCCGCGGATCACGAAGGAGGTGATCGACCTTTATCTGAAGCCGCTGCTCATCGGACAGGACCCGTGGGACCTCGAGTTTTTGTGGCAGCACATGTATCGGAAGACGATGGCGTTTGGCCGCAAGGGCATCGCGATGGTCGCGATCAGCGCGGTCGACATCGCGCTGTGGGATTTGCTCGGCAAATCCGCGAGGCAGCCCGTCTACCGGCTGCTCGGCGGGCGGACGAAGCCGAGGATTCCGGTTTACAGCTCCCGCCTCTACAGCACGCCGCTCGACGAACTCGCGCGCGAAGCCGCGCGCTACAAGGGCGAGGGCTACAAGGCGATGAAGCTGCGGTTCGGCTGGGGGCCGGTCGACGGCGCCGAAGGCATGCAGAAGAACGTCGCGCTCGTCCGCACCGTGCGCGAAACCGTCGGCGACGGGATCGACGTGATGGCCGATGCCTACATGGGCTGGAATCTCGACTACGCGAAGCGGATGATTCCGCTGCTCGAGCCGTTCAACCTGCGCTGGCTGGAGGAGCCGGTGATCCCCGACGACATTCACGGCTACGCCGAGCTAAAACGATTCGGGCGCATCCCGATCTCGGGCGGCGAACACGAGTTCACGCTGCACGGTTTCCGCGAGCTCATCGAGGCGCGCGCGGTGGACGTGATCCAGTTTGACACGAACCGCGTCGGCGGGCTCACGCAGGCGCGCAAGATCGCCGCGCTCGCCGAGGCGCACCAGATTCCGGTGATCCCGCACGCCGGCCAGATGCACAACTATCATGTCGTGATGGCATCGTTGAACTCGCCGATGGCGGAATACTTTCCGCCCGTCGACGTCGAGGTCGGCAACGAGCTCTTCTGGTATATCTTCAAGGGCGAACCGGTCGCGAAGGACGGCTTCATCGACCTCGACGAGAACCGGCCCGGACTCGGGCTGACGGTCGACGAGGAGAAGCTCAAGCAATTCGAAGTCACGGGCTGAGCCCTGATTTTTCCAGACCGAAACGATGATCCGGCTTGTCCAACTCCGTTGCGAGAATCAGCGGCGCGTCGCAATCGTCGAGGAGCCGCGGCTGCGGCTGCTCGAAAACGCCCAGTCCGTTTTCGGGCTCGCGCAGGAAGCCGTGGCGAGCGGGCTCGCGCTCGCCGACCTCGTCGCGCGCCGGGCGACCGGCGAAGGACTCGACTACGGTCCGATCCACGCCGGCGCCTCGCCGTGGCGGCTGCTGGTGCCGGTCGATCATCCCGAGCCGGCCCGTTGCCTCGTGTCGGGCACCGGGCTGACACACCTCGGCAGCGCGAAGAATCGCAATGCGATGCATGCGGCGGCGGAGAACGAGACGGACAGCATGAAGATGTTTCGCTGGGGCGTGGAGCGCGGGAAGCCCGCGGCGGGCGCGGCCGGCATCGCGCCGGAATGGTTCTACAAGGGCTGCGGCACGAACCTGCGCGCGCACCGCGAAACCCTCGACTGGCCGGCGCACGCCGAGGACGGCGGCGAGGAGGGCGAGATCGCGGGCGTCTATCTGATCGACGCGGCCGGGAATCCGCGGCGGCTCGGCATGGCGATCGGCAACGAATTTTCCGATCACGTTTTCGAGAAAAAGAATTACCTGAATCTCGCCGGTTCGAAGCTTCGCACCAGTTCGCTCGGCCCCGAACTCGTGCTCGATCCGGCATTCGATTCCGTGCCGGGGACCGTGACAATCGAGCGCGCCGGCCAGACACTCTGGTCGCAACCGATCGCCAGCGGCGAGGCCGAGATGTGCCACAGCCTCGCGAACATCGAACACCATCATTTCAAGTTCGACGCCCATCGCCGGCCCGGCGACGTGCACGTCCACTACTTCGGTGCGTGCAGCCTCAGCTTCGGCGCCGGCATCCGGCTCGAGGACGGCGACGTGATGCAGATCGCATTCGAAGGCTTCGGCCGACCGCTGCGCAATCCACTGCTCGTCGAACGCGGTCCGATGCCTTTCGTCGCTGCGAAGCCGCTCTGAATCATGGAAACGAAAAACACGCACGTCACCATCATCGGTCTCGGCATCATGGGCGGAGGCATGGCGCGCCGACTTCTGGCCGCCGGCTTTGCCGTGACCGTTTACAATCGCAGCCGCGCGAAAGCCGAACCGTTGGGGAACGCGGGCGCGAGCCTCGCCGGCAACCCGCGTGAGGCGGCGCGCAAGGCCGACGTGATCGTCAGCATGGTGGCCGACGACGCTGCGGCCCGCGCCGTGTGGTTGGGCGAGAACGGCGCGCTGGCGGGGGCGAAACGCGGCGCGATCGCCATCGAGTCGAGCACGGTGACGCCCGGCTGGATTCGCGAGCTTTCGAGTGCGGCAAAAAAGGCGGAGGTCGGATTTCTCGACGCGCCCGTTACCGGCAGCCGGACGCAGGCCGCGGCGGGCGAGCTGAATTTTCTGGTTGGCGGCGACGCCGCTGCGCTCGAGCGCGTGCGGCCGGTGCTCGCCGCGATGAGCCGGACCGTCGTGCATCTCGGTCCAGTCGGCAGCGGGGCGCTGGTCAAGCTCATCAATAATTTCATGTGCGGCGTGCAGGTCGCGGCGACCGCGGAAGCGGTGGCGATGATCGAGCGTGGCGGGTTGAACCGCGACGCGGCACTGGGCGTGTTGACCAATGGCGCGCCGGGAAGCCCGCTGGTGAAAGCAGTGTCCGCGCGAATGACCGCGGCCGACTACACGCCGAATTTTTTCGTGCGGCTGATGGCCAAGGACCTCGGCTACGCGGTTGCGGCCGCGAAGGAAAACGCGCTCGATCTCGTCACCGCCCGGGCCGCGCTCGCGATTTTCGAGCGCGGCATCGCGGAGGGCCACGGCGACAAGGACATCGCGGCGGTGGTCGAGCCGCTGCGCAAAGATTCACCCGGGGAGCGCCGGTAGGCACGCCGCTGCCCCGACCCGGCCGCCGGGCATTCTTGCCGACGGGTGGGCACGAACGCCAAACCCGCCAAAATCGCGACCCCCGTTCTCCACGCCGTTCGGTGGGAATCGTTGTCCTGCCGGAAAGGAGCGAGCCAGTGTAGAGCGGGCTCCATCACCATCGTCGCGCCCGGGTAACGCGCGCTGAACGCGGCCAGCACCTCGCGGCTGTTCACCAGCACTTCCTCGGCGACAACCTCGCCCGTTCCATCCAGGACGCACGCGTGGTGCGTCCGATCTCCCAGGTCCAATCCGATCGTATAGGTCTTCGAGTTCATCAAGCGTAGTCTGCCGCGTTTTCCGCGGCTCGGCTACGCCTTCTCATTCCTACTGGTTGGGCTCTTTAGTGGCTGCTTCCACAGGAATGACTCGAGCTGCAGGAATGATGCGATGCGCAGGAATGATGGCCACCGGCATCATGAGCGCCGTGCGCAGAATGCGGATCAACCGGTGTCCCTGGATCGGGCGCCTTGTGATGCGACGAAGTGTTGTCGGACCTGAACAAACCCGTGAGCCAAGCCGCTAAAGATGACGACTCGCTGCTCGTGTCGGATGGAAGCGCATCCCAGCCGTCGACACTCATTCTTTTTGCTTTTCGCTTTTTGAACAACATAAGACCTCATTTTTTGCCTAACGAGACTGTCGGAAAAGGGGTCGGAGTCGAGGTTGGGGATGAAACTGACGGCGGGGCGGGGTTAATGGAGATTTTCGAGGGAGCGGCGCGGTGGTCGGACCGGAGAGAGCCGAGAGATGCTGGAAAGCGGTCGTGGCCGTCCTTGCGGCGCGCTTTTCGGGCGGATTTTTCTCCCGGCGGGCGGTTCAGTTCCGGCCGAAGCCGTAGCGGCCGAGCTTTTCGAGGTTGTGGACCAGGCAGTAGAGTTTCCACTGGATGTTAACCTTCACGGTGCCGCGCAACCTCGCCC
>DASZPP010000218.1:0-5019 GCA_035549975.1 Opitutus sp.
CGCAGCAATGCGGCAGTCGAGGGATGTTGGACGACTGTTTCCCTCAAGCGTCCACTCGCCGGCACGAGCTCGTGGAGAATTTCGAGCGAGAGTCCGGCGCCCGTCGCCATCGCCTGCGGCTCGATGGCCCGCATCGACCAATCGCCGGTCAGCCCCAGCTCGCCCCATCGCACGCGCGCCGGGCTGGCGGAAGCGCCGTAGATGCCGGCGAGATCGGTCAGGGTGATCTGCGTCAGCGGCGAGTTCGCGGGCACGAGCACGCACGCCACCTGATAGGCCAGCGCGAAGCTGCGGAAACCGTCCTCCGGCAGCCGCTGCCCCGGCGGCACCATGACCAGCGCCACATCGGCCTTGTTTTCCCGCAACTGCGCGAGCGCGCTGCGGCTGCCCTCCAGCGCCAGCGCGAGCGATTGCTCCGATCGGCCGGTGAACGCGCGCAGCGCATCCGCAAAGGCCGGACCGAGCAGGTCGCTTCCGGCCACCCGGATTTCGCCGGCGCGCACCGGCTCGCCGGCGGCGACGGCCAGCGCGCAAAAAAAGCCCGCCGCCAGTCCGCTCTTCACGGTTTCACCTCTCGCCGTCGCCCGGCTCGCGCAGCACCAGCCGGTCGCCTTCGGGGCCGGACCCGGCGTCCGGCTTCGCGCGGTCCCGGGTTTTCTTCCGCCGGCCGCCGTGCTCGCTGTAGTAGGAATAGTTGCCCGTGTAGTAGCCGTAATCGCCGCCGGTGTCCGAGGGCACCTGCGTGAGCACGACACCGAGCAGCGGCGTCTTCAGGCCGGCGATGATCTGCTGCGCGCGCAGCACCATGCTCTGCGGGTTGCGCCGGTGCTGGATCAGCAGCACCGCGCCATCGACCGCGCTCGCCAGCACGCTCGCATCGCTCACGCCGATGATCGGCGGCGAATCGAACATGATCCTGTCGTAGCGCCCCCGCGCCGCCTCGATGAACTGCCGCAGCCGCGGCAGGTGCAGCAGCCCGAGCGTGAACCCGGGCACGCTGCCGCTCGGGACGAAATCGAGGTTCGGCGCGAGGTTCCGCTGCACCACGGCGTCAAAGGGCTGGCGATCGAGCAACCACTCGGAAAGCCCGGGTTCGCGCGGGCGCCCGGCGAGCCGGTGTTGCGACGGGCGGCGCAAATCGGAATCCACCAGCAGCACGCGTTCGCCGCCCAGCGCCGTCACCCGCGCCAGCCGGTGCAGCGCCGTCGATTTGCCCTCCCCGGGCCCGGCGGAAAAAATCATCAGGCTCGCGGGCTGCCCGGCCTTGAGCGAGAGGTTGAGGTTCGTATGCAGGACCCGGTAGGGCTCGGCCTCGGCCAGGTCGGCGTCTTCGTCGCCGAGCGGATGGCGCGCAAACGGGATCACGCCCAGCACGGGCAGCTTCAAGCGGGTCTCGACATCCGCGACGTTGCGGAAACTCGTGTCGAAATATTCGAGCGACACCGCGGTGCCGACGCCGAGCAGCGAGCCGAACAGGACGGCCAGCACGAGGTTGAGCGCGAGATTCGGGCGGCTCGGGCGGCGCGGCGGCTCCGCGGTGTTGAGAATCTCGATGGTGCGCTTCGGCACCTGGAAATCGATTTCGCGCTGCCGCAGCGTGAGCTTGAGCGTGGTGAACAGCCGCGTCTCGTCCTCGAGCTTCTGCGCCGCCTCCTCGAAGGGCCGCATGCGCTCGCGGGCGGAGAGGATCTGATCCACCTTGGCCTGGCCGAGCTGCTGCTTGAGCTCGGCGACGCGCGAGTCGGCTTCCTTGTAGGAAATCTCGAGCGCGTTTTCGTAGCCGCGGAGCTGGGCGTCGAGCTGCTCCTTGATCTTGGCGCGATTTTCCACGGCGGCAACGAGGTCGGGGTGCGCGGAGCCGAGGCGCGCCTTGAGCTTCGTGACGTTCTGGTCGGCGACGAGGTAGGCCTGGAGGAGGCTCTGGATGTTCGGGTCCTGGATCAGCTCGGAGTTGACGAGGTTGACGCGCTCGTCGGGCGGGATGTTCTTGAATTGCTCCCAGCGCGTCCGCCGGCCGATCGCGTCGACGCTGAGCGCGATGAGCGAATTCTGCATCTGGCGGAGCGTCTCGATCTCCATGTCGGAGTAGCGGGCGTTCAGGTCGACGCCGGAGATGTTCAGGTCCTTGCGCAGCTTCTCCACGGCGTCGCGCTGCTTCGTGACCACCTCCTCCTGCTGTTTGAGCTCCTGCTGGAGATGCGAGAGGCCTTCGCGCTGTTCGGAGGTGGCGAGGGCGATGCGATCGTCGGAATAGACGCGCGCAATCTCGTTCGCGATCGCCGCGGCGAGGTCGGGATCCTGCGCGTAGACGTTGATCTCGATCAGGGACGAGCTGCGCTGCGACTCGATGCGCAGCATTTCATTGGTCAGGTAGCGATAGGTGATCGCCGAGGACAGCGGGCCGCTCGCGCCGAGCCGCGGCGCGAGGCGCGTGTTGAGGTTCAGATTCTCGATGACGGGGTAGAGAATCTTTTCGGACTGCATGATCTTGAACTGATCCTGCAGGAAATACGGATCGTAGTAGCTGGCGGTCTGCGCCTGGAAAAGCTTCACCTCCCCCTCCGGCTTCTCGACGCGGATCTTCGTTGTCGCGAGATACCAGCGCGGCAGGAACGCCGTCACCGCCGCGGTCGTCACCACGACCAGCGCCAGGATGAGCGCGATCAGGGCCCACCGTTGCCGGAGAAGTTGCAGGAAATCGGCGAGCGAGGCGCTTTCCTTGCTGGCGGAATTGGAGGGCATGAAACCGCCGGAAGGCAACGCCCCGCCCTCGGACCCGGCAAGCTCATTGTGCCCGGCGTCGGCCGGCCAGCGGGTTGGGCGGATTTCGGCCGCGGGCTGGCGGCCATCGGACGCTCGCCGCCACGGCCTTCCGATTTGATTACGCAGCCTGCAGGCCGCCAGCTCGCTGGCGCGACTGCGCAGCGAGCAAGCTCGCTGCCGACGAAAAACAACGCATTGCGCGCCCAAGCCGGAGAGCAGTGCGCTCGCCGCGGCCGGCGCTCAAAACGCGTAAGCCCCGAAGAGGCCGTAGCGATCGCGCTTCTGGCCGCGCGACGGGTCGTCGGAATTCACGAGGTCGTGATCGTAGCTCGCCGAGATCGAGGCGTGTTTCGTCGGGACCCAGGACAGCGCGAGACCGAGGCGCGTCGTGGTCTCGTCGCGATCGGGGTTGCCGCGCCGCCCCTGCAGCACCGACGGCTCGAAGGTGACCGAGCCGGACGCGATGATCAACGCGCTCAGCGCATGCTGGAGGTTCACGAAGAAACGGTTCACGCGCGTGTCGTTGTAGAGGTCGACGTTCGACGTCTCCTCGAACTCGTGGACGTAGCCGGCGGTGAGGAAAGAATTCCGCGCGTAGTCGTATTTCGCGGAAAACTCCGCATACGGCCCGTCCGTATCGGGCTGGCCCGAGCGCGTGCGCCACTCGCCGCCGAGCCGGCCGCTCAGCGAGGTTTTCTTCGCGACCGCATAATCGAAGCCCGCCATCGCGAAGTCGGAGCGCTTGTTCTTCATCTCCCCCTGCGTGTCGTAGTAAACATCCTCGTGCCGGTATTCTGCGACCGCTTTCAGCTCCGGCAGCAGGTCGTAGGTGCCTTCGAGACCGTAGAGCATTTCCACGCGGTCGAGCGAGCGGGCGAGGTTGCCGTTGTCGTAGCGAAAGAGGATGCTGCGCACTTTCGCGGCCCCGCCGATTTTCGGCGCGAGGCTCGTGTGGAACCGGCCGTCGAATTCGTTCAGCTTGTAGGACTGGTCGGTGTTCGCCGTGACGCCCGCGAGCAGCGACTCGGGATTCTTGGAAACCTGAAACTGGTCGCTCAGGTCGATGTCGGTGTCCGCACTGAAGGCATGCGCGATCCGCGCGACGACGGCGTGGCTGTCCAGCGTCTTGTCCCCCGGCCGGTCGGTGAAATGGTCGACGGTCAGCGTGTAGTTGAATTCCGCGAACGTCTGGTCGTTGAGCGAGCCGCTGAACGCGAAACGCGGCGCCACCTCGTAAACCGTGCTGCTGATCGGCGCGAGCCCCGGCACCGTGCTTTCGCGCGCGCCGAAGATGTTGCTGTCGTGCGACACGCCCGCGCGGACGGTGACGGTCCAGTCCTTGCCCTGGTCGAGATCGGGGAGCGGCGCATAGACCGCTCGCAACGGCACCGCGGCCAAAAAACCTGCAGCCAGGATCAAACGCGCATGGTTCATCGGTTGAAGAGTCGGACGGCGGCGAACTTGTGGGGGCCCGTGGGTCGAAGCAATTATTTTCCCGCCGCCGGCGGCAGCGCCGGGTTCAGCATCACGTAAAGGTTCTCCGCCAGTTTCTGCGGGACGCTCAGCGGGAACTCGCGGGGAAGCACCCCCGTCAGCAACCCCGCGTAAACCCGGCCCCACTCCCCGAAGCGATCCGTCATCGTGCGCAGCGAGCCCGGCTGCACCGGCTTCGCCTCCAACTCCGAGAGAAACGGCCGGTCCAGCGTGTGCGGCGTCAGCAGCAGTTCCCCGAGCGGCTGTTCGAGCGTGATGGCGTAAAAATCATGCAGCTTCTCCGGCTGCGACCAGGTCCGCTGGCTCCCATACCACGCCACGCCCGCCGGCACGTCGGCCATCACGCCGAAGCGGCCCGCGTGGTCGCGTCGCGCCAGTTCATTGCGCATGCCGATGAACAAGCCGGGGAAATACGGCGGATATTGAAAATGCAGGCGCCGCGGCTCCATCACGTCGTGCAGCAACGGCAGCGCCTGCGCGAACAGCAGCACCGCCGCGCAGAGCCGCGGCCAGCGACCGAGCGTCGCATTGCTGCCCAGCAGCACGAAGAAGAACCCCGCGCCGAACACGATCATCAGCGGCGCGAGCCAGCCGGTCGCGAGGCGTTCGCTTTCACCCGAGTTCAACGCCGCCTGCGCCAGCAGCGAGACCGCGAATGCCGCCGCAAAGACCCAGCGCAGCCGGTTCACCACCGCGGAGCGAAAGGTGTACAGCCAGCCCGCCACGAAAAACGCCGCGAGCCACATCGCCCCGCCGGACCAC